>NZ_BAAHYN010000004.1:0-420224 GCF_054657535.1 Desulfosporosinus burensis
TTGCAAAGCGTCCAAACTCGACTAGGCGCGTTTTGCTCGGTTCCAGAGTTAAAGCAAATTTCTCCAGCCTTTTCTTCAGTGTTTCATGAAAACGATTAGCATCTGAACGGTATTGAAAGCAGACTATAAAGTCATCAATATACCTAATCAGGTATGCTTCACCTTTTAGTCTTGGCTTCACTACCTTTTCAAACCACAGGTCAAGTACATAATGTAGGTAAACATTGCTCAGCAAGACGCTAATTGAGCCACCTTGAGGAGTTCCGACTTCGCTCGTCTGTATTTTTCCGTTTTCCATAACTCCGGCTTTCAGCCATCTGTTTATCATTGAAATAATTCTCGGGTCTCCCACCCTATGCTGGTCAAAATCCAACATCCATTGGTGGTCCAGACTACCGAAGAATCCTCGGAGGTCTGCTTCCAGTACCCAACTGACTTTTTCTCCGGCAATTATTTCATTTAGGGTTGCAAGGGCATTATGCGCACCTCGCCCTGGCCTTCCTCCGAATGAACAGTTAAGGAAATCTTGCTCATATATTGCGGATAATACTTCGGCAGTACTGCGTTGCAGGGCTCTATCCACAACTGTGGGGACGGTCACAACAGACTGCACATGGTCACAATAAGGATTTGGGATTACTAACTATTACTCATCCGTTTCATCCATTGAAGGGAGAAACTTTTAAGATTCTACAAATCCGTAAGGTTAACGGGATCCGCTTATATTCTCTAGCCACAGAAAGCGGATCGCTTAGTGTGCCCGAATCTTGGACCGATCATGACCCCCTTTCCGTAAACCCTTCAGATAAGAACTTTCCTTTGGATGCTTTTGTCCTTAGAGATTTACTCAATTTAATTTCTAAACTAAAAGATAAAACTCTTTCTCCGTCGAAATAGATAGACTATTGACATATTTAGGAGCAGGAGGTAAAATCTTATTAGCATGGATACTGTTAAGAAACCTTTAAAATCCATTTCTACCGTTCTACTAGCTGCACGGCGCCGAGAGTTAACCGATTCCTTACCACCCCTTGATCAAGTCATTCGTGGTTCTTTAATTACCCGTTATGTCAAGTGTGGTAAATCGAACTGCCGCTGTGCATCTGGTCAGGGCCATCCCAGTCTCTATTTATCCAGTTTGCACGAAGGAAAAACTCGACTGATCTATGTGCCGACTAGTTGGGAGCCCTGGGTTCAACAACGCCTAGATAATTTCCACCGTACCCAAGACATCTTAGTGGAACTAGCAGAAATTAATCTGGAACTCTTACAACGACGTGTTCAGGACTAGCTATGCGACATAGAGAGGAGTGAATAAGTATGTCTCAAGCCGCCATCTCTTCATCTTGGTCGGCTTAAGAATCAGTTCTGGCTAGCTTAGTAGGTGATCGTGTCGAAGAAATGGTTTGCGTTTTTTCATCAATTCTTCGCTCCTTTCTGGTGGCAATGCATGAGGAGGGAGATCTAGACAATGTCATCAGTGTCGATCGTGAAATCGATTCATCTGAACCGGACAGCCATTGTGTACATCCGTCAGTCGACGCTTGCTCAAGTCCGGTTTCACAAGGAGAGTACCGAGCGCCAGTATGCGCTACGGGAGAAAGCATTGAATCTGGGCTGGAGCGAGAATTTGGTTCAAGTCATCGACGAGGACTTAGGCATCTCTGGTGCCCACAAGTCCAACCGCCAGGGGTTTCAGCGTTTGGTTGGTCAGGTTTCTTTGGGACAGGTGGGAGCAATCTTCGGCTTGGAGGTCTCCCGCTTGGCCCGTTCTTCGGCAGATTTACTTCAACTGCTCGAGATCTGTGCGCTTTACGATACCATCGTCATCGACGAAGATGGCTTCTATGACTTGAATGAATTTAATGACCGCCTCATTTTAGGCTTTAAGGGAACCATGAGTGAAGCTGAACTGCACTTTTTGCGCGCCCGTCTGATGGGCGGTAAGAAGAATAAAGCGCATAAGGGGGAGTTGCATTTTCCTTTGCCGGTTGGCTATTGTTTCGATTTTGATGGTAGTACGTCTTTGGACCCTGATGAAGCTGTTCAAACTGCTGTTCGGCATGTTTTTACCTCGTTCCAAGCTTCCGGTTGTGCCTATGGTGTGGTTAAATTCTTTGCTACCAACGGGTTGCAGTTTCCCAAACGAGCCTATGGCGGTGTTTGGGCCGGCAAACTGATTTGGGGCACTTTAACTCATTCCCGGGTGCTCGGTGTTCTGTCTAACCCCGCGTATACCGGGGCTTATTGTTTTGGCCGCTATAAATACCGCAAGAGGCTGGATAACCAAGGTTCCTTTAAAACCCATATGGTGCGTCTACCAAGGGATCAATGGGAAGTGCTCATTCACGATCACCATCCGGGCTATATTTCCTGGACCCAGTATGAGGAGAATTTACTTCAACTACAACGAAACCGCACAAATTCAGAGGTAAGTGGCGCGGCTCGGGAAGGCAGCGCCCTATTACAAGGTCTACTTATTTGTGCTAAATGCGGAAGGCACATGACCGTTCGCTATACTGGCAATGGTGGTATTGAACCTCGTTACGAATGCAAACAGCGTTGGGAACTCGGTAAAGCCTGCACCTGTTCGTCGATTAGAGCTGAACCCCTTGATCAGGCTGTTGCCAAAAGGATCATGGAAATTCTTCAACCTGCGGAACTAGAACTAGCTCTGCTTTCTCTGGATAAGCTCATTAGCGAAGATAATACTGCCAACAAGAGTTGGCAACTGGCTTTGGAACAATCCCAATTTGAAGTAGAGCGAGCTTACCGCCAATATGATTTATCTGAGCCAGAAAACCGTCTAGTGGTACGCACGTTAGAAGCTAAATGGAACGAAAAGCTACTGGCTTTGGGCCAGTTAAAGGAGGAATACGAAAACTATAAAACAAAGCGAGCATGGTCCCCAACGAACGAAGATCGTCACATGATCCTGCGCTTAGCCGAGGATATTCCTTGCATTTGGAACGCTCCGACGACCACTATGAAGGATAGAAAACGGCTCGTCCGACTCTTAATTGAAGATGTTACAGTCACTTGCCAACCTCTTGACCCAGATGTACATTTAGGCATACGTTGGCGCAGCCGACACAGCGAACTAATTCACACAAAGAAATCCTTACCTCCATCAATCACCCGCAAGCACGTTCCCGATACGGTAAAACTTGTCAGAGAACTATCTAAAACGATGTCGAGTGTCGAAATTGCGGACCATTTCAACAAGAAAGGATACCGTACTCCGGAAGGACGCACATTTACAGAAAGTTCTATTGCCTGGCTAAGGTATCGTTACAAAATTCCTGGGTTTGTTAAACAGAGTAATGAACTTACTGTTAAAGATGTAGCCTCCAAATTCAACGTTAGCCCTGGAGTTGTCTACTACTGGCTTGAAACCGACAAAATTCAGGGTAAACGAAAAGGACCAGGGTGTCCATACCGGATAATAATTGACGAAACTACCGAAAAAGAATTAAGGACATACGCTGATACTTCGACCAAAATCATCAATATTAGAGGCCAAAAAGTCAGGAACTAGACTAGACGTTTGGCCTCTTTCCAAAACATTATTGAGGAGGGTGCATTATGAACTTACCGTCGGTATTCCTAAAGGCCTCTTCTCATTCGGCTTATTACGTTTGGGGATATAGACTCGCCGAACGGGCATAGGCTTGTAGGTATCGTTCTTTAATTCGTTATGTAGCTTTAGGAGTTCCTCATCAGCTACCTTATCAAAGTCGATTATTCCGACGTTGTCTATTCCGCCACTACCTTTATTCGCTTTAACCATGTCCCATGCCATTCTTAAGTTTGTCGGTTGATACACCTTATCAATCAGTGAATGAACCTTTTTGGCTGTACCATCTTCCTTCATGGCTTTCGTCTCCTCCGCCTGCAAGTTCGGGGTCTTTCACATAGGGAACTTTCCGTTCCTTGCCGCTTACTCACGAATTTCCGCTTCGGCTTCTGGTTCCATAAAGCGAGCCGCCTTCCCCTTCGTCTTAGCCTTTTGAGCTAAAACGAAGCCACCTGTACACGACAAGTGATCCTAACGTTTCTGTTGTTCGTTAGTTAAAGTACTACTCGGCTCTCCGACTCCTCGCACCACGTTGACTTTCACTTCGGGGTTGCCTTATAGAAAGCCTTACTGAGTTGCTGTGCTTGTCTGACTGAGGTGAACACGCACAACGATCTCCACCTTGGCTACTTTATACACCGGCCCATGACGGTGTTCACACTCAGATAATACGAGGTCTCCGTGGGTCGCTACGCCATCTTCCATACCATGCCGCCCGCACACACCTTGGTTCGATGGGTGGACTGAAATGCCTTCGCCTCCATAGTGCAGGCTCGACCTTGTGATGCTAGAATAGAAATAGGACAACTGAAATAGAGATTTTCCCTGGTTTATTATAAAATTAAAATAACTGAACTAGGGGGTACTGTTTAATGGGAAAACATAAAAAACAATATAGTGCTGAATTCAAGCAGGATGCTGTAGAGTATTATCATTCATCTGGCAAAAGCCTAGAACAAGTAGCAGGAGATCTTAAAGTTAGCAAGTCAGCCTTAAGTAAGTGGGTGTCAAGTGCTCAAACAAATCATGGTACTGTTAATCACAGAGGATCGGGCAATCATAGCTCAGACGCCGAAAAAGAGATTACTCGCTTAAAGAAGGAATTAAAAGATTCAAAGGATGCGCTGGACATCTTAAAAAAGGCTATAAGCATACTGAACAACTAACAGAATCAATTTATTTAGCAACAAGACTAGCATCGAAGGAGCGCAAGATTTCTGTTAACAGTGTGCTCAAATTATTGGGCGTTTCTTCATCGGGATATTATAGTTGGGTCAAACGAACTCCATCCGATCAGGAAATAAGGAAGCAAAAAATCAAAGCTGAAATTGTAGAGATTTATAATGAATCTCATCAAATATATGGAGCCCCAAAAATAACATCAATCCTTCAATCAAGGGGGCATGTAATCGCAGAGAAGACCGTCGGTAACTACATGAGAGAAGAAGGAATAAAAGCCATCTGGGTACGTCCCTACACTAGAACAACCATAGATCCCGAGTTCGATAACAAGCTTAAAAACATTCTTAATAGAGACTTTAATCCGAAGGCAGCCAACACTGTTTGGGTAACGGATATAACCTATGTTTACACCCTATCTGGATTTGCCTATCTGACGAGTGTGATGGATCTGTTTTCCAGGAAAATCATAGGCTGGCAGGTATCGGATAGTTTATCCACAGAACATGTATTAAAGGCCATTGAAAAAGCTAAAATGAATCGAAAGATTAGTCAGCCTATAGTAATCCATAGCGACAGAGGAGTTCAATTTGTATCTAAAAGCTATTTAGAGGCTACTCCAGCAGCCCATTTTATTCACAGTTACTCAAAGAAGGGAACCCCATGGGACAATGCATGTATAGAAGCCTTCCATGCTTTAATTAAGCGAGAATGGCTCAACCGTTATGTGATTAAAAACACTAAACACGCTCAGGAATTAGTCTTTGAGTATATTGAAGCTTTTTATAACACCGTTAGAATTCATGAACATTGTGGCATGATGTCACCCTATAATTTTGAAAATACTTTAGTGTGTTAAATTGATAAACTGGGATTATTTCTACTTTTAACCTGTCCGAAATCTTGACAGAAGACCACTTGCCCCATCTTTGGCCGACCGGTTCGCAATTCGGGTGGCCCCTTTTCACTACGGCCTGGTACTTCTCCTCAAGCCCTTCAGACTCCACTTTCCGGGTAGAAGGACTGCGCAATTCGCAGTCCAGACCCCCACAGAACTTATCCCGCAAAATGCGGCATCCCGACTAATTGTCATAAGCCCTCATATCAAGCCCTTCCTTCACAAAAATGGCGGGATAATATTTCTTTCATTATGCTGTATATTGAATTCACTAAATTCAATAGGAGGCTTACATGGAAGACAATACGATTTTTGGAATCATCCAACAGACATTGGCAATCTTAGAAAAGGAAGTAGGATTAGCAAAATCTACACTTGATGTAGTCGCATCTCGTAGTTTCAAACCGATCTCCGAATTCTTCAAGGAAAAGCAGGAGGTATATTACAGTGCAGATTTGCTGAACGAGCTAGATCAACGCTATCAGGAGAATCTGAAGACAGGGGCGATTTCACGGAATGTATATAACCTCCGCACTCGAGGTACCAGAATACTGCGAGAGGTGTATGAGACAGGCAATTTCGTCTGGAAAGGACCAGTTAGCAAAAGTATCCCCGTTTTACCGGAAAGCTTTGAGCATATTATCAACGGTCTCGCCGATGCAGTCCGCATGGAGATGCGAAGCCGCGATACGCTGTACATAGTTAGGCGTTTTCTGTTGCTGCTTGCCAGTTTTGACATCAACAACATTTCTCAAATTGAGTCAGAGCATGTACAGATGTTTCTGAGCGATGTTTCCCAGTCACGCGCAAAAAGCATGGATGATGTTGTCGGCGCTCTTCGCAAATTAAATCGATATCTTACTGGATCGGGACTATCCGGTCTTCCATACGCAGGCTTACTTATGGCACCGAGAGCAAGAGAAGGAAAAATATATCCGTGTATGCCCCAAGATGATTTGGGATTAGTCATAAAGTCAATTGACCTAAGCACGGCAATCGGCAAACGCGACTATGCCATTTTGCTGTTGGCTGCAAGCAGTGGTATGCGGGCTGGGGATATAGCGAAAATCAAACGTTCAGATATTGACTGGCGAAAAAGCGAGATTCATATAGTTCAGGGGAAAACCCAAGCGCCTGTCAACCTTCCGCTGCAAAGGGGCGTTGGAACCGCCTTGGCCGACTACATTCTTAATAGTCGTCCGGAATCGAAATCCCCGGAGATATTTTTAAGAAGCCTTGCGCCTTTTCAAGGATTTAAGGATGGCGTCTCGGTAGCATGTGTCTTGCGCCGACGGATGAAGGCAGCGGGAGTATCACATACGCTTGGTGATGGAAAAACGATGCATGGCATTCGGAGGATGCTTGGCACCCAAATGACAATGGAAGGCGTGCCCATAACAACGATTGCACAGATACTTGGTCATCAAAACACTCACGCGACTAAACCGTATATTTCTCTGGATATTGAGGGCTTGCGCGAATGCGCATTGGGGTTCGACTCTGTCGGGGAGGGCTCAAACGATGAAGACGTTCAACGAATATATTGAGGCTATGCTCCTCTACAAAGAATCCATAGGATATTCCAGAAAATCTTACGAGTACGACCTGATGCGTTTTTGTAATTATATAGTGACGAAGCAATTAGACGTGTCCGATCTCAAAGAAGAAATAGTCTTAAGTTGGTGTTCACGCTGGGAAAGCGAATCCCAGACCAGCGCGAGAAGAAGGATTCAATCAGTTCGGGAGTTGCTTAAATACCTATCTGCAATCGGTATTGATTGCTATGTGATCCCATCGAGTTTTCTCCCAAGGCCAGAGACACGGACGCCGTATATTTTTACTGACAAGGAATTACAGAGCATTTTCAAGGAGTGCGACGATCTATTGCCTAATAAATGCTCCCCTAACCGGCACCTGATTCTTCCTGTATTATTGCGATTGATTTTTTTTTGCGGCTTGCGTCCGAACGAGGGACGGGAACTGCAAAGCTGCGACATAGATTTCGACAAAGGCATCTTGCTTGTCCGAAAAAACAAATCTCACAAAGAGCGTTATGTCGCCATGTCCGATGATGTGTTGCAGATGTGCAAGGATTATCATACTTCCAATGCCGACATTTTCACTGGTAACACATACTTTTTCCCATCTCCGAACGGCTTGCCATACAATCGGCGCTGGCTTTCCGGACAGTTTCGAATGATTTGGCACAAAGCCCGCGCAACCAGTAATGAGGCTTCCGCCGTTGTTTATGATCTCAGGCATCGGTATGCAACGACGATGATGATGAAATGGTTGGACGAAGGTGCTGATCTTTTCGCAAAACTCCCTTATCTAAGCGCATTTATGGGCCATACTCATTTTTCGGATACGGCATACTACATCCACCTCTTACCGGAAAACCTCATTCGTTCATCGGCTATCGACTGGAGCCATTTCTCGGATTTGATCCCGGAGGTGTTCGAAGATGAATGAGAAAAGCACCCGCTTCTTCAAATTAGTACGGGACTTTCTGACGGTATATCTCCCAGATCAAAGGGCTGTGAGCGTCAATACTATTAAGTCGTACCGTGAATGTCTCAATCAATTGTTGAGCTATATTTGCGACAGAAACGGTTTCGCTCTGGGAAAACTCAGTTTCGAATATCTTTCCAGGGAGACAGTTGAGAGCTATCTGGAGTATCTTGAAAAGGAAAGGCATTGCAGTGTTTCCACACGCAACCATCGCCTTGCATGTATCCGGTCTTTCGTTAAATATGCCGGTGTCAGGGATGTTAGTGTTCAGGCATGCGTTAATGATTTATGCACTATCCCTCAGAAAAAGGTGGCAAAGACCGCCGTCATTAAGTTCTTCAGTGAATCTGCGTTGAAAACTATACTTGAGCAGCCAGATGCTAGAAAGAAGAAGGGGCTACGAAATCTGTTCTTTATGATACTGATGTATGATACCGGAGCCAGAAACCAAGAGTTGCTAGATATCAGGTTAAGTGACATCCACTTCGAAGGTAAATCGCCCTACGTTGTCATTACTGGGAAAGGTGGGAAAACGCGCTTGGTGCCAGTAATGCCCAAAACCGTTGATCATTTCAGAAAGTATGTTGATGTCTTCCACCCTGAAATTTCCTTTAGCAATCATCTTTTCTACATCGAACGAAAAGGGAACCGATCTGCTATGTCGCCAGACTGCTCAGAAAAGTTTGTCAAGAAATACGGTACCGCCGCGCATAACGTCAATCCAAAAGTCCCAGAGTCACTTCATTGCCACATGTTTCGTCACTCTCGTAGCATGCACCTGTATAAAAGTGGGATGCCAATGGTTTTGCTGGCTGAATGGCTCGGGCATGCACAAATTTCATCGACATTGATCTATGCGAATGCTGATACTGAAATGAAAAAAGAGGCTATCATGAAAGCTACTTCAAAATTGAACCCGTTGCTATCCGGCGAAACTGCATATCTTGAGTGGGAAGATGATGAGGCGTTAATCAGGCAGTTATATGGGTTAAGCCAGTAAATATTATCCCGCCATTTTTGTGAAGGAAGGGCTTGATATGAGGGCTTATGACAATTAGTCGGGATGCCGCATTTTGCGGGATAAGTGGTGTTATCCCGATATCGGGATAACAGAACCAGGCGTGCAGATTTCCCGCACCTGGCTCTTCAGAAATTGGTTTACAGCATTGCGTGTTGCTTCATTTTCACTAGTGGAATATGAATTCTTGGACGCAATATCGGAAAACTTTTTAGGATTTCAACATACACATTCCACCTAATATATCCTCTCCAGCTTCGTCCGCATAGCAATCTCCACCAGTACCTCTCAACTACGCGATGAACTCTTTGTAAGGATTTAAGGTTTCCACCCATTCCATAATAGTTGTAGTGTCCACGGAGCATTTCATTAATTTTGTATACTTGTTCCTTAATTGACCAGTGTTGCATCTCTTTCATTTTGTCAGTGATTCTAGCAAGACTTCGCTTTAATCTGCTTTTCTCCGTTTTCCTTCCAACCATGAACTTTCCACTTCTGGTTATCGTACAATAGTGAGTAAAACCGAGAAAGTATATTGTTTCTGGCTTTTCTCCTTTTATATCTCTAGGTGCAAACCTACCAAACCTTACAAGTCTGGTCTTGTTGGGCTCAAGCTGTAATGAAAATTTTGTTAGTCTTTCCTCTAGGACCTGACGAAATCTATCTGCATCTTCTTTATATTGAAAACACAGCATGAAATCATCAATGTAGCGGATTAGATAGCTTTCCCCTTTCATCTTGGGTCTTACTACTTTTTCATACCACAAATCAAGAACGTAATGTAGGTACAAGTTGCTAAGGAGAACACTAATCGAGCCTCCCTGAGGTGTTCCAACTTCGCTTACCTCAAGATTTCCATCTTCTATTACTCCTGCTTTCAGCCATCTTCTAATTAGGTTTATTATCCTCTGATCTCCGACTCTATGTTCCACAAATTTGAGTAACCATCCGTGGTTTAAACTCCCAAAGAAATTCTTCAGATCAGCTTCAAACACCCAGTTTACCTTTTTGCAGCCTATTGTTTCATTTAAGCTTGCAAGTGCGTTATGCGCACTTCTACCAGGCCTGCCTCCAAAAGAGCAGTTGAGAAAATCTTGTTCGTATATCGCATTTAATACTTTGGCTACACTTCTTTGCAAAGCTCTATCTGCAATACACGGTACACCTATCGGTCTTTTCTCGGCTTTTCCTGGTTTCGGTATCCATACTCTGCGTACCGCCGGCGGTTTGTAGCTCTTCCTGTGAATTGACGCTATCATTTCATCAACCCATACTTTGAAGGTTTTCTTTGCAGTTTTTGCGTCAATGCCATCAATACCTGGAGCTGTATCGTTTGAAATATGCCCCATACTTTCCCATATCAGTTCCTTAGTCACATGATGTGCTAATGACGTAAACACTAACTTGGGTTCACTTAGAGCTTTTGCTGCTATTCCTTCAAGTTTCGTTTCCATCATTGCCTTAGACTGTTCATTCAAAAGAAGTCCAATCGGGGTTTCTCTATATACTGGAAAAATATCTTCTTCAATTGATACCTGAATTAATTTATTCATTATCAATATTCCTTTCCAAACAAATCCATGTTCTATGAATTATTTACCATAACCCAATAAGTTTCCAATACCCCAAGCCGATCGTAAGATAGACGACAGCTGATAATGAGGTCACTACAAAACCTATCTTCCACCAAGTTGTTTTTTCCACATAACCTGTTCCCATCAGCAAAGGCCCTAATCCATTCCCATAATGCGTAAGAGTCGAAGAAATCACCATGAGAAAAGCAACCAGGAACACAGCCGGATACTTTGGAGCCCCTGTGACTGCCACGAAGCTGAAGATAACTGGTGCAAAGGTGGCGACATAACCGACGAGAGACGGGAAAACATAGTGTGGAATAATCGCCACCAAGGCAATGATCACAAACGTGGTACCCGTCCCGATACCCTGGGGTAAGGCATCTTGCATCACAATGGTCAACCATTTAAAGAACCCAAGTTTGGCAAGTGCTGACGATAAACCAATAATTCCTCCGAACCAGATCAGAATTCCCCAGGTCTCCTTCGAATCAGCAATATCCTTCCATTGGATCACATCGGTTAGAAGCATGATGGTGACTCCGAGGAACGCAACAATCGTCGTATCAATATTTGTCCTGCTACTGGTTGCCCATAAAACCAGAGACAGTAAAAAGGTTAACCCGACGATAATTTCCCTTATCGTTACTGAACCCAAGGTTTTAAGTTGTTCACGAGCCATTTCCCGAACCGATTCAACAGAAGTTAGTTCAGGGGGATACATTTTATAAACTATATAAGGAAGGAGCATAAATACGAGGAAACCAGGAAGGGCTGCAATTGTCCATAAACCCCAGCTCACTTCAACTCCTAAAATCTGCGCAGCGAGTTTCATGGAAAGGAGGTTCGGACCCATTCCCGTCAGAAACAAACTTCCTGCCACCATATCCATCATATAGAGGAGGACCGTTAGATAAGCGCCTAGCCGGCGGGGATTCTCGTTTAGCTTGGAACCGACGACCTCAAATATTCCTTGGGTCAAGGGATATACCAAACCGCCCCCACGAGCTGGGGCTGCCGGAATCACCGGTGCCAACATGAGATCGGTAACCCCAAGAACATAACCTAGTCCTAGACTGCTTTTACCAAAAGCTTTGATGAGAATGAGTCCAACACGTTTTGCTAAGCCACTTTTTTTGAACCCTAAGCTCATCATAACAGCCGCCACAATCAGCCAGACAGTGGAATCTGTATATCCCACTAAAATATCTTTAATTGGAACGACGATCAGACCAGCAGCCGACACACCGACAAAAATAGCACTCGCTTCTGGAAGTCCTTGCAAAATCAGCATCAAAATTGTACCAGCAAAAATCCCAAATAATTCCCAAGCTTGTACTTCTAATCCCTTTGGAGCAGGTATTAAAAAGAAGAGCGCAGCCAACAAAATTGGAATAAGAATTTTAATCGTCCGCCCACTCAATATGCCTTGAGTTTTCGAAATATTGACGGTCTGGCCCATATATTCCTCCTTCTAAATCATTATCTTTAACTATTCAAGAATTGAAAGGCCAAACTTCTCGCTGAGCTCGTTATGTTCTTGGAGTAGCCCTTCATTAACAGGAATTCCATCCCTCAACCACTCCTCACGCATTGTTCTCCCATTTCTTCGATGCAACATGTGGTATGTGGTATGACCATTAATAAATGCTAATCCTTTTTTTCACTTTTGTCAACAAGCTCTCAAGAAAAAGATTTACTTATTTCAATCCATCCAATAGAAATAAGTAAATCTTTTCCTTGAGTATTTTCTTAACCTAATCCCAGTCCTCAGGAGCATGGGCCACAGATTGAATAGCTTCTTTAACATTCGCTAAATGACTCAGCATTCTTTGATGTGCTAAGTCCGGATCTCTTTGATTAATCGCTTCAACAATTGATTCATGATCCAGAACGGATAAACGCTGCCGCCCTGGAACCATTAGCACTCTGGCTCTATTTTCTCCGAGTAGATCTAATAGGTTTACCATCAGTCTCATCAGGACCCGATTACCTGTAGCCTCCACGATCTTCAAGTGAAATTCCGCATCAAGTAAAGCGAGTTTCGACTCACCCGCATCCCCTAATTCTTTTCCTTTACGAACAATATGCTTTAGTTGCTGAATATCCTGCTCGTTCGCGTTCTGAGTACACCAAATCACTGCTTGACTTTCTACAACCTCCCGTACCTGATATAGCTCTTCAATGGTCCCACTAGAGATATGAAGTAGGGAAGCTAATCGCGAGACATCTTCCGCTCCATCCACTTCGTTAATATAAGCTCCCATACCATGCCGGATCGTTACTACACTTAACCCAACCAGCATTTTTAGAGCATCCCGAATCACTGTCCGACTCACAGCAAACATGGTGCACATTTCACGTTCGGGAGGCAACTTATCACCTGGCTTAAGTTGCCGTTATTAATTACTTGCATAATCTGATTTACAATGCCTTCGGATAGATTACCATAAAATTTAAGGGGTTCAAACATAAACATCCACCGACCTTACTATTAATCCAACGGTATAACAATGGTATTATATCATACCAAGTTAACATATTGTTTGGTACTTAGGTCAAAAATTCAACACTCAACGATTGGGTTACGCAATTATTCCTAGCTAGCAAAACCCCATAAAATACAACACAGTCTAGCAGACTACCCTAAAAAGGTAATCAACTAGACTGTCTTACCTCAAATTAGACGCCTATCGGAGTATTAAAGCAGCCTTTCAGGGCGTTTCCCATCATTCGACTTTATTATTTAGCTACATTCCAAATAAATTTGGCACAAACATGACTACTCCTGGTAGGTAAGTAAGAATCAAAGCAGTAATAACCATAACTATTAACATGGGCATTAATTTTGGGACTAGCTTTTCGATCGGAATATCAGCTATCTTACTGGCTACGAACAGGGATAGCGCAACCGGTGGTGTTACTTGTCCAAGACTTAAAACCATTGTCATAATCGCTCCGTAGAAGATTGGGTCTACGCCAAGTTTTGTGATAATCGGCAATACTATAGGCGCTAAAATCAGGATTGCTGGCCCTTGATTCATAAACATACCTGTCACTAAGAAAACAATGTTTAGCAGTAACAAAATCAAAAATGGATTACTGGAGATGTTAAGAATACCTTTAGTGAGGATGACTGGAATTCCCTCATTTGTCATTAACCAACCAAAAAGAGTGGCTGCGGCTACGACTAACATGATAGTTGCTGTACTTTCCGCGACTGAATATCCAATGGCAGGAAGGTCTTTCAACTTAATTTCCCGATATACCAATCCGCCAATGATAAAAGCGTAAACTGATGCTATTACAGCTGCTTCCGTAGGAGTGAAGAACCCTCCGTAGATACCTCCTAATATAATGACTGGCATTAACAAGGCTAATAGAGACTCTTTGAAGGCACTCCACAGCTCTTTAGCAGATACCCGTCCTTCTCCTTTATAGCCGTTCTTTACCGAAGTATAGTAAGAGTAGCCCATTAGGACAAGACCTAAAATTATTCCAGGCATTATTCCAGCAGCAAAAAGTTTGGCGATTGAAGTATTCGTTGCTACTCCGTAAAGAACCAATGGAATGCTCGGAGGAATAAGTACTCCAAGAATTCCTGCACTTGCCAAAAGGGAAGCAGAAAAACAGGGATCGTAACCTTTCTTATTCATTTCAGGGATTGTAATTCCCCCAACTGCCGCTGTGGTAGCGGGAGCGGAGCCTGTCAAGGCACCAAAGAACATACTCGCAACGACGGAAACCATTGCTAACCCGCCGGGCAAGGTTCCAACCAAAGCTGAAGCTAAACGAACGAGTCTTTGACCCATACCACCCGTTTGCATAAGCGCACCGGCCAATATAAAAAACGGAATTGCAAGCAAAGAGTATGCATCGACTGCAGAGAACATTTTCTGAGGTACTATCATTAGAGGTACTCCGGAAATAGCCAACCCACCCATAGCCCCTAGGATTAATGCCACAGCTACAGGAACGCCAATAGCAAGACCCAATACAAAAATTATTAGTAACGCAGTTAACATACTTGTAAGCCTCCTGTATTTAAGTTGACATCCTTAATTATGCTGTTTGGACACTCGACTCAGCATAATTTCAAAGATAAAAAATGCCATTATAAGCCCACCAATAGGAATTGCCAAATAAGGTAGAGTCATTGGAATTCCCATTGCATCAGATTTTTGTGTCCAGTTTTGGATTGATAGTTTAAGGCCATACACAGTTATGAATATACTTAAACCCAAGAAGGCTGCATCAGCAATTAGTTGAATAATCTTCTTACCAGTTGGAGGCAACTTATCTAACATTAATTCCATGTTAATATGAGCTTTTTTTTTGACAGCAGCGGCACTGCCAAAGAATGTTAACCACACGAATAAATAACGGGTTAATTCTTCCGACCATGGTAGAGGAGTAGATAAAAGATAACGGGTAGCAACCTGTAGAAAGCCAGCGATTGTCATAACCAAGATTATGGCGAAAAGAAGAACTTTTATAGCACTAAATAACTGATCAGAAAACCTGCTTAACACTGTCAAACTTATGCACCTCCAAGTTTTATAAAACGCGACGGGGTTTTTACCCCGTCGCAAGCATATCAAACATAGTTAGAAACTAGAAGTTTATTTCTTTTTGGGGTCAGCATTACGGACAGTATCAATTAAGTCTTTTCCGATTTTCGGCTCCCACTCGGTGTAGACAGAAGCAGTAGCTTTAATGAAGGGTTCGAGGTTAGCAACTTCATTGACTTTTACTCCCTTAGTCTCCATCTCTTCTTGATATTTAATGGACTCTTCACGAGCTAGCTTACGCTGAAATTTAGTTGCTTCGTCGGCTGCTTCTAATACTGCTTTTTGAACATCAGCTGGGAGTTTGTTGTATTTGTCGAGGTTCATAATAAGTGCCATTGGCACATACATGTGCTTAGTCAAAGAGAAATACTTTTGGTTCGCTTCGTAGAACTTGCCAGTCATGAAGTGAGCTTCTGCAGCTTCAGCTCCATCAACACTACCTTGTGAAAGAGCTGTATAGAGTTCACCCCAGTCAGTTGTCATGGGCATTGCTCCGAGTGCCTTAAAAGTACCTACATACACTTGGTTAGGAAATACTCTTAGTTTTAAACCCTTGAGGTCTTCAACAGTGTTAACAGGACGGTATTTATTGAAAACATCACGGAATCCGTTTTCGGCCCAACCAAGAACCTTAAAACCTTGCTTCTCAGCCAATATAGCCATATCTTTTCCAATTTTACCATCAAGCACTGCATCGACATGCTCATAGCTCTTAAACAAGAAGGGCATGTCCATAACGTAATATTGAGGAATAAAGGCTGCCAATTGAGTTGTACCACTTAGTTCCATATCTCCAGTACCAGCTTTAACAGCCTCAACCCTTTCGCGTGTACCGCCTAGAGCACCACTAGCGAAAATCTCAACCTTAACTTGGTTATTTGTTTTCTGAGCAGCAAGTTCAGCAAACTTTTCTAATCCTTTCTGGAAGTGGTGACTGTCAGGCATCACGTGTCCAACTTTTAAGACGATCTGCTTTTTTTCGGTTCCAGGAGAACTAGATTGTGATCCGCACCCTATAAGTCCAAATGACAATAATGAAACGGTTGTTAACAATACTGTAAATTTACGAAGGTGTTTTTTCATTAACTCTTCCCCCTATTTAATTTATTACAGAATCAATTTAGATGCTTAACCCAACTCTGTGTATAGCAAAGCCTGTCGCTTCCTTCAGAATCTCACTTTTTGTAAGTTTGCCTGAGAGCACCTCTACAAGTTCATCATAGATCATGTCCCCGGCCTCTTCCAACGATAGATCCCCTTCTAGAATCCCGGATAGATCGATATCAACGGTGTCCTCCATCAAACCATAAGACGTGGCGTTACCAGTCACTTTGATTGTAGGCATAATGGGATGAGCAATCGTATGCCCGCCACCGGTAGAGAAAACAAGAGCTTGTGCGCCCGCCGCAGCAATTGCAGTAATAGATTCACTGCCATGTCCAGGAGTATACATGAGATAGACTCCTGGAATTTTTCCTGGAGTTTCACCAAGACCAATAACATCTTGAATTAAAGCGAAACCGCTTTTCTTGGCACCTCCAAGCGACTTTTCCTCGATTGTGCTTAATCCACCCAGTATATTATCTGCAGTAGGCTGAGAGCCCCGTATATCTTCCCCTGTAGCTAAAATACGCTCCTCGTAACCACGAATTTGATGCCAAATTTTGTCCGCTACATCTGAATTAACAGCTTTTGAAGCCAACCACTCCTCAGCCCCCATAAGTTCTGGCAGTTCAGCAAGAATAGACCTACCCCCTGCTCGGATGATACGATCCGAGCAAAAACCTAAAGCCGGATTTGACGATAATCCCGATGTTGTATCCGAAGTTCCACAATTTAAGCCGAGGAGGAACTCTGCAATCGAAACTTCTTCTCTTTCGCATGTAGAAATCTGTCGAGTTATTTCCATAGCTTTAAGAGTGCCTTCGGCAACTGCCTTTACTGCTCCGCCGCTGTCCCTTATATTAACTGTGGCTACCAGTTTACCTGTTTTAGAAATTTCATGACCGAGGTCGTCAACATTACAAAGGTCTTCTCTGAAGTGGTCAACTATAACTACTCCGCCAACATTCGGATGTTTACCCATGGAGCACAAAATCTCAAAGGTCTGCTTACTATCTGATTTTGTTTGAGCTCGACCCAAATGGTGAGTAATCGGTACCGCACCTAAAATCGAGTTGGCTATTCTTTCGACGACACTATTGGCATAAATAGTCGCAGAGAGAATTAAAGTATAATTCCGAATACCTACAGAGCCGTCCGGTCGAATGTATCCTCTAAAGTTCGCCATTTTGGACAACTCCTCTCTCCGTAACTAAGTCTCCTCGTCCACGGAAACTATCAATATTGTGGACGTGAACGTGTTCGCCAATTTCGATATTTACCGTAGCTTTTCCAATTACTGTACCATATTTTATGACTGCCTCCCCTGTTTTTATGGGACTGATGGCAAGCTTATGACCGTATGGAATATCAGACCTGACAGCGATTTGAAACTCTTTCTTTCCTACAGAAAACACAATGGCCTCGCCAATTTCAACCCCTTTGCGGAGAATTGTGGCTACATTGTCCCTATCAGGATCAACTACCAAAGCCACTTTGAATGACAATTTACACTCCTCCTTTTTAATTGTTTTATTTATTCAAGGATGGAAGGCCGAATTTTCCAGCGAGTTCATTGAGTTCTTGAAGCAATCCATCATTGACAGGGATTCCATTCTTTTGGCGTTCCTCGGCAATGGACTGACGCCGTTCACCTGGAATCCGGATGGCGTCGACTTCCTCAGCCCTCGGGATTTTTTTAATTTCCCCGATCATGTCACTCATTCTTTGAGTATAGTCCACCACAGGCATGAGTCGAGAGATATCCAGCGCGAAAAAGCTATGTCCAATATTCACCGGATCAAGAGCATCATCATAAATCCATCCCACATGAGTTCCATAAGCCGAACCGCTAATGATCCCTGACATGATTTCGGCTGCCAATGCTAGAGCATAACCTTTCGCCCCACCAACCGGTAAAACTGCACCTTGCAGGGCTGCTTTGGCATCCGTTGTCGGTTTTCCTTCCTTATCAATAGCCCATCCCTCAGGTATAGAACGACCTTCTTTCGCCGCGATAATAATATTTCCACGGGCAACCGTTGAAGAAGACATATCGACGATAACTGGCTCTTCCCCATTAGGGAATCCGTAGGAAATTGGATTAGTTCCAAAATAGGGACTTATCCCTCCCCATGGGGGAATACCACAGGGTGAATTCGTATAGGCTTGTCCAATCATTTGCTGGTTGGCAGCCATTTTGCAATACGTCGAAGCCGCTCCAAAATGATTGCTATTTTTAACCGTGACGAAACCGATCCCGAACTCCTTAGCTAAGTCAATCGCCACTTCCATAGATCGATAAGCAACCAGTTGACCCAGGCCGTTATCTCCATCCACACTGGCGACTGCACCGTTCATTTTCCTTTGAATCAATGGCTTGGGATTAATGCGCCCATTCATCAAGCGAGATAGATAAATGGGCAACCGACTGATTCCATGCGTATCGATCCCATCCAAGCTCGTATCCACGAGAACAGAGGAAACGATCTTTGCTTCATCCTCCGGGACCCTGGTCGCGATCAAAAGAGCTTGACAAAAGTCTTCCAGCGTTTGAGGAGAGTAACGTTGACTCATCCCATCCCTTCCTTTCCCATATGTAGGTTTTATTTACTTGCTTTTCTAAGAATATGACTATCATTGAGAAAAGGGTTTAAGATTTAATAATTACTCCATTAAATCTTAAACCCCCAGAACTTAAACAGTGAGCATTTGATCCACAGCGAATGAAATAAACCTCAGTTTAGAAAAGCATCATTTACGCGCTTGGATAGAGACGAGTTAGAACGAATTCTTTATGGTTCAAGGCTTCTGCATCCGTCAAGCGACCGCGTGCAGTTTTTATGACACACTCCATTACTTTATCAGCTGCTTGTTCCATGTTTATTTCACGAGACAGTACACCACTAATGTTCACATCGATATGCTCAGACATATTGGTGCAAGTATTCGGATTAGCGGACATCTTGATCACGGGCTCGATGGGATTCCCAACGATATTACCTTGTCCTGTGATAAAGATGTGTAAGGTTGCGCCAGCAGCCATCATAACCGTGATGCACTCAGCAGCTGCTGAGGAACTATCCATGAAATAGCGTCCTGGTGCAGTCGGCTCTTCACAGGGAGCAAGTACTCCGATGATCGGAGTCTTTCCTGCTTTTGTGATATTGCCCAGCGCTTTTTCCTCGATAGTCGTTAAACCACCGGCAATATTACCTTGAGTCGGCTGAGTTCCCAAAAGGTCGGCACCTTTGGATTCGATGAGATCCATATAGTCTTTATGAATCTTAAGAAATTGCGCTCCGAGTTCAGGAGTTGCGAAGTGTTTGGCAAGAATGTGCTCAGCACCCGTTGTTTCCGGGGTCTCACCAAAGATTACGGTACCACCCATTTCAACTAAGCGATCTCCGACAACTCCCGCTGTTGGGTTACTAGCCAAGCCAGTAGTCGTATCAGACTCACCGCATTTGAAGCTGACTACGAGATCTTTGAGGTCACACTCTACTTTTTCTAAGGAAGTAGCATATTGAACGAACTCGTGAGCTTTACGGGAAGCTCTTTCGATCGTTTTCAGGTCGCCATAACCTTCGATACCGAAATACGCTACAGGTTTGCCCGTCTCAGCAATTCCATCGGCAATTAGCTTAGCCCAGTTCGGTTCGATTCCGATGATGACGACAGCTGCAACGTTCGGGTTGCGTCCAGCACCAATTAAGGTTTTGAAGTGCAACTCTAGATCAGCACCAAATTGAAGGCGTCCATAAGGATGGGGAATTGCCAAGGTTCCTGCTATATTATGTTCTACTGCCAAACAAGAAGAGTTGGATAAGTCATCCACTGGGATAATTAGCACGTGGTTGCGGATGCCGATACGACCATTATCTCTCTTATATCCTAAAATCTTAGTTTCCATAATCCCACCTCGCAGTTCTTAAGTTATGTGTGTGTACCCAATCGCCAATTTTAACATCTGCGGTTGCGACTCCTATGTTCTCACCATATTTAAGGATAGTTTCACCGCTCTTAATCGCTTGGAGTGCGATTTTGTGACCGAGCGGAATATCGTGGTTTGACTTCACGTGATATTCCTTACCACTATGGAGTTCAACCCCTAGTACTTCTTCGCCAGCTTGAATGTCTTGGATAGCAACGCCTACGTAGTCGCCATCATTGTGAACTAGAAATTTGTGACTGCTCATGATAATCCTCCTTGTTTAAGATTTAACCACTCCTCACGTATTATTCTCCCATTTCTTACTCCGATGCAACACGTGGTATGTGGTATGTGGTATGACCATGGGTAAATACTAACCCCTTATTTCACTTTTGTCAACAGATAATAAAGAAAAAGATTTACTATTTCCAATCCATCCAATAGAAATAAGTAAATCTTTTTCTTGAGTATTTTCTAAACCTAATCCCAGTCCTCATGAGCGTGAGCCACAGATTGAATGGCTTCTCTAACATTCGCTAAGTGACTCAGCATTCTTTGACGCGCTAATTCCGGATTTCTTTGATTAATCGCTTCAACAATTGTTTCATGATCCAGAACGGATAAACGTTGCCGCCCTGGAACCTTTAGCGTTCTGGATCTAATTTCTCCGAGTAGATCTAACAGGTTAATCATCAGTCTCATCTGGACCCGATTACCTGCAGCCTCCGCAATCTTCAGGTGAAATTCAGCATCAAGTAATGCGAGTTTTGACTCACCCGCATCCCCTAATTCTTTTCCTTTACGAACAATATGCTCGAGTTCCCGAAGATCCTGCTCGTTCGCGTTCTGAGTACACCAAATCACGGCTTGGCTTTCTAAAACCTCCCGGACCTGAAATAGCTCTTCAATGGTCCCCTGGGAAATATGAAGAAGAGAAGCTAATCGAGAAACATCTTCCGCTCCATCCACTTCGTTAATATAAGCCCCCATACCATGCCGGATCGTAACTACACCTAACCCAACCAACATTTTTAGAGCGTCCCGAATCACTGTCCTACTCACAGCAAACATGGTGCACATTTCACGTTCAGGAGGCAACTTATCACCTGGCTTTAGTTCGCCGTTGTTAATTCCATGCATAATCTGATGTACAATGCCTTCGGATAGGTTACCATAAAATTTAACGGGTTCAAACATAACGTCCACCGACCTTACTTTTTTTACAATGGTATTATATCATACCGAGTCAAGACGCATGCCACCCTCACTTCAATGCTATCCGTTAAAACCTTATACATAATACATTTCAGTATCTTTTTTCTACTACATTTGTACTGTCAGACATCAGGCAAAGAACTCCGTTGGCGCCAAGTTCTGAAAACTTAGGTAACTGCCATGGATGGCAAAAAAGCCGACTACCTTGAAAGGTAATCAGCTAGACTCTCTTGTCTTACATTAGGCTTCAATTCCCTTGTGGCCTAATTTATTCGGGTAAGTTAGTAGCTCATGAGTGAAAAGTTGTTCCGTAAAAACTTCCATTGCCTTAGACTGTTCGTGGTTCTTTGATTTTATTAACGAAAAAAAACGAGTTAACCGCTTCCCTTTATCCGGATCGCCGTCAGTTCTCCAGTCTTCAATTCTTTGCGGACGATCCAACTAGAGACAAGGGCAATCCCTAGCCCAGCTATGACAGCCTGCTTGACGGCTTGACCACTTCCAATTATATAGGATTTTTTGACCTGAATTCCTCGATCTTTGATCAGCTTGTCGCTGAAGGCTCGGGTTCCAGAGCCGCTTTCTCTCAAGATCCACACTTGATCCTGCAGATGATCTGCGGTAACGATTGGCAATCTAGCCAAGGCATGTTGATTAGGTACCACTAAAATAATCTCATCCTCCATCAAAGGACGGATAACAAAATCTGAATGACTGACTTCTCCTTCCACAAGGGCAAGGTCCAAATGGTTAGCTCGAACTGCTTGACTAATCTCCTCCGTATTAGAGATTGAGGTTTCAATGCCTACCTTCGGAAACTGAGCCGCAAATTCAGTCAATACAATGGGTAAAATATACTCTCCAATCGTATTGCTTGCCCCAACTTTCAATCCCCCTGTGACCACATTCGATAACTGGTCAATTTCCTCTTTGGCCTTATCATATAAAAGCAAGATGTTCTTAGCATATCCATAGAAAATCTCGCCTGATTGAGTAAGTTCCAAATGTTTTGGCGAACGATTTATGAGTTTTGTGCCAAGTTCATTTTCTAAATTCCGAATTTGCAAACTGACACTGGGTTGGGATAAATAAAGTTCTTCAGCAGCACGGGAGAAATTCTTTTGCTCGACTACGGTAATAAAGATTTTTAAGGGATCGGACATCATACTATCCTCCTGCATCACCATAATAAGGGAGCCTTTAACATGTAGTTATTTCATGCTTAATATTATAATTTGTTATTTCATTAACAATTATTACATTCAACAAATACCGTACAAATAATTGTTACGTTATGATCTGACTACTTCGCGATTGATTATGTATTGGCATTTAACTCTTTTTGCACGATCTAACGTGAGACAAGGACAATTCCTAAACCCGCGATAACAGCCTGTTTAAAGGCTTGACCACTACCAAAGATAATACTTCTTTTCCTACAATTCCGCAACGTTTAAATCCTGTGCCTGAATAAGGGACGCTCGGCACCAGTCCCTTCACAATAGCTTCCTCAAGCCCGATCGTGATATCGCTGTCCACAGTTGAAGGGATTTGTACCCGCGAGACTAGTTCCTCCCCGTCCAGGTCGAAGGCTACCACTTTAGTGAACGTGCTGCCAAAATCGATGAAAATCCTAATGTTACTCACTTCACTTCATCATCCTTAATCCTTCATTAAACGTTACTCTTGCATTTAAGCATTTTTGAAAGTAACATTTTTAATCCTCACTTTCTGATAGTACAAAAAAGCCGACTACCATCGAAAGGTAATCAGCTTGACTCTCTTGACTCAAATTAGGCGTCAATTCCTCTTTTGCCTATTTTTTTAAACGAAGAAATTGATTCATGGGTAAATAGTTGCTCCGTGAAAACTTCCAAAGCCTCGGAGGTTTCGTGACTTTTCGACACTATTACGTAAAATGAACGACTAAGACGCTTACCTTTAATTCTGATCGTCTTTAATTCCTTGGCATTTAACTCTTTTCTCACGATCCAACGTGAGACGAGAGCAATTCCTAAACCTGCTGTAACAGCCTGCTTGATGGCTTGACCACTACCAAAGATATAAGATTTTCGGACATTGATTCCCCATTCATGGAAAAGCTTATCACTGAACGCACGAGTTCCGGAACCGCTTTCTCTGAGAATCCAGACTTGGTCTTGGAGAAGCTCTGTCGTAACAATGGGGAGCGTTGCTAAGGGATGTTGGTTTGGTACTAATAAAATAATTTCATCATCCAAAAATGGGCGGACAAAAATGTTTGGATGATCGACTTCTCCTTCTACAAGAGCAATGTCTAAGTACTTAGCTTGAACCGCTTGAATTATCTCTCTCGTGTTGGCGATTGACGTTTCAATCTCTACTCTCGGATATTGAGCCGCAAATTCAGCCACTGCAAAGGGCAAAAGATATTCTCCGATTGTATAGCTTGCTCCCACCTTCAAAGTCCCTGTAACTACATTTGATATCTGCTTGATTTCCTGTTTAGCCTTATCCTGTAAATGCAAAATTTGTTTAGCATAACCATAGTATATCTCGCCCGATTGAGTAAGTTCCAAATGGTTTGACGAACTAATAACCAGCTTTGTATCAAGTTCTTCTTCTAAACTCTGGATTTGCATACTGACATCGGGATGGGATAGATAGAGTTCCTCAGCTGCACGAGAGAAGTTCTTGTGCTCGACTACGGTTACGAAGGTTTTTAAGGGATCGTTTTTCAAAACTTACACCTCTAGTTTCTAGATCTCTGAGTGATATATTTGTATAATGATACTTCTTTTCACACAATTTTACAACATCCTACTCCTTACAATTTTCCCTTTTCTGTTGATAAATATCCGTTCAGGTCAGGGGATTAAATAAGTAACCATTAGAACATGATGCTTGTTACCACTTAGCTCATGTAATATGATAGAAGTGCACTAAATCATTGAGATTTTCAGAAATGAGGTAGACTAATGCCTAACATTTTAGTCATTGCCGTAGGGGGCGCTCTCGGAGCATTGTCCCGCTATGCCCTTGGGATATGGATTTCGAATAAATGGGATCAGGGATTCCCGCTGCACACCTTTCTTATTAATATTACCGGCGCCTTTCTCTTGGGCTTCTTGCATATTTTATTTATTGAGCGCTTAAACGTTAATCCTCTTTGGCGACTAGGAATCGGTGTCGGTTTCTTAGGTGCTTTTACAACCTTCTCCACCTTTGGTTATGAGGTTATTGCTTTGCTTGAAGGCGGGAGCTTCATGACGGCAGGATTATATACCTTACTAAGCATTGTCGTAGGGTTTACAGGCGTGGCTTTAGGGGTAGGTTTGGCGCGCTTAATCTAAGCTCCGAAATCACGTTCATAGCCTTCCCCGCATCATTAAAGCAAAAATCCGCCCCTGTGTACTCTTTATCAAAACCATAATTCTAAGTGATTTTTTAATCCTAAGTAGCTTTTCAACCCCTTAAATTGTATAACACAAATTGGCAATCGCTATCTGTTGACACAGGCGCTGATTTGATTTATAGTATCATTATCCTCAACAACTAAATATTGAATTTCTCTTATCAAGAGTGGCGGAGGGACTGGCCCAATGATGCCCGGCAACCGATAGTGCAAGCTATGAGGTGCTAATTCCAACAGAACCATAGGTTCTGAGAGATGAGAGTAGCGTGTTAAATATCATAACGGCCGCTTCTCTTGAAGTGGGTCGTTTTTTATTTATCAAACACCTCAACAGCCCTCTCTCAATTCAAACGATCCCTATATGCTGCCACAAACCAAAAAATAACGGGAGGAATTATCATGACTGAAAATCGACAACTAGGTATTGAAACAATTTCCTTACACGGAGGGCAAAGCCCAGATTCGGCAACCAATTCGCGTGCCGTTCCTATCTACCAGACATCCTCTTTCGTCTTCAATGACAGTGACCATGCTGCTAATTTATTTGCCTTAAAAGAACCTGGCAATATTTACACTCGAATTATGAATCCTACTCAAGACGTCTTTGAACAACGCATCGCCCTTCTTGAAGGGGGAGTTGGAGCGCTTGCGACTGCGTCCGGCCAAGCAGCTATTACCTACGCACTTTTAAACATCGTACAAGCAGGGGATGAAATTGTCGCTTCCAGTTCCCTTTACGGAGGCACTTACACTTTATTCGCCTACACGTTTGCTAAACTTGGCATCAAAGTTCACTTCGTAGACGTCGACAAACCAGAAGAGTTCCGCGCAAAAATCACGGATAAAACAAAAGCCTTGTATACTGAAACTATCGGAAATCCGCTCATCAATGTTGCCGATCTAGAAACGATTGCTCAAATTGCTCATGAAAACGGCCTTCCCCTGATCGTTGACAATACCTTTGCCTCACCCTACTTGTGCCGTCCAATCGAGCACGGAGCGGACATTGTGGTGCATTCTGCCACCAAATTCATTGGTGGCCATGGTACTTCGATAGGAGGAGTCATTGTCGACTCTGGAAAATTCGACTGGAACAACGGTAAGTTCCTAGGTCTCAGTCAACCAGATCCGAGCTACCACGGCATAATTTTTACAGAAGCCTGTGGTAATGCTGCTTATATCATCAAAGCGAGAGTATCCCTCTTACGCGACACCGGTGCAGCCCTTTCCCCTTTTAACTCCTTTTTGTTCTTACAAGGACTAGAAACACTTCCCTTACGCATGGAACGGCATGTTGCCAATGCTCAAAAAATTGCAGAATTCCTTGACCAGCACGACTTAGTGACTTGGGTTAACTATCCAGGGCTTGCCAAGAGTCCTTATCACACCCTCGCTAAAAAATATTTACCCCTGGGATCTGGAGCAATCTTCACCTTTGGTCTTAAAGGTGGCCTGAACGAAGGCAAAAAATTCATTAACAGTCTCAAACTGTTTTCTCATTTGGCAAACGTGGGGGATGCCAAATCCTTAGTCATTCATCCGGCAAGTACCACCCATCAACAACTCGATGAGGCTTCACAACGTCTTGCAGGGGTATCCCCTGATATGATTCGTCTTTCCATTGGTATAGAAACCATTGATGATCTCCTATATGATCTGGATCAAGCTCTTCAGGCAAGTCAAGGAGCTTAAGAAGCTAAGAAACTTAAACTTAAGTAACCTTGCGCGATATCAGTTCATACAGTCTTCACAACTAAAAAAATGGGCGAATCGATGTGCGCTAGTTGGATCTCGAATATCGGACTTCGTGCATCGAACCTCAACCTCGAAAAGGGGAGTTTAGATACATGCCTATCAAAATACCTGAAAACTTACCTGCTTTAGAGATTTTAAATCAGGAAAACATCTTTGTGATGGGAGAAGAACGCGCCTTTCACCAAGATATCCGTCCCTTAAAAATTGTAATACTCAACCTTATGCCTCGCAAGGAAACAACCGAAATACAACTCTTGAGATTACTTGGAAATTCCCCTTTGCAAGTCGAAATTGTGCTTTTGCATATTGATTCTCACGTTTCTAAGAATACCGCGCAAGAACATTTAGATTCCTTTTACAAAAGCTTTAGTGAAATCAAAGGGCAAAAATTCGATGGTATGATCATCACTGGGGCACCAGTAGAGCATCTGGAATTTGAGGAAGTCTCCTACTGGGAAGAATTCAAAACCATTATGGAGTGGACGAAAACTCATGTAACCTCCACCTTCCACATCTGCTGGGGGGCTCAGGCAGGGCTGTATCACCATTATGGTATTCCAAAATACCCACTCACTGAAAAGATGTTTGGAATCTTTAAGCACAATGTGAACAAGCGTAGCTTAAACGGCATGCAACTGCTGCGCGGTTTTGACGATGAGTTCTTCGTCCCCCACTCTCGCCATACGGAAGTCAAGCGCAGCGACCTTGAAACACACTCCGAATTAGAGATTTTATCGGAGTCAGATGAAGCGGGGCTTTACATTGTGGTTTCTAAAGACGGGCGCCAAGTGTTTGTAACAGGGCACTCGGAGTATGATACGTTAACGCTAAAAGAGGAATACGACCGGGACATCGCTAAAGGGCTTTCCATTGCTCTTCCGATTGGATATTTTCCTAATGATGACCCTACTAAAACGCCAATCCATAATTGGCGCTCACATACAAGCTTGCTATTTCAAAACTGGTTAAATTACTTTGTCTATCAGCAGACTCCCTATGATTTAGGCGCCCGCTAACTTAATTGATTCAAGTAAGCCCTAAAGGAGGCTACCGATACAGCATAATATCGGTAGCCTTCTAATTTTCTATCAGCTTATTTCAATTCAAATTTCATCCCCATGATCCGAGAAACTCACTGTTGAACTCATTGAAAAAACCTGTTCCCCCACATGATTGAACGCTGTTGTCTCAAATATAACATAAGTCATTTTACCAACCTTGCCGGACCGTTCAAAAACATCTTTGATCCGACGAGTATAGACTATATTGTCACCGATTGAAACCGGTTGAAAATAAGTGAATTTTTGTTCACCGTGAATTGTTCCAGGTTGAAATAGATCAACCCCTTCTATACTACCTTTCATAAAGGTTGCAAAGAAAGTTGGAGGCACCCGATTTCCAAAGGGAATACCTACCGTTTCGGCGAACCTGCGGACTGCATCTGCCTCGATCCTTACTCTAACTGGTTCGCTTTCCCGACCAATTAAATCTTTGCCAATTATCTTTATCCCCACATTCCGCGCTCATTCTGAGAAAATAAATAGTTAATTTATTCCATTAAGTCCTTGGGTTCCATACCCATTATCTTTAATAGCGTCATGCCCCTTAGTGTATTTAAGCTATCATCAAGATAAAAAGTGTATTCTTCATGTCCAATCTTTATAAAATGCATCTCCTCTAAAGCATACTGTAAGAAAGCAAAGGTCGGGGCATCCTGAAGCTTTGCCCCGTTATAGCCAATTTTGGGGAGTTCACCTGTCCATTCTTTGCGTCCTTTTCTCAGTTTATATTGAATTAAAGCTCGTATCAGCAAGGATACGTTTAATAGCATCATCAGAGCCCTCACTCGATGAGGATGCTTTAAGAAAATAACCGATGCGAGGCAGGGTTCTTTGTAGTATCTGAAATCTATCTCAACCACCATCTGATCTTTGTAATAGGCAACAATATCCTTATCTGAAGCTTCTTCAACGGGTACATTGGAAACCAGCACGAAAGATTGTTCAGATTCTTTCAGTGTTTTAGCCTTTTCTTCGTCAAGTCCTGCCAGAGTGATATGGATTTTCCAAGTCGATTTGTATTCATTTGGAACCTCCACTTTCAACGAAGGTCTACCCGGTCTGCGTTTCAGGGTCTTTGTCTCTTCAAATACGACCTGACACACATAGGCAAGCTTACTGTGCTTTTTGCTAAACCGATCCCATTCCGCTACGGCATCTGCTTCACAGGCAAAGCTCTTTTTCGAACTATCTTCAATGGCCGTCTCCAGGATGTTGCGCTGTCTCTCCAATTTATTGTTATATCGGGATTCCCCTGCGGAAGTCTGGACCACGATGACACGCAAATCGGTTTCCTCAAATCGCTCGCTAAACCCTTGCACGCAATAGTTGCAAGCCTTTTTGCTTTTGCCCAGGACTCCAATATCCTGCCACTGGTTCTCTGTATAGGCTCGTTCTACCATTCTGCTTTCCAATTTATGATAGAAGTTCGCCGGACACCTTGAAATAAATTGGATTCCCTTGGGCTTTTGGAGCATTTTTCTGACCAGATCCGTTGTCATCAGCTTTGAATCCGCTATATAAATCCCTTGGTTCAAGCCGTTTTCCTGTAAATCATGGACAAGATCAATCGCCATTTTGTTCCATTCAATATCCGAAGTGTTCCCATCCATAACTTTTGCAGCGAGCGGTATGCCATGTTCGTTAACGATCTTGCCCACGACCACTTGGGGGCATTCATGCCGATGGTCCTTGTTATATCCCTGTGTAATGTTTAGAGTGGTGTTCTCTGCCATCTGGCTTTCTTCACGAGGCTCTTGTCCTGACTCAATGTCTAATGCGTTATCAAAAACTTGGGGTTCTTCGTCAGCGTATTCCCCATAAAAGGAGACGGTGGTGGTATCGGCATGTAGCCTCTTAAAGGCAATATCATACGTGGTATGGGCACTTAACACAACGGATTTAAAGAGCGTTTCATCTCCGGCAGCTGCAATTTTATCAAGGCAATCCCCCAACGCGTCATCATTGAGGGATCCGACTTTGGCATTTTTACCAAAGAAGTACTCGACATCCACCTCATTGTGATTAAATCGACGTTCAATTTTGTAAAGAGGGGCTCTCATGCTATAGAATGTCGATAAAATGATGGCTTTGGCTAAGTTTCCGGTGTCCATATTAGAACGACTCTTCGTCCCCTCGTCGGTTTGATTGTTGATAATCCCAGTAAAGCCGATATTCTCAAGAAATTTGTTCGCCATGGCCATTAAAAAACTAATCTTCAGGGTCGGTGTACTCTTCTTTGATTCATTTATTTTCATGATGCCATCCCTCTTTTTACAGACTTTTGATAACATCATAAATTACAGGGCTCAGTTTGTCCAGCTATTATTAAAAACCCCATAAAAACCTACAAACCTAATAAATGAACCATTAATTCACTTGCAAAAGAGGATAACGTACAATCGAATAATCAAGTGATAACGCTCAATGAGCATAATTCAAGCGAAAGATATTCTATTGCACATTCCTCATTATTACATCTATGACAATAAAAAACTATTCATCAACAGGTCACACCCGCGGAATGTGGGTTTATCACCTCCCCCTCCCCTATTTAAGTTAATGAATTGTTCAAGCTCAACGAGCCACTCGTTGAAAATACTGCCATTATCTAGTTTCCATTTGCGGCTCACTAAATCCAAAGCCTGAATGAAATTAGTACCTTCCCAAATAGAGTAAACCTTACTATCCCTGGCCTGACGTGCAACCGGAAGCCCTGGGGGATTATAGCATTACATAGACAATTTAGGCTTTTCCCGAAGAGATACTGTCCATACAGTATCTCTCCTAATACTTATAGAAACCTTCTCCGCTCTTCCGACCATGCTTACCTGCTCTGCACATTTGTTTGATTATCTGCGGTGCAGCGTACTGGTTATCGCTGAATTCATCCGCAAAATATTCCATAACAAAATAGGCAAGATCAATTCCGCCAAAATCAAACAGTTCCATCATTCCCATAGGATAGTTGAGTCCAAGCTTTACAGCCGTATCGATGTCTTCGACAGAAGCAACCCCTTCCTGCAGGAGCCGAGCTGCTTCTACCATCTGGGGCATCAAAATCCGGTTGACTATGAATCCTGGAGAATCCTTTTTAACCTCAACCGTTGTCTTGCCGAAAGCGCGAGCTAAATCAGTTGCATCAGCTATCGTTTCGTCTGAACTTTGCGCACCACGGATAATTTCCACTAAGCGCATAATCTGAGCTGGATTAAAGAAGTGCATGCCGCAGACTTTGTCTGGGCGACCGGAAGCAGTTGCAATTTCCGTGATCGACATGGAAGAAGTATTAGTTGCAAGGATAACCTCAGGTCTGCACACCTTATTAAGGGTCTGAAACACCTCTTTCTTCAGATCCATCTTCTCTAAAACAACCTCGATTATGAAATCAGCAGCAGACATATCCTCCAGCGCAGTAGTCTTTTTAAGCCTACCTAAAGTTGCCTGTCGTACCTCCTCGGTCATCTTCCCTTTTTCTACGGTACGCGCCATAAACTTATCCATATTAGCTACGGCACGATCAATAAACGTCATGTCAATATCCCGCATGATTACATCATATCCTGCCATAGCGGCTATATGAGCAATACCTGTTCCCATAGTTCCAGTGCCAACAATTCCAATTGTGCGGATTTTCATCGTAAATCCTCCTAAAAATGCTTCTTTTCTCCATCACACAATAAACCTCAATTTCTCAGTTTAAGATCCGATTTGGAAGCCACAAAATTATCTCAGGAAATATCACAAATAGTATTAAGCTAGCTATCATAATTAGGACGAAGGGAAAGACCGACCGGTATATATCTCCCATCGTTACACCTTCTGGGACAATTCGTTTCATATAGAATAGACTGAAACCAAAAGGAGGGGTCAAGTAACCAATCTGCATATTGACGATGAAAAGAACACCGAACCAAACCGGGTCAAACCCTAACGTTTTTATAATAGGGACAAAAATCGGAACAGTAAGCATTATGATAGCACCAGGATCCAGAAACATACCCAAGATAAATAAGAGAAACATTATTCCTGCCAAAATAATATACGGTGATAGTGGCAGTACTGCTAACGCCTCTTGTGCGAACTGTACTGCTCCTACAGCAGCATAAAGGGACGTAAAGGCTGCACTCCCAATGATAATCCATACGACCATTCCAGAGAGTTGTAACGTTTGGTAGCAACTATCTTTGAGAACTGACCAAGTGAGTCTATAACGAATCGCAGCGCATAGGAGACTGCCTAAACCACCAATGGCGGCAGCTTCCGTAGGAGTAGCAACACCCAAAAAAATTGAACCTAAAACCCCAAAAATAAGGAGCAAGGGGAGAATCAATCCTCGTAAGGCTAAGAACTTTTCCCTCCAAGTAACTTTCTCATCAGGTGGGATAGCTGGGGCTAGTTGAGGTTGCAAGTAGGCTCTTACAGCTATATAGACTATGAATAGAAAGGCCATCAAGAAACCAGAAAAGATACCTCCGGCGAACAGCCTTCCTATTGACTCCGACCCAAAAACCCCGTAAATAATCATTAATACACTAGGTGGGATAAGTACTCCCAAAGTTCCCCCTGCACAAATACAACCAATAGCCAAATGCTTGTCGTAACCGCGTTTAAGCATAGCTGGAAGGGCAATAATCCCCATTGATACGGTAGCAGCAGCACTTGTTCCAGTCAGAGCTGCAAATATGGTGCAGACTCCTACAGTCCCAATGGCTAAGCCTCCTCTAATGCCACCCAACCATTTATACATCAAATCATAGGCATCTTCGGCTATGCCTGAGCGCTGGAGAATTACTCCCATAAAGATGAACAAAGGGATAGCAATAATAACAAAATTATCCATTACGCCATAGGCGGTACTTGAAATAGTAGCTAAGGCTTTGGGTCCCAACAGTAAATACGAAAATATAGTAGCAAGCCCTCCCATGACGAAAGCTAGAGGCAATCCTGAAATCAGAAGTACAATAAGCAAAGCAAACAAAAGAAGTGAAACCGCACTAACGCTCATTAGCTCGCTCCCCCTTAACTAAAGTGATGACGTCCCGGGCGAATTTAGCAATCCCTTGAAGCAGTAGGAGAAAAGCCCCTATGGGCAGCACCAGTTTTATCGGATAGAGAGGCGGACCCCATATACTTGCAGATTTTTCCATAACTTTTATAGAGTACCAAGCCCTTTCCCATCCTGTCCAGATTAGCGTTACGCAAAAGGCAGCGAAAACCCAAAACGTAATAATGTCTAACAAGGCTTGTTGCCTTATGGAGAGCCGATTGTAAACTAAGTCCATATTAACATGTCCTCCGATAGATAAAACGTAAGCCCCACCAAGTACAATGTAAGTTCCAAACAACATTCCTGAAGCCTCATGGACCCAAATAGTAGGGGCATTCAATAAATACCTTGCTATTACTTCATAACCAATCACTAGGCTCAGCACAATTATCAGAAAAGAAATGAGTTTTCCTGTCCACTCACTAACAAAGTCAAGGTAATGCAAAATTATTCTCACAGTGCACCTCCCGTTATTGACTAATATTTCGAGGGGAGCAGTGGATACTCCCCCCGACTAATCAACTTCTTACCATGACAAATCGCCAAATTTAGGCGAGACGTTTTTCGCATCCAATCTTTCCTTGTGAAATTCCTTAAGCATAGATATTACCTTTGCGTTAATTGGGTCTTTTGCTGCTATTTTATCCCAGACCTTAATCGCAGCTTCCTTCCCTTTTGCTTGCTCTTCTTCTGATAATGTGTTCACTTTAACACCAAAGTCCTCAACCATACTATCAAGAGCTCTATTGTACATAGTCCGAGTTTGCTCTGAACCTGCCCTACTACCATTTAAAACAGCTGCTTCAATGGCCTTTCTTTGTCCAGGAGTGAACTTATTCCACACATCCATGTTAAAATACAAATTGTTCCATGCTCCCTGTACTGGATCAGGTAGCATGTAATTTTTTAAGACCTCCTGAAACTTCATCTCATACATTGGCCCTGCGTCACCCCAACTAGCTCCATCAATAACACCAGTAGCCAAGGCGGTGTATAGCTCAGCCCCTGGTATCATAACAACTGAGCTTCCAGCCTCCGACTCCCACATACTCATTCCGCCACCAGACCTTAACTTCAACCCTTTTAGATCACCAAACCGTTCAATCGGCTTTTTAGTCATCAAGCCAACGTTAAATGCTTCAAAGGGAATTACGTGCACATTTTGCTTAGCATATTCTTGCCGCAGTATATCCAAATATCCTCTTTGCCACATGAAAATCCAGGCTTCATGTAAATTTCTGTAGCCGTACGGTAAACCTTGGCCAATTTCGCTTACAGGTATTACACCAGAAAAATATCCTTCAGCAAACATTGCCATATCAAGAGATCCCGTTGTTAAGGCTCTAAGCATTTCCGGCACCGGCATCAGTACCCCTCCACCGTACGGCGTGATCTTGACTGTCCCATTAGTCTCTTTCTCAATTAGTTTAAGAGTAGGCCCTATCAAACGCTCTAACTGTGCCCCAGAGAGGTGAGCTTGTAATTTCAGGTTAAATACCGGAGCAGAAGCTTCAATTGTTGACGTCGGATTAGAGTTTTGGGATACTGTTGGTTTTTGTGCCATGCAGCCAACCATGCTCATAACTAACAATAATACTAAAGAAATTGAAAATATATTTTTTTTCATTTTAAAATTCTCCTTTTTTAATAGAATTTTAATGTTTCCATTACAGAATCTCTAAACCTGTTACCCCTAAATTTGTTTGGACTATTAAATCCAAAAAATAACCTTTCCTGCAAATTCAGGTATTCTCCATCCTTAGCAATCACCTCCTTAGTTATTCTTTTTATACCCCTTTCAATATTTATGACAGACGCTCCGCCGCCTCTGATTATAAGGAATGTCTAAAAACAGCATTTCAACCTGAGATACATAGTAACTGTCCCCCATCAACAACCAAAGTGTGCCCTGTCATAAAAGATGATGCAGACGATGCCAACAACAGAGCAGCGCCATCGATATCCTCCACCTCACCGACACGGGGTATAGGGTGTCTTTCAAACATCTGCGGCCCCTTCGGACTGTCCCAAATAACTTGGCTGAACTTTGTCTTGATGAGACCGGGAGCGAGGGCATTAACCCTGATACCATCTTGTCCCCATTCTCTTGCCAAACTACGGGTAAGATGTATCAGCCCTGCCTTAGAAACGTTATAAGCATTTATACCCGGGGTGGTTAGAAATCCTCCAACGGAAGCGACGTTAATAATCACGCCCCCATGGGTCTTCATCCAGGCATGGTAAACCAATTGCGAAAGAAAAAGTGACGCCTTTAAATTGACCTCGAAAACTTTATCCCACGCCAGTTCAGTTAAATCAGTTAAAGGTCCTTGACTGGGATTTGCACCAGCGTTGTTAACTAGTATATCTATCCGACCAGCCCAGTCCATGGTCGCCTCAACTAATTTTTTTCTATCTTCCGGTACTAAAACATTAGCCACTATCCCTAAAACATTCTGCTCATTATTAAGGCATGGGGACGCACCCTTTTCGGAGAGTGTCCCGAATAATCTGATCCTTTCCGCAGCCTCTTTTACCCCTTCAGGCTTACGGCTACATATAACCACCTTAGCCCCCGCCATTGAGTAAACACTGGCAATCTCCTCCCCAATCCCCCTGCTTGCGCCAGTAATCAGAGCAACCTTTCCATCTAAAGAAAACATAGAATGGATTGATTTAGCCACTTTCACGATCCCCCTCAGTCAAAATATTTCACATGTTTCCCATAGCTTTTCTGTACCAGGCCATATCCTTCTAGTCGAATGTTAGTAATTTAGAGGCGGTCCTACAGAATATGATTAAGGTTTAAGTACCACCTTTATGGCTCCGTCCAGCCTCTTTTCAAAGAGTTCATACCCTTTCGCGGCCTCCTTCAGGGGAAAACAGTGAGTAATTAAAGGAGTCAGATCAAGTTTGCCAGCCTGAATAAGGCTGATCAATCGTTTGGTATGAATGAAATTGCCAAGTCCAGTCTGCATCGTGATATTCTTTAACAAAAGCTTATGAAACGGCACTTCCACCGGTCGTGAAATAACTCCTATGACGGACACTGTCCCACCGATAGCTACTGTAGCTAAGCAGTTCACTAAGGATTCCGGACTACCGACAGCTTCAACAACCAAGTCTGCACCCCATCCATCAGTGAGGTCCATAATGGCCGCTTTCGTGTCCACCTGCGAAACATTAAACACCTTATCTGCTCCCAAACGAGTTGCCATTGCCAATCGATAGTCCTCTCTATCCAAGGCAATAACTTGAGATGCACCAAAAAGTCGCGCTACCGCTACTGCGCACAGTCCCACAGGTCCAGAGCCAAAAATAGCAACTACACTCCCAGGCTGAATTCCCCTTCCATCCGGGTTTACTCCCACCACACCCGTGTACGCGGTGGCAAGGATATCCCCGACAAAGAGCACCTGTTCATCAGTCAGACCTTCTGGTATCTTTTCCAAGGTTTCATCTGCATACAATACACGGGCATACTCCGCCTGAACCCCCTGGAGGTTACCCATCTTTGGACCACATCCATATGCGCCCCCGTTTTCGCAGGCGAATAGAAGTCTATTACGGCAGGCACGACACCGCCCACAATTAACCGCCGCCATGCTTAATACTCTATCCCCAGGCTTAAACTTGGTTACAGCTGAACCTACTTCTTCTACAATACCTACAAATTCATGACCGATAACCGTTCCAGGTTCCACTCTCAATAAACCGTGCAGGATGTGCAAATCACTACCACAAATACTCGTCGTGGTAACCCGCACAATAGCATCCTCCGGTCCCTGGATTTCTGGTTTTGGCACATTTTCCACACGAATATCACCTAAACCCCGGTAAACCAGAGCTTTCATAGTCTAACCTCCCTTCGTGAAGACTCCAAGCTTCTGCTTTAGCATTTTTCCTCAGCTCAGTCTTTAGAGTCTTACCGCTGACAGTTTTCGGTAACTGATCAAGGATTATAAAACTCTTTGGTATTTTATAGTGAATCATTTCTTGTTTGCAAAAGCCCCGAAGTGCTTCAAGATCAATGTCAGCACCAACCTTTAATGTAATATAAGCCTGTACTTCCTCTCCCATTACCTTGTCTGGGACCCCTATCACGGCCACTTCCAATATCCCTGGATATCGATAAATTATCTCTTCTATTTCTCTCGGGTAAATATTAATACCACCCCGTATGATCATGTCTTTTTTACGGTCAACAATAAATATGTAACCGTCATCATCCTTATAAGCTAAATCCTCGGTATGTAACCACTGGTTGCGTAATGCTTGCTCCGTTGCTTCAGGGTTATTCCAATACCCTTGCATAACATTAGGTCCTCGAACTACTATTTCCCCAACCTGGCCGGAGGGCAATTCACGTTCCTGTTCGTCAAAAATCTTTACCTCCATAGTTGGGTAGGCTACCCCTGCCGACCCAGGTTTTTTTATACCGAAGAGTAGGTTCCTGGTGCATCCCGATGACGTTTCTGATAAACCATAGCCTTCGACTATATCAGCCCCAGTTATTTCTTTCCACTTTTTAAGAATCTCTACGGGCAAGGAGGCCCCACCCGTAAAAGGTACTCTCAAAGATGAAAGGTTGCAGCCCTTTAATTTAGGCGAATCCAACATAAAGGCGTACATAGTGGGGACAGCAAAAAAGTAGGTGATTTTCAAACTCTGTATTGTTTCAAGTATGTCATCTGCGTTCGTCCAACGCTCTTTAAGGTAGCAGGTACCTCCATAAATCAAAGTACAATTCAGAAAAGAGCTTTGAGGAGCAATATGAAACAATGGAGTAACAATCAGGGTTCTCTCCGCTTGAGATAATCGCATGTCCTTGCCAATAATGCTGGCACTTGAGTAGAGGTTTTTATGACTTAACATGGCTCCCTTGGGTCGACCTGTAGTTCCAGAGGTGTAGATAATTTCCGCCAATTCGTTCTCCGTTAATTCTGGAAAGACTGTTTCCGTTGCTAAATACAAATCCTTTAATAGGATACTATCAGGTCCCTCTTCTCCATCCGTCACAATCAAATGGCGAAACTCCGCTAGATTAGCCCTAACTCCCTCGATCGCCGCTACAAAGGCAGGCGCAGTAATCAAAGCCTTAGCTCCTGAATCAGCTATGATATACTCCACCTCCCTTCCTTTATACAGGGGATTTAACGGCACAACGACTCCACCAAATCGCATAATTGCATAGTAGGCAATCACAAATTCCGGTCCATTAAGTAGTTGCAAGGCAACTCGATCCCCTTTAGTCAAGCCAAGATTCTGCAGGCCAGCTGCCAGATAATCCATGGTCTTTGCCAGTTCAGTGTAGGTTAATAACCCTTGTGTCCAAACCAACGCTTCTCTTTCTCCTTGTGATTTGGCTAGGGCCAACAACTTAACCGGTAAATTCATGTCTTATCCCTCCAACTATATTTTTTATCCACTTCCAAGACTCCCCTTTCTATGAGCGAAAGTGGGAATTTTTTAAATATTCTAATACTTTTTTATAAAAAAAATTATGTCCCCTACTCCAAAAGCCAAAATCTCCTCAGACTTGGCAAAAAATCTCCTGTGAAAAATATCTTGTAAGTCAATCTAATACAATCCAATTGATTCACCTTACCCTATCTGTATACAAAAGAGACAGGAGTCCACGTACTACTATTTCCTCAACTATTCCGTGATAGCCCCTGGGTAGGCAAAGTGACACCCAAGGGTTATCCCCTATGATATAGTACAATCTATTTTACTGAATTTTTAAATTTATCTAACATCTTTCTGGGGGTTACAGTCTCTCTCTCAAATATGGGCAGCTCTTTATTAATTCCGGCCAGATACTTGGCGATGTTTTTTAGACTTTCTAGATCGTACCTTGACATCATGGTGATAGTTTCCATTAATGGGGAGCCACCGCCGTGCATTCCGGCTACCATCTGAGCTCCGGAGAAATGCGAGCACAGCTGGTTCTCGACCATCCGGAAGCACCTATGTGTGTCTTCGGAGGAAATATTCGGGTTCCTCTTGATATACTTGTTGACGAGCTGACCAGTTTCCTCAGCAAAGAACTCCGCTTCCATAGGTAGGGTGGCACTCAGCCCACCTGCTAGGTCGGCTAGGATACTATACTCGTTGTAAATCTCTTGACCTGCTAATCGTCTTCCAGCATTGGTAAGAATTTCGTCTGGTACAAAGGAGCCAGACGGGAATTTTACTCCACGGTAGGCACTTGCCTGTCCCGCCGCAAATACAAGCTCTGCTGTACCGATGATGTGAGAAATCTTTTCCTTAACATGTCCAGCCTTTTCAATTCCGTTGTATTCAGCCACGAGTGCCGCTTGGCTAGCCAGAACTTCGGAAACAGCTGTTTTACAGCCTGTATAGGAGTGTCTATGAAAGTGGGCGAACATCAAGGCCAAGTAGCCCGCATATTGTACAACCTCAGGATTCTCTCTGCCGTTCATGAATACTCTTTCGTTAGGTACGAACACATCGTCAAAAATGGTCATCGATTCCACGTCACCCACTTCACCCATTGGCGCCGGCAAGTATTTTCGCTTGCTATGACCACCAGGTAGAGCTATTAGCTTAACACCCTCCCAGTCCGAGGGAATGGCGAAGGAAACGGCATAGTCAGCGTCCTTCACGCCCATCAAACGCGTCGGCAAAACGATGATTTCATCCGCATAAGGGGCTATCGAGTTACAGATCTTAGCCCCTCTGACAATGATGCCATCGGGCAATACCTCGACAATCTTTACATACTGATCGGAGTCGACCTGTTCATGCGGCCTCTTCATCCGGTCACCCTTTGTGTCGGTCTGGGCACAGTTGGCGACAAGGTCGTTGGCCTGGGAGTACTCTAAATATTTCAGGAATCTCTTATTGTATTCAGTGCCACAAGCCTGATCCATATCATAGGTAACAACGGCAAGGGCATTGAGGGCATCATTTCCCATACATCGTTGAATACACCCGCCCACTCTGTGACACAGCAGTCTGGTCATCCGTTGTTTCTTCAGCAAATCATCCATGCTTTGATGAATGTGGGTATAGCGGTTGATTTTTTTGCCGGTAAGGTGGGATGTTGCTGTACATACCTCCTCATAAGCCGGATCGTGGGCACAGTCAAAGGTTTGTTTTATGACATATAGCCCGCCGTTAATCCAATCACCAGTTCTATCGAGCTTCTGACCATTGATATACACGTTTGGTTTCATCTTTTCTAAACGATTGACATAATTCTCATAAGTTCCTACAGGCATTTATTATTCCTCCTCGTATTGTTTAGTTTCCCCCAACGATTTTGACAAGACTGAAATCTGCAGATTTTTCAGATAATTTTATTTAATTCAATCTATTTGCAAAAATCATACCAACCACCACCGAAGTTAAGAAAACTTGGCTGGTGCCGAGCCTTCGGAAGAAAACAAATGCCGTAGTTGCACTGATTCTGCCTGATTGTTATACTATGTAATCGTATAAAAGCCCCCCCGGATAGCCCAAAAAGCGCAGGGGATAAAGTTAATTGTCTATTTAGTAGATAGTTTAACTTAAATTTGTTAATTACACCTGTCTACTATAAAGACACCCTCAGTTTAACCTTGATTTGTTTTCAGCCAATACGTATCATAGTTGTAATCACAGAAGCTCCTAATACAGGCTGGCATTTTTTTAAGACGTCTAAGCAGCCATTTTTTACCTAGGTTGACAATATCTCCGTTTTTAAGCAGGTTCCTAACCTGTTACTCTCATTTTCCTCCTCTTTTCTTGTACATAAATTATTTTAAAAGAAATTTATTAGGCTAGCTGTCATTGCAAGTTGCCTTTGACGCTAGCCCTTATTACCAAGTATCTCTTGTATCACCTCAGATTTAATAATTTATTCTAACGCTGCAAATTATCCCTGAGAGACTGCCTCAGCTAATCGGTGAATTTGTTTTCCGCTTGGCTTGCTATATTATACTTGTACAGTTTTTCATAGAAGGCGCGGCGCGAAATACCTAATTCTCTTATAGCTTCACTCCGGTTGTTGTTACTCTTCGCCAAAACCGCAAGCATTAAGTCTCGTTCAACTTTAGCTACAGTTTCTTTTAAATCATAAGGCCTGTCTTGGATCTGTTCCCATTCAGTATTAATTGGGCGCAAATAACCCGGTAAATGCTTGATTTCAATTTGCGTACCACTTCGAACAATGCTGGCGTGCTCCAAGACATTTTGCAATTCTCTAATATTGCCTGGCCAGTCATGAGCCTGCAGAATCCTTATCACTTGTGGAGAAAGGGTTAACTCTTGATTAGCTTCCTCCGAGTATTGAGTAAGAAACTTTTGGGCAAGAGTGAAGAGGTCATCCATACGTTCGCGCAACGGCAATAAGTATAGCGGCACAATATTGAGTCGATAATACAAATCACGGCGGAAAGTCCCTTCCTTCATCATCTCTTCCAAATTACGATTTGTAGCCGTAATCACTCTTATATTCAAGCTTATGGTCTTAGTGCTTCCAACCCGTTCTAATTCTCTTTCCTGTAATACCCTCAACAGCTTAGCCTGCATATTAATGCTCATATCACCGATTTCATCCAAAAAAATGGTCCCACCGTGAGCCAGTTCAAATTTCCCTAGCTTGCCACCCTTTTTTGCCCCTGTAAAAGCCCCATCCTCAAACCCGAACAACTCGCTTTCCAGCAAAGCCTCCGGTATAGCCGCACAGTTAACTTTAATCAAAGGTTTATCCTTCCGCCGGCTGGAATTATGAATGGCCCTGGCTAAAACTTCCTTACCAACTCCGCTTTCACCCAAGATTAGTACTGTACTATCAGTTCGAGCCACTTTTGCCGCTAACCTCAAGGTTTCCCTCAAACGACTGTTCTGCCCTACATATTCTTTAAAGGACAAAGGCAACTGCGTCCGCTGATTTAACTGATCCTGCAAATAGTCAGCTACTCCCTTAGTCCGTTGTAATTCCCTGCTCAACTCAACAACTTTAGTTATGTTATTGAAAATTGAAACACAGCCTACGACCTGGTCCCCTTCAAAAAGCGGAAACGCACGTCCAATTACATCAATACCAACTGTAGAAAGATTGTCCCGCTCGTTACTAACTTTTCCTGAGCGCAAAACTTTGATAGCCAGACATTCGGGCTCGATCAAATCTAGCCTGCGCCCCAAGACCTTTTGAACCGGTACTCCCAAAATCTTGGCGTAAGACTCATTGGCATAAACAATCGTGGTATCTGAATCAAGAACCATTACAACGTCTTCAATGTTATCGAGGATCTTAAATAAAAGCCCTTGATCCCATTGCTTGATAACATCTGTAGTTATAGCGTAAGATCCAATGCTCATCCTTTTTCCCCCAATTAATATGATGTATATTTTGTATACATCATATCAGAATAAAGCAGCCAAACCTCCATATAATCTCCGAAAGGGATCAATTGATCACTGAAAGGTAGTAACAAAACCTTTAACAGAATACTGTGCAATTTCTTGGCCTTAATTAATAAGACAATGCAGATCCCTAATCCCAAAAAACATCTCGCAAAGGGATGTTTTCCATTGCAATAGCCCCGTTTAGCATGGCTTGGGAATAAAGCCCTACGGAAGCAGCGGCGAGTAACAGTAACATTCATATATATTCAAGCTTCATTATCTATTCTTCAATAAACTATTAATTTCATTTCAAGTTTTCTAGACTGAAGCCGTCGCTCAATTAGAGCCCACTGAAAAAGGGGTAGAATCCCACCTGGATTCTACCCCTTTTTTTCATAGACCCTTCACTACCCTCTTCACCAGCGTCTTGGCGACCTCAAGCTTATAGGCATTTTTGGCAAGGGGCTTGGCTCCGACCAGAGCGAGCCTCGCTGCTTCCGCTACAATCTCTTCGGACAATTCTTTCCCTCTTAAAAATTCCTCGGCCTCAATGACCCGAATAGGTTTGGGAGCTACCGCCCCTAGTATAATCCGGGCATCTATACAGATCCCCTTATCTATTGTGATGAGAGATGCAGCACTAACAATGGCGAAGTCAATGGGTTTCCTAAGGGTGAACTTAAGAAAATTTTGTCTGGCAACGGGGGAAGGCTTTGGAATATTAATCATCGTTATCATCTCATCAGGTGCAAGTACATTCCCCATGGGAGTAAAGAACTCCTCCAATGAGATATTTCGGGTTCCTCCTCCACCTACTATAGTAAGCGATGCATCAAGAACGGTTAGTGCCACAGCCGTATCGGAGGGACAGACCGCATAGCATTTCTTTGCCCCCATAATCGCATGGTAGCGGTTCTCACCTGCGACGGCTGGACAAGTCTTTCCCCCTTTCCTGAAGCACTTGATCATACCTCCAATCTCGTCGGGATAGCGATAGTACCAGCAACGGGTATCCTGACAAAGATTACCGCCGATCGTCGCCATATTCCGAATCTGAGGAGAGGCGACGGTTATGACTGCCTCTCTAAGAAGGGAATATGTCTTTTCGATAAAGGGAGAGCTAATTATGTCTATGAGAGGGGTTAAGGCACCTATACATATCCCCGCTTCGTCTTCCACGAGAAAATTGAGGTCAGGGATCGTTTTGAGGTTGATAATCACTTGAGGATAGTCAGGGAGAATACGGTCCTTTAAGACACCGAGGAGATCTGTTCCCCCAGCATTAAGCTTGGCCCTTCCTTGGTATTTGACAAGCAGTTGTATCGCTTCATTCACCGAAGTAGCATTCACATGAGTAAAAGTTTTCATCCTCTCCCCCCCTTTTTCAGAGTATCTATCTTCCCTAAAGCACTTAAGATCTTATCAGGGGTTAGTGGATAATCATGGATCCTCACACCTATGGCATTGGTTACGGCCATGAGAACGGCAGAGGGCCCAGGAGACGGGGCAATCTCACCTACGCCAATGGCATGGAAGCGATGGGTGGGAAAGGGTGTTTCGAGGATTGCATGTTCCATCTCGGGAAGTTCTGCAAAGGTACGCCACTTGTAGTCGATCATGTTGGGGTTCATGATACGTCCGAGCCGTGTATCTAAAACCGTCTCTTCGAAGAGAGCGCTATCGATACCAGCAGAACCCAGGCAGCCATTGAGCTGATTTGTAATGCCAAGAGGATCAATGATCTGTCCAACGTCGGTAGCAGCTACTACTCTAATCAGATCAACTTTGCCCGTTTCAGTATCAACTTCCACTTCGGTAAAGATCATCATGAAGTTGGGTTGAGTGAAATCAGGCTCGAAACGGCCGCGACCCAGACAGGTGCCATGATAGCGCAGCCCTTTGATCCACGGGAGCCTTACTTCGGGTTTCCCTTTCACGTAGACCATCCCGTCTTCCGTTTCCAAGTCTTCCGACGTCACATTATACTTAGGAGCCATTATTTCATTAAACTTTGGGGCCATTATTTCAAAAAGCTGTTTTTTAGCATCTTCTGCGGCAGCTATTACAGCACTGCCTATGGCGTAAGTTCCCCTCGAACCTACAGGTCCAAACTCAAAGGGGTTGATGCTTGAATCCGACGCTGTAACAGAAATCCGGTCAAGAGGAAGCTGTAGAATCTCAGCCACGTACTTACAGATGTTGCTGCGCTGACCTGTACCATGTTCCGCCAAGCCTGAGTAGATTGTAGCCTTACCATCGGGATCAAGACGCACAAAGGCCTCGGATACATCCTCCCCAACATCAGCATTCCCGTGTACTCCAACTCCCACGCCTCTCCGCTTTGTACCCATGACAGATGTAGGTTTTAACCAACCTTGCCATTTTTCTTGCCAACCGAAGGCTTTAGCGCCTTCTTCGATCGCCTTGGTGAAGTCGATTCCCTTAGAAACCCACCATTTTCCATCCCGCCAGTAATAGCCTTCCCCTGGTTTCACATAATTCCTCTTGAAGAAATCGACTGGATCAATGTTAGCCTTTTCCATTCCCAGAGTAAGGATGGGAACCAAGGCGCATTTCAGTTCTTGACCGCCGTACCCTCGCACCTGCCCTGAAGCTGTTCTGTTGGTGCATACCACTTGGGGTTTAAGATTCCAATTGGCACACTTCAGCATGAGTTGCACTTCACCGCACCCCACTGCTACCATACCCTGAGTCCCTTCTGAAAAGGCGCCGGTGTTAACTAACCAATCGCCCTCAAAGAACGTTACGGTGCCGTCCATCTTCATGCCTACCTTACCATGAATGCGGGATCCGATGCGGACTGAAAAGGCAGCCAAATGTTCTGCCTTCCCGTAACAAATCTTGACAGGCCTCCCTGTCGCTTTGGCGAGCGCAGCGGCCGGAAAAACATACTGCCAAGACATATACTTTGAACCATAACTTCCTCCAACGGGACTCCCGATCGACTTTACCTTAGTGGACCTCCCCATAAAATTCTGAAGAGCAACTTTGAGCATATGGGGACCCTGGGATGCCGACCAAACTGTTAAGGTATCCGTCCCTTCCCAAACCGCGATTGCTCCAGGAGATTCCGGAGGCAGCGGATTGGGTATATTCTCATAGGCATAGGTTCCCTCAACAATGAAATCGGCCTCTGCGATTCCCTGGTCGATATCCCCAATGACAAGCTCCTGAAGGGGGTTGGGTCCAAACACCCGGATTCCCCGCGGCAAGACATTACCCGGGAACTGCTCATACAACTGCGGTGCCTTGGGTTGTATAGCTTCATCTACATCATAGACTGCGGGAAGGGGTTCGTACTCGACCACAATCAGGCGGAGTGCCTCTTCTCCAATCTCCTCCGTCTCAGCCGCTACCAAGGCAACTGCGTCACCAACATAACGGACTTTACTGTCGAGGACTCGAACGTGTTGGGGTAATCCCCCCATCCAGTCGGGAATATCTTGGTAGGTGAGGACGACCTTCACACCAGGGAGATTCATCGCCTTGGTAGTATCGATACTCTTGATGAGGGCATGAGGAAGAGGACTTCTGAGGATCTTAGCGTAGAGCATATTGGGGACGCTAAAATCATTAATGAACTTGGTCTTGCCCGTAACGATGTCGAGTGCATCCTTGCGGGGAGTGGATTTGCCAATAAAGCGGTAGTCTTTCATTTCTTAACCGTCCTTTCGGGCAACTGCCATCACCGCATCCAGGACATGATAATGACTGTTACACCGACAGAAATTCCCGGAGAGGGCTTCTTGGACCTGCCCTCTTGTGGGAAAGGGGTTCTCGATAAGGAGGGCCTTGGTGCTCATGATAATTCCCGGGGTACAGAACCCGCACTGGAAGGCCGTATGGTCGATAAAGGATTGCTGGATAGGATCAATGGATCCTGTCATAGGATCTCCTAGACCTTCAATTGTAGAAATCACCGTTCCTTCACACTCTACAGTCAAGAGCATACAGGAGAGGACCGCTTTCCCGTCCATCATCACAGTACAGCAGCCACAAGCACCACGATCACAGGAAATTTTAGTACCCGTAAGCCCTAACCTCTCTCTGAGGGTAAAAGCTAAGGTGTGAGACGGAGAGACCTCGTGACAGCCCTCTCCCAAGGCGAATAAGTGGGTATCACCATTGATACTGAGAGTAAGAGTGGAATGGGATTTTTCTTTGGATGTTTGTTCCATTAATAACTTCCTCCCCCATAGTAATCACTTCGACCTTTCGGTTCTCCCTTAAAACTCCACTTATGATCGATCAGCGATACTGTGCACCGGACACTATCGTCATCGAAGTCTCGATGTTCAACCTTAGTTAACGACTTCACACGCAATATACCCTAAGCTCTTAGAAATTAGTTCACTTGCTTCCTTGGTTAGTGCTGCAATTTCCTCTATTTTCGTTCGCATTCGCCTACTAGGCCCTAATACAGCTATTGAAGCGCTTATCTTCTGGTCGTAAGAAAAAATTGGAGCTGCACAAGCCACAATATCTATGGCATATTCTTCAAAATCGAACGCCAGCTGCTTGTGCCTGACCTTAAGCACCGCTTCTCTGAGGGCTTCCTTGTCTATGATTGTGTTTGGAGTAAACGTCTTCAACTCATGTTCTGACAAGTACCTATCGAATTCCTTATCTGGTAGTTCAGATAAAAATATTTTACCGGTTGCTGTGCAATGAGCGGAAAATTTCTTGCCTAGAGGTACGGAAACCTTGATGTCCGAAGGACTTTCCCATTGATCAATAAGCATTGCTTTATCCTTATACCAAATTGTTAAGTGCACACTCTCCCCAGTTTTCTGGGTTAACCCTTGAAGCACAGGTCCAGCCAACGTGCGTATGTCCATACTATTAAAGAGCGCTAAGCTTAATCCAATTAGAGTGGAACCAAGTCTGAAACCACCGGATTTCAGGTTTGATTGCACAAATCCGCCTGATGCCAAAGTGGTCAGGATTCGGTAAACCGTCGTGCGGTTCATATTCAGCTTATTGCTTAGTTCATTGACCGTCCACTCAGACTGTTGAGGGGAAAAACACTTGAGCAGTTCCATCGTTTTTAAAATTACTTTTATCGAGTATTTCTCCTCAGTTTCCAACTCGGCTCACTCCTTGTACGAGGTCCACTTATGTTCGTAATGATAACACAGTGTTCACAATGCAATACTAACATGATATGGTTTTTTCTGTCAATTGTTTTGTGGATTAGGGATGTTGCCAGTTATAATGGGCATAAGCAAGCCTGCACAACAATAAAAATCCTCGACATCGTTTCACTACGAGTCGAGGATTTCTTATACTTTCAATTTCAAACTAAGTATCTGCAAAGAACACGGTGGATCTATTCAGCTTAAAGCTATTGGAGTTTATGAAGCAATTCTACGAAGGTTTAGCTCAATCCTAAGCCCTTCCGCTTGGCCATAATGTGAGCTTCGATGTTGTTGGCCACTTCGACAGGATCATCTCCGAGGGCGACCTTCCCTCCGGTTAGCCCTTCCACATCTTGGGTCAATAATTTGACGAGTTGGGGTGCGCCCGTCACAAAGGGGGTCGGGGATAGATGAGTGTACGCCCCATATGCAACAGCAAATACTCCATCAATCGTCGCCTTTTGCTCCATCCATTCGGGCGCAGACACTGCAATGGGTAATTGCGGTACATCAACATCCAAATGATCTGCCAGCGCTGTGACGAGCATCGAGATTCTTCCTGTATCCGTACAGGTTCCGAAACTCAAGACGGGTGGGATTTTTAAGGCACCGCATATTTCTCCTAGGCCATTACCCGCCATTTTAACGGCATCCATATTACATAGACCCGCCACTTCTAAGGCGTGATTTCCACACCCACCGGAAACAACCAAAATATCCTTTTTGATTAGTTCTTTTGCCAGATTTACAGTGTTCCAATCCTGTGGGCCATTCCTAATGGTCGAGCAGCTCACTAGGGCGACAACACCTTTAATTTTTCCCGCTGCGATGACATCAACGAGCGGATCTAGTTTGTTGCCAAGAGCCTCTAAGACAGCTTCAGTGGAGAATCCCGCAATCGCCTTCTGCGTGATTTTGGGAACCTTCGGGGTAATTGTTCCTTTTCGCTTATTGAAGTTTTCAATACTCAAATTAATGAGCTGATCAGCTATTGCATCAACTTCAGCCGGATGATACGCATACTTATGTTGGAGTCCCGGTACACCGATGATCGTACTGACACTCACCAGGGTTATTTGATATTTTTCTGCATACATATCAATGGCTGGTGGGGAACAGTTCTCATCCATGGCTAGGACATCCACCGTCCCGGTAGCTAAAAGGGGCTCTATGGTCAACCAATTCCCCATTAAACCCACAAAAACATCATCTACAGGAAATCTCTGGACCAATTCTTGTCCGGTTTCGATAGAACCGACGATTCTAAGTCCTTTCGCCCCAGCCGCTTTGGCCCGATCTTGGACTTCCTTCGTTTTGGCCTTTTGAATGGTTGCAACTCCAGGCCATGGTTGGTGACCATTGAACACGATATTAACGTAATCAGGGTCCATAATCCCTAAATCAACATTGACTTCGTGGGGTTTAGGCGTACCAAACAAAATATCTTGGGTCATTTCCAGCCCAATTTGAGCATTATAGATTGTGGCAAGTCCCAAGCGCAAGGCTTTGAGTGCCAATGATACGTAATCTCCATCGACATTAGTTAAGCAACTAGCGACACAATTTTGCTCTTCATGAACGGCACCGGCAGGGTAAATATTTAAGTCCTTCCAGACTTGTTTCCGTTTCTTCGGAGCAAATGCTTCGACCATAAGGTTAGGCTCTTCAGATCCAATATTCATCTGTGCATTAAGGAGATCGGCTAATTGTATGGCCATCTGGTTAGTATCCTGATTCGAATTGAGTCCAAGCTTTTCACACATCCATTTAAGTTTATTAACATCTGTAATATTAAATGGAGTTTTCCCTTCTCCAGTCGCCTTTAAGGTTCTGAAAGCCTCATAGGCATGATGGCTATAGGTCCCCGCTCCCATAATATTTTGCAGAAGCAACTTTCTCATAGCCATGGCATCGGGGCCGATTCCACAGACGCCTTTATCCTGTCCACCCTTTTCACTGATTCGGCAGGGTCCTTGAGCACATTGTTGACAAGTTAAGCCTTGAAGACAAAATTTGCAGCGAATCTTCTCTTGTTGGGTCCAGCGATCGAAAGAATTGGACATACCATCTTCCCGGATACGTACTAGCATCTCTTCAACAGAGTCATGATAACTTACCCGGCCTTCTGTTTTCTCCAGTATGGTTTCAGTCATTACCGATCCCCCTTTTAAGTTACTATAGAAAGTTTGCTCATCAGCAATGGTAAATATGTACATACTATGTAGAAACACACATTTATCTCATTATCTAACTAACTCCCTATAATAGTTGATAACTAATTTCCAAATTAGCCATTCTATTTGTTATAGTTACTATGAAATATGGAAAGATAATAATGTAACTTTACAAGGAGGGATAATAAGTGAACGAAGGTACCGTTATTAACACTGAGCCAAGAAATCGTCAAGCAATAAGAATTGTTTATTATATCTTAGGAGTTTTAGAAGTTTTATTAGCCTTTCGCTTAATCTTCAAGCTATTAGGGGCCAATCCTCAAAGCCTTTTTGTAGCGTTCATCTATTCTGTATCACAAGCCTTCTTAGTCCCCTTCAATGGTATTTTCCGACCAGCTGTCACTAAAGGAATTGAGGCACAGTCAGTCTTAGAGCCAACGACCATTATCGCAATGATTGTTTATGCGATCATTGCTTGGGGAATCGTTAAGTTAATTGAAATCCGCAGGCCTGCGCATAGCAACGAAATCCGGTAAAGGAATGCTTACCTCAGGTGAAGTTTTACTCCATCCGAAAGTTTAGTTGAACTTATCCATGTGCAAGTCATGCAAGCCAAGAACCGTCCCCAACTTGCACACCAACTTGCATACAACTGCATATTACGACTAGTGCAAAGAAACCCCCGTAACGGTAAATCTATACCGTTACGGGGGTTTGGCCATTTTCTTTCATAAAGTCATGCAACAATAAAATTCCATTCCGGATCTCATCCGGTTCCAGATGCCCATATCCTATCAACAACTTGTCTAAATGCTTACCTTTGCGGATACTGTGATATTCCACCGGAGTAACACGAATCCCATAGTTTCGACCCCGCTGTGCAAACTCATTATCAAAACGCATACCTGGAAACTCTAGGGCAAGATGTAACCCTGCAGCATCTCCCCACGGGTGCCATGCTTTCCTGAATGTTTCATCCAGCGTCTGTAAAAGGACATGTCGCCTCTGTCCATATACCCTCCGCATCTGCTGTACATGCCTATCTAGTTTTCGAGTATGCAAGTATTCAGCCAAGGCCGCCTGTTCAAAAGGGGGATTCTGGACATCTGCATGAATACGTAGATACCGCCACTGTGAGTGTAGTTGTTGCGGCAACACCACATAACCGATCCTTAACGCTGGGAATAAAACTTTGCTGAATGTCCCAACATAAATCACCCGTTGCGGATCCATCGAATAGAGAGGAGATACCGGGGCCCCGCAATATCTGAATTCACTATCATAATCATCCTCAACAATATACAAGTTATTTTCCCTAGCAAATCGTATCAACGCGGCTCGACGTTTAGCTGGAAGAATGCCTCCCAGAGGAAACTGATGAGAAGGTGTTACATATACTGCACATGCTCCTCTACCATCAAGATACTCGGTCTGAAGTCCTAGTGCATCCACCGGCACTGGACGCATTGAATATCCTTTACCTTGGAGTGCTCGCAGCATACCGATATGGCATGGGTCCTCTATCAGCATCTCCCGTCCCTCAGTAGACAGTAAATCGGCAATCAAATGTAAGGCTTGCGTTGCTCCAGCAGTAATGAAGATATCTTGTGAACTAACTGCAAGCCCCTTGCTTCGAAATAGCCATGCAGCAATTTCTTCACGTAACGACAGAAGCCCTTCCGGTCCGGAATAACCTAGTTGATTTAATGGCATTTTTTCAAATGCTTTAACGAATAGTTGCTGCCATTGATATCGCGGAAAATATCGTAGATCTGGCTGACCTGTCTTAAAATCAGCCCTGAACGATTGAGCCTGTGGCATTGTTTCTTTCAACTGTTCTATTCCCCACATACTCCCTCCAACTGGACTATTAATATTCTCCTTCAACTGGTTCTGTTGCTAGACCAGTTTATTTTGTATGATTATAACATACCTGATTATTCATCACTACAAAATAAAATTATATGGAGGATGAAAATGGAACGGTTTAAAGGAATGATTTATTTAATGGGTGCTTTTACGCTGGCAGGAACTTCAGTTATTGCAGCACGCTTCGTTTCCGGTCATTTAGGAACATTTACCATTACTGCTACCAGCTTGCTGCTTGCAATTCTTGCTTTGCTGCCGCTTTGCAGAAGCAATCTCAGAAAGACGCTTCAACAGATGTCGGCACGCGACTGGGTTACACTACTTCTCCAGGCAACATTTGGTATTTTTCTATTCCGTATGTTTCTTTTACAGGGTTTATTGTACACAAGTTCAGGTGAAGCCGGAGTCCTAACCGGAGCGACACCAGCAGCAACAGCACTTTTTGCAAGGTTTCTGTTAAAGGAACCCTTATATAAAAAAAGCCTTTTCGGTATTTTCAGTACTATTATAGGTATTCTGTTGTTACAGGGAATATTGTTACCTGGAAATGCATTGACTATGAATCATGTAATCGGGAATATATTGGTTCTCTGTGCTGCAGTATGTGAATCTCTGTTCAATATTCTATCCCGGATCAGTAGTCTTAGAATAGTTGCAGCTCGTTCTCTTCCCATAAATCCCATTGTCCAAACGATCCTTGTATCAGGAATTGCTTTGCTTCTTTGCCTAATACCATCACTATTCGAGCATCCAGTTTTATCGCTTATGTCACTTGGTATTAAAGAATGGTTGGCATTGGGGTGGTACGGTTTGTTCGTAACTGCACTGGCTTTCATTTTTTGGTACGCTGGTATAAAACGCTGCACCGCATATACAGCTGCTGCCTTTTCCGGTATGATGCCACTCACTTCGTTGGTCCTGTCTGTTTTGATATTAGGGGAGCGCGTTGCATTGCACCAATGGTCTGGGGGACTCTTGGTTGTGCTGGGTATGCTTCTGATTGGAGGGTGCCAAGTCAATCTACAACAAACAAGGTTACTGAGTATATCAGCATCTAAATGATACGAACTGTATGAGTGCGGAGCAAGTTGTGTCCCAACTTTTCATACCCTCGCCAACAGTGGGTTCACAGAGTTCGAGTCGATTTAATTTACATAAATTGGGCTGGTAATAAGCATTGAATTAAGTCTATAATCAATTAATGATATACTCATTTTTCAGTCGTATATCATTTGTTATTTGGATACCAATCAATCATCTGGTTGCAAGTTAACTCTAGAAAATGAGTTTAGACATCGTACAGGAGAGGATTGTATGGATCATAAACCAAAGAGCCTATTTCAACTCATTGAAGAGGACAAGCTAGTACGAATCATTGAAACCTTCACTAAGGCCACTGACATCACGATTGATATTAATGATGCCCTGGGTTTTCCTGTGGTTCAGCATGATTACTTTTATGGATTTTGCCGTAGCATCCGCTCCAAAGAGGCTGGTCTAAAGCGATGTATTAATTCCAATGCTCAGCTAGGTTATAATACCGTAGAGCAGGGCAACTCCTGTATGGGCAAATGCCATGCTGGTGTTATGCTAATGTCAGTACCCATCATAGTAGATGATCAGTTCTATGGATCGATTACCTGCGGTCAGATGCTCCTCGAAAAACCACAAACTCAAGAGATTGAAGATATGCTTCACGCTACTTCTGACTTGGGTCTTGATCCCGAACACTTAATCCAATCTTTCCAGGAAATCCAGGTTATAAGCATGGAAAAATGCCAAGCTGCCGGAGGACTTATACAATTTGTGGTAAGTTATATTGTCGAACTGATCTATCGGGCTAAGATGCAAGAAGCGTTAAGCAAAGAGAAATTAAAAGCAGCTGAGGACGCGCGAATCATCGTAGAGCTTGAGCACACGTTGCATAAGGCAGAGTTAAAAAACCTACAGGCTCAAATTAAACCCCACTTTTTATTCAACACTCTAAACACTATCATCAGTTTGGTAACTCTCGGTGAAACTACAAAAGGATTAAACACTCTTTTCGCCCTGTCTAATTTACTAAGGCATAATTTAGATCAGCCAGAAGAACTGGTTTCCTTGTGTGAAGAACTACATTATGTGGAAAGCTATCTTCTTATTCAAAAAACCCGATTTGGAAGTCGACTAGAAGTATCTATAGACGTTCCGGAAAACCTCCAAAATTTACAGATTCCTTTTTTAAGTTTGCAACCTTTAGCGGAGAATGCCTGTATCCACGGATTGGAACCAAAAGAGAGTATTGGCCACCTCTGGATTAAGGCTAGAAAAGTAAACAACCATGTTGTGGAGATCTCTGTGATAGATGATGGAGTCGGCATGCCTTATGATTATGCTGCGATCGATTTGGGCAGGGATCATCAAATTATTGCGGGGATTGGTCTGCGCAATGTTCATAAACGCCTGCAACTTCAATTTGGCAAGGAATTCGGGGTCAAGCTGTTACCTGAACATGGGCTTACTACAGTTAGTCTCTTAATGCCAAGTCAGAAAGTGTAAGTTTCGGGTGGGTCCCTTCTCTCCATCACGACACCTTGCCATCCATGGCGGGTGTTCTAACCTCGAACATCCTTGTTCGAGTCATGGCCAGCGCACTGCAACTGAAGCGACGACACAGGACATGTCTAGTGTCGAATGCACCATGGATGGTGTAGCATTCATTGAAAATGGAAAAAGGACAAGCTTTTGTGCCTGTCCTTTCCTATCTGAGAAAACTTCGGTTAGCTTAAATCGTTCTTAGTATCTTAATCCGGCTTAAAAACTTGAGGGAACTTCCGTCACGTCACTTAATGGCGTGTACTCCAGATTAAGCGCTTCTGCAACTGCTTTATAGGTGAGTTTACCATGGATTACGTTTACACCGCGGGCCAGGGCCAGGTCAGTTCTGATTGCATCAGCATAGCCCAGGTTAGCAAGCTTAAGTGCATAGGGTAACGTAGCATTGGTCAAGGCGAAAGTCGAAGTACGGGCTACTGCTCCAGGCATGTTGGCGACACTATAGTGTATAACTCCAAACTTTTCATAGGTTGGTTCTGCATGAGTGGTCACATGATCAATCGTTTCTACACTACCACCTTGGTCAATAGCAACGTCAACAATCACCGAACCCGGTTTCATAGCTTTCACCATTTCCTCAGTAACCAGCTTAGGAGCTTTCGCACCGGGGATCAAAACTGCTCCAACCAGCAAATCAGCTTGCGCTACAGCCTGCGAAATATTATAACTGTTGGACATTAGAGTTTTGATCCGTGAACCAAAGATATCATCCAGATAGCGGAGACGGGCATTACTTACATCCAGAATAGTAACCTCTGCTCCCATTCCAATCGCCATTTTAGCGGCATTAATACCAACGATACCACCACCAACAATCGTAACTTTAGCAGGGGAAACTCCAGGAACCCCACCTAAGAGAATACCTTTTCCACCATATTGCTTTTCCAGAAACTGAGCACCAATTTGAGTTGCCATACGCCCGGCTACTTCACTCATCGGGATGAGTAAAGGCAAGCTGCCGTCAGCAGGCTGAACAGTTTCGTAAGCAATACCTACGACATTTTTCTTGAGTAACGCTGCTGTCAAGGCAGGCTCTGGAGCCAAGTGAAGATAGGTAAACAGTAGTTGACCGTCTTTGAACAGATCATATTCAACAGCCAAGGGCTCTTTAACTTTCATGATCATTTCCGCACGGGTATAAACATCTGCCGGAGTCGCCAAGACTTCGGCGCCAGCGGTAATGTATTCCTCGTTACTTATTCCACTGCCAAGACCAGCATTATTTTCAACGACAACTTGGTGGCCGGCTTTGTAGAATGCCACTACGCCAGCGGGAGTAAGAGCAACACGGTTTTCATTATTCTTAATTTCTTTAGGTACTCCGATAATCATTTTAATAATCTCCTTTCAATATGGGAACGTTTAGTACCTTTATCATCTCACAATTATGTTCTAAAGCCAGACAAAACAATGTGCAATGTTCTTAGGATGTTGTCAGATTATTTGAATAACTTATTAAAATTTTTACCTAGAGTATTAAGATTTTGTAATGCATGCATGTTAAAAGAAAGTATAATTAATGTAGCATCATATCATAAGCAACAGATCTTAAGGGTGGTAGTAGGATGTATAGAGTATTACTAGTGGATGATGAGGAATTAGAACGCAAGATTATATGCTTTATCTTACAAAGTTCCGGCCTCCCTATCACAATAGTTGGAGAAGCTACCAATGGGCGTGAATCATTAGAAAAGGTTCATCTCACACGCCCTGATTTGATTATCATGGATATCAAAATGCCCGGAATTGACGGAATTGAAGCAACCAGACAAATTAAGGCACTTTACCCTGCCACAGAAGTCATTATTTTAACTGCCTATGGTAAATTTTCTTATTCTCAGCAGGCTATAAAAGCTCAAGCCACAGATTACTTACTCAAACCAATTCAGCCACAACAACTGATCGAGGCTGTAAAACAGGCTATGGATAGATTTTCCCTTAGAAAGTTTCAACCTGGTCCTACTCTGGATTTGACAGGACTTGAGGAGCAAGTAAGAGCAGGAAATCTTAAGGAGGGCAAACGTCAATTAGCGCTTATCCTTGAACTTCTTGAGCAGCTCGCTGCTTCAAACCAGATTCCACAAACAATTCTTCTAAATTCTTTTGCTGTACGACTCATGATAATTGTCATACAAGTTACCCTTTCTGCAGGTGCTGATCCCGCCGAAGTTACTTCAATTGAAAATGAGCTTGCCCAAGATTTATCCCATGTATCCTCCCTCGATGATATAAGATATTGGGGGGAGATAATGCTGGAAAAATGTATTGGTTTATTAGGTTTAAATCAGCCGTTTAATCAATCCCAAGTCTTAGTAAGTAAGGCCAAGGACTATATCGAATCTAACTATACCCATAATATTTCACTTAATATAGTGGCAACTCATGTCCACCTCAGTCCCGCTTATCTCAGCCGGATCTTTAATAAGCATACAGGTATCAGTTTAACAGACTATCTGGCCCAAGTACGGCTCAAGAATGCCAAACAACAATTGCGTAGATCAACTGCCACAATAGACCAAATAGCTGCTGCTACCGGGTTTAATTCCAGTAGCTATTTTTCAGCCATTTTCAAAAAGCACGAAGGTATTACCCCCTCTGAGTATCGAGCAAATCATACCTTTTAACCAGGATCAGAGTCATTTTAGTCACCGGAAGGGATGCAGAAATTGAGTCAATTCGACTGCATAATTAAGAGGAATTGAGCGTTTTAGCGCGAAATGTTACGTAATAGTTTATTTTTTTCTGTTTGGGCCTTCGTTCTCTGTTAGCTACCAGAGACTTACTATGCCCTCTGTTGACTTCTGCCAACTCAGCCAAACTTCACAGTCTGGGTTCCGAAGTTACTCCGGTGGTTGGCAGACCTCCCCGGGTAAGAACGCTGTCTTTCTCTCCATCTACCCGCCTCATTTACTCCCTGAAAGCTTCGGCAGTAAGGATTTCGTCTTGGTCGTAGACTCATCCACTTTTAAAGAGCCTTATATGAGATTCGTGTTCCTCAGGCCGGAGATTTGCCGCCGGCTTTTCTTCAGATTCCACCTGGCAGTGGACACCCTTGCCTTAAGCATGGTTACTACTGCCTTCACCATTCGGGACTTTCACCTTAGAGAGACAGCGCCCATGCCGGGCGCACTATTCGAAGAACCGAGGCTAAGCCTCGGTTCTGTATTGTTTGCCTGGTCCTTACTTATTCCTGCGGTACTGATACCGTCATAACTGCCACAGTCTTATCGCTACTATCCTTAAAGGGAATATAGACCTTCAGATATCCGCCGCTTAGAGTACTAGTAGTCGTTCCACTTTTCATAACCACTCCAACAGTTTCTGGGGTGGCATACCCTTTTAGAACCCTTGCGGTTCCTTGTAAGATACTGGAAGACATTCTTTCTTCGCCTACGAAAATAGATACCCCCATGGTATCCGGGAACAAGGCTGCAACGTCATCCACTATTTTGTGATTACCATTTTCAGTGTAGGCACCTTTACTTAAAGTGGTTCCGGTTACTTTCCAGTCCCCGGGATAGTTTTTACTAAGCAGGTCATTTATTTTGGTTTCCACATCAGCCCCGCTTACTTTGCCCCCAGGTTGAACTGGGGTTTCAGCGGGATGCCCTTCCGGTGTTAGTGTCGCATTGTTGGGTTGGGGTGCGGGTGCTGGAGTTACAGGTTTTTTTGCACAACCAACAAAAGAAACCATTAATATCAGGATAGTTACAACCAGGAAAAGTTTCTTAACCATTGTTCCTCCTTATTTGTTGTAAATGAGCGGTTTAGATAAATCAGACTGTATACCACTCTCTGTTAACAGCATTGACCATTTTTCAGAAAGCCATTCATCCAATCGCGAGACTCCCTCGATATTCAAGCTTAGTTGAAACGAGTTCACTCTTATGCAATTTGACCCTAGTATAAAAAGGCGTCTTTAAAGTTTTTCGATCCCCTAGAAGCTGACCTTAAGAAAATTGCTTGGGATATCTTATCTCCCGGCCTGTAGAAAACCTCTATCGCGCTCCACGAGAACCCTCTCCGCCGCCTCCATAATATCGCCCAAAACAGCCCCTCCTGTGGCCAACCCACCCGCTCCCGGGCCGCTCCAGAAAAGCTCGCCAGCTAAAAGTGTCCGCAAAGAGAGAGCATTTTGCACCCCAGAGACTCGACTTAACAAATCGGTATCCGGTAACCATTCGACTCCAACTCTAATCTCTTGCTTTTGTGGTTTAGCACGAGCAATCAATTTGGGAATGCGTCCTTGTCCCTTCTCCAAAGCAATTTGCCCTTTATCCAACTGTTCAATTCCAGACATCGTCACATCTTTAAGCTGAATATCCAAATCAAAACACTCTCGACAGAGAATTACTAATTTACAGGCAGCATCTAAGCCACTAACATCCATTGAAGGTTCAGCTTCGGCATACCCTGCTTTCTGAGCAAGACGAAGTGCTGTGGAATAATCTTCGCCTAAATCATACATCCTGGTCAAAACAAAGTTCGTTGTGCCATTAAATATCCCTTGGACTTCTTCCACTCGATCTCCACAAAGGCCCCGTTGAATTGTGCGTAGAATTGGGATTCCGCCTAAAACACTTCCTTCATAGAGCAGGCCAGTCCCATTTCGGAGGGCAAGAGCCTTGAGTTCTGGGCCGTGTAAAGCAAGCAACAACTTATTGGCAGTTACAACCTGTTTTCTTTGCTCCAAGGCTTGCTTAATGTAGGCATAAGCTGGTTGTTCTCCTCCCATTACTTCTACCACGATATCAATTTCCGGATCCTCCAAAATATCTCGGGCATTCGTTGTAAATTCAGGTAAGCCAACTAGTCTTTTCTTTTTAGTATCTTGAACCAAAGCTCTTTGAATTTTCAGTGGAACGCCAAGTCGACGACTAATATTATTAATCTGCAAATTAATTCCTTGGACAAGACCCTGCCCTACTATTCCAAACCCCAGTAACCCCACTCGTACATCCTCTTTATCATTTCTCAATAGTCTATCCCCTTTTCTTCTGAGTTTGTCTGAGGATAATAAAAAAACTCTTCTATTCAAAGAAGAGTTTGCAGATAGCCTTCAGCTCAACTCATCTTTCAGGAAAATCCTGCAGGAATTAGCACCACTGCCTCAAAGGCCGGTTGCTGGGTTTCATCGGGCCAGTCCCTCCACCACTCTTAATGAGAACTTTATATTTAATTATCTTCTTATGATATACCACTTAACTAACATTTGTCAATAAATTTAGATCAAATTGACCGTAATCAACCATTAGAACCTTGATTGCCCCCTCCCTCTTTTTCCAAAAGATTCCTACCTGAAAGATGTATGTTCTAATTTTGTCTAACCATACTAAATCTATGAGAACACTTAAGCGCTTCTTAATTTACGGAATCATTGGTCTTGTCCTTGAGGTCATCTATACGGGTTTTGCCTCCCTCTTCAGAGGGGATTTCAGCATGCAAGGGTTTACCTTTTTAGTGATGATGCCCATTTATGGGCTGGCAGTCTTTCTCGAACCCATGCATACCCACATACGGTCTTTTCCTTGGTGGATCCGCGGACTGGGATATTTAGCTATGATCTGGATGATAGAATATTCTAGTGGTCTTATTTTGGCAGGAGTCTTAGGTGATTGTCCCTGGCACTATAGTGACAAATTAAACGTCAATGGATACATTACCCTTCGTATGGCCCCCGAATGGTTCCTTGCTGGATTGGGATTTGAAATCCTTCATGATTTTTTAGACGAGTTGCCTTTCGAAATCTAATGGGGCTACTCTGGCACCGCTTTGAAGTCTATAGAAGAGAGGATTGTGGCACCACAATCCTCTCTTCAACATTCTCTCTCCCCCTCTTGTTTAACACCCGAACACTCTAATTGCATCCTTTTCTATAAGTAGTTTCAACGGTTAAAGTGAGAATCCCTTTAAAGAATAGTATTTTTTTTACAATACTATTCTGCCAACTCATCAAATTTTTTATCAACGCCAAGACCATTTTTATGACCCGTATCTCTATGGCAATTGTTGCACCCTACACCGTTTTTAATAAGCTTGGCATGGTTTTTAGGCATAAGTGGTGCATTTGTTTCAGATTTAAAATTACCTGTATGACAGTTGATGCAATTAGTATCATAATAAACCGCCCTAAAGGAAAAGTATTCACCTTTAATATGCAGACTTAAATTCTTTATGCCGCGAAACGTTGTATCTAGTCTGTGAAACGGTCCTCTGGTTTTATGACAGTCCATACAATCGATATTTTTATGAGGCGATTCTTGCCAAGATGCATGGTATGGCTCAACTTCGTGGCATTTCTTACACGATGAAGGATCCATATACCAGGCATAGGTAAACCTAAAAGAGATATATACTACTAAAAAAATTAATCCAAAAACGATTAACCCCTTTTTGTAAAATTGCATACTTTTGTTCCACCTTCTCCCTTTATCTCTTAATAGAGTTCTCATTTCTCATTTATTAATTCATAGATGAAGGGCTTGACCAAATTAATCAGCCAAGCCCTAATGTATTTCATACCACCCATTATCTGAGTAGAACTCATGCTCTCTCCTAAGAATAACGCAGCCATTATCACTGCAGAAATCACTTCTTCTATCCCTGACTAGTTGAAGAGACCACACCATAGTTTAGGTGTATGGGTACTCCCGGCGGAACTATCAGAAAATCTTCATCCCATTCTTCCAAGAATGCCTTAGTGATCAATTTTAAAGTACCTGGAACAATTCCCTGTTTAAGATTTAACTTTGTAGCGAACTCAGCTGTCCTGTTCATTACAAACTCTAAATTATAAGTCCCCGTGTCAATGAAATTGAGGTTGGAATAATGCGCAAACATAGCCCGAAAAATCCGCAGGGCTCTGTCCTCACCATATTTCTCTAAGCACTTTTCATACTCCCAGTAGATATTTTTTTCATACCGTAACCAACCATCTGTCAAATAAAAGGCTGGGGTCTCCGCACTTAGGGCTAGACGATTCTTATTTCCACCGAGCAACAAGGATATACAATCTTCAACCTTGGGAACCACTAATCGGGCCTGTGCAGAAACAAGACCCTCGATGCTATTGCCACAATATCCAAACAACAGAAGAATATTCTCCGCGCCACTAATCTTGTCGATTTCTACTTGGATCCTTCCCTTCAGCTGCGCAGGATAATTGTGTAGACCTGATTCAACCCACACGATCGGGAAAGGGACTGGCAAGGTCATATAGACAGCCTTAAGTTCGTCCTCAATTGTTTGACAGGCTATGCCCACTGTTTTCAAGACTACCACCTCGCTTCTATTTCCCATGAAATTCACTTTGTGAGCTTATAAACTATTGAACAATATTAAGGCTACATAGGAAACAGTATTTTTCCCATTGTTATAGGGTATTCCGGAGGCTTTCACCAAGTCCATTACGTCAATTCCATTGGCCTCAACGGATGACACTGCCTTATCTGGAAATTTACATTTCTCTCCTACTAAATAGGCACACTTTGTACAATAGGTACACGGCCCCGCATTCAGTGGAAGTATTTCTTTAAAGTTATAGTTATTCTCCATACACTCTAGTATCTTTCTGAATATCTTCGTATGATTAACCCCTCCCTCTAGCATGCCTTTCCAGTCAAGAGAACTTGCTATCGGATGGACCGTCTGGAACAAAAGACCCTGCTTAAAACTCAAGGCCCTCTCTTTCAATTCTTGGAAAGGACCTACAGCGGGAGGGCACATCCAGTTTTTATTGTAAGAACCACATGAATTCTGTTCACATAGCTTTCTGAAATCCTCATTAAACTTGATCTCAGTCACTTCGGCAATTGAAGCATGGGTTGCATTTAATGCTAAGGCGTCTTCGACTAGATTTCTTATAATAGTTTCCATAACAATTGCCCCACCTTTTTACTTCGTTACGCTAATACTAGCATTTTGTGGCAATGCCAAACCGGCTGCCACTTCCACCGTTTTCAGTATTCCAGAGACTCCAGGACAGCTAGGATGCGGGCTATATTTCGCAAAAATTTCATAAACCTTCCCAGTATGAAGTTTATTCAGAATTTCTTTGTAGGCATCAACTTCCGTTAACTCGTTGGCGATCTTTTGGTAATTAGGACAATCGCTTGTTATCTCTAATTTTATCATCTTGCTTCTTCGAGAATTTGATTGACTTTCATCGCTCACTGCCTTGACATTAATGGTAAAACCGCAGGCCCCACAGTGAATAATTCCTGTCGCCATCTTAGTCCCTCCAATACTTGCAATTAAAAGTAGGTCCCGAATGTTTAATTGACTATTTTCCTTACAAGTGCATTATCGCATTATTTATTCAAGAAGTCCCGTACAATGCTGATTTCAGCCGTCGGGACTTCTTGATTCGATGCGAACTTATCATATCGCAACATGTCCAAGGGTTAGAAGGTACCTTTTAATGCAGAAACCAATTTATTTTGGCAGTAATACATTACTACTATTATCCGCAAGTTTCGTACTGACTCCCATGATCATAATACAGCTGATTCCCATTAAAACGCCATCTAAAATTAAGGGCGTTCCCCAGCTTCCTGTACTATCTCGAATGGCACCCGAAATCACCGGCGATAATACTGCACCAATTTCAGATACAAGATTCAACATTCCAAACGCTGCTCCGCGCAAATGAACGGGTGCAATTTCTGAAGTAAGGGCATGGGCAACCGCTTGCAACGCGAAAAAAATTAAACCAGAAACAAAGAGAATAACCGATTGTACAACCATATCATTTCTTCCGGACATGACATAAGCTGCAAAGACAAAGATAAACACCGTCAAAAGTGCTTCCATCGCGATTAAGACATTGCGACGACCATTCGGTTTATGGGCTACCATATCGGAGATTTTTCCACCTAAAGGAAAACCGATTACCCCAGCAATAGCATTGAAAGAAATAACCAATAAGGCCGAAGTTAGAGTACCGCCACCAAACTCTTTGATTACGGCGCCTCCCCAAAAACCATAGAACCAGAGGTGCCATAATATCGCAATATACGATATATAGATGAGAACAAGATTTTTGTCCCTTAATATCGGGTTAACTTCATTACCTTTCTTGATAAAGATAAAGGCAATTAGTACAAACGCTAGACACGTTAAGAGAATGGCAATGATCACATCATTTAAGTGTAGAGCATTCGTTATAAAATAGACAGCCATAATGGCCACAAAGAATACGCTAGAATACTTCAGCAAATTGAAGAAAGCCTTGCCAAAATTCTCAGAACCAATTTTCCCTTGAGGTCTCAGTGCCTTCCGAATAATGAAGGCGACGATAATTGTGACTGTCCCCAAGATAAGAAAGGGCGCTTTCCAAGCATTGACACCCATGGCAGGTTGAGCCCATTCTATTAAGTATACTGTTCCTACCAGAGCGGCAGACAAACCTACTGTAAGTCCGCCCATGACTACTCCCATGCCTAAACCAAGCTTATTGGGAGGAGTGACTTCTGCAACTAGGGAGCGGTCATTTGAATAGAGTACTCCCTCACCTAATCCGGTGAGGACCCGCAAGGCAATAAAAGCCACTAAGCCACCAGTCAATCCCGTTAATAGAGTGGTAATTCCCGCCCAAAAAATACTGATGACCACAATCGTCCTATAACCAAACTTGTCCCCAAAGTAACCTCCGGGAAATTGGGTCAGCATATATCCAGCGAAAAATAAGCTTCCTAGCAAACCACCAAGGGCATGAGGGTTACTGGCAGCCTCTAAAAAACCAACCTTGTTAGCAATCATCCAAGTAACGACTGGCCCCGTCAGAGTCCTGTCAGCATAGGAAACTATCCATCCAATAAAGAGCATTAGCCAGATTGTATGATACCTTTGCCATCCTTTTTCTTTCTGCGCTGTCATGTAACCATCTCCTCCTATGATGCCTATTTGATAGGCAAGAAGTAGTTATACCTTCTTCTGACTGATTATTTCATCTACCGTTTGAACCTTTGCTAAATCAGATAGTTGCTTTGCGATAGAGACAATTTCATCGGTCGTAGCAGCCATTTCCTCAGTTGCTGCAGCTTGGTTTTCCGATGAAAGGCTTGTTTTATTGATTCCTCCACTGATAAACTCAATAGCCTCTTTTATTTCTAAAAGCGACCCTGCCACCTTTTCTGCTGACTCCTTACTTAAGCTTGAGAGTTTGCCCATTTCTTTAGCTACGACACTAAATCCTCTGCCTGCCTCTCCCGCCCTCGCTGCTTCTATAGATGCATTTAAGGCTAGGAGGTTTGAATGTTTGGATATACTTTTAATATCCTCTATTATGCCATCGATGGCCTTTATCTTTTTTTCAGTTTGCGAGCTGAATTCATCCATTTCTCTGATAAACGTTGATAGTTGTTGTGAACTTGAAGCAATTTCCTCAATACCAGCGTTCAATTGTTCCATAGAGGAAAAGAGCTTAGAAGTACCTTCTTCGATTTTTGCTTCTTTTTCTATGCTTTTGGAAACCGATACTATGGCAACAACCTCTCTATTTTCATCAAAGACTGGTGTAAGAAGACCTTTGGCAGGAACTCCGAAGAATCTTGTAGGAACTATTGACGATAATTGTTCTTTGGATTTCTTTACCAAATTAAAATTTTCCATATTCTTAATTGGATCCCCAGCTTTGGAGGGCATTTTAAGTTGACCTGGTGCATAGGCCGCGATAATCTCTTTTCTAAGATCAAACACAATAACGGTAATATCGTCCTGCATAACCCCATTTAAGCTTGGCATTATCTCAATAAATTTTTGGAGGTCTCTTTCTTCCATATACCTAACCCCTTTATGAACGAATGATTTAGCGCTGGATTTGAATCCATTCATTCAAGCTTTAATTACAATAAGAGAGATGGGCTTAATCATCTCTCTTATTTGGAATTCTTCAAAAAGAAACTATCTTAGCCGTTAATCTAGGCTTTTCTAGCAGCAATTTCTTCTTGCATTTTAGCCAGACTTTGAGGTGTAATTTTATAAAGGAAGATAATGAACATCAAACCTGCAAGCATTATAATCGCTGGAACTAGAGTCAACCCGTTTTTGATAGATTCTACTAGTACTGGTGTAGCCTTCATATTTGCAACATATCCTGCTCCGGCCAGCACAGCCGTGATCACAACACTTCTTACAAGAATAGCCGTCTTGATTGGGAAACTAATTAGAGACATGATAAATCCTCTGGCATTCTTGCCGGTTTTCCATTCACCATAATCAACCGTCGATGAATACATAACAACACCTAAAGCATCAGGCATGCCATATCCTAAATAGGCGATGAACATGATGATCATGAAGGAAACATAATTCATAGGTAAGGCCCATACCGCCAAAAGCCCGACTATAAAGATTGAAAGTGACAAAATATAGACATTTCTTTCACCAAACTTCTTAGCAAGTGGATTTGCAATCAAAGCTCCAACGAACGTAACAACGTTAAGCCCCGTCATGAAAATCGCAATTACAGCCAGATTATTGACAACATATTTAAAATAATAGAACGCTAGTCCAAAGATAACAAACCTACCTAAATATCTTCCAAGTTCACCCAACATCAAGCCGATAAGTGGCGGGTTGACTACGATCTGTTTCAGCATCTCGCCAATAGGCATTTTTTCGGCAGGTTTTCCTGTTTGAGCAGAGGTTCCGTGGAAAGCATAGTCTTTGGTCATAAAGAACAAGGAAAAATAACAAGCAATCATGACAATTCCAGTAATTATAACGGTTAGCGTATATCCCGTCGCAGGGTCTCTTCCTTCGCCAAGGGCCAAAATCATCTTCATACCGATTAAGGAAAACACGATAGCACCTAAGGAATTAAACATCCCCCTGTTTGTAGACATCGCAATTCTTTCTTCTCTGACCGTTGTCATCGAGGAATTCAAAGCAACATGTCCAGCATAAAAAATATTCCAAATTAAATGACTGACAACAAATCCGATGGTGATGATAACAGCATTCATTGTTGGGGAGCCGATTTTAGAAAACTGCAAAATAAAGAACAATGCCGCAAAAGGTGGTCCTACAAGTAGCCATGAACGGTATTTACCCCACCTCATATTACTCTTTTCCAATATAACTCCCGCAGTAGGAACCCATAGGATATCAAAGATGCTTGTAACCATCAATACAGTTCCGACAAGTGCCATAGGAAGCTTGGCAAAATCTGTTAGAAAGGCTGCAAAAAAGAATACCTCCATATTGACAAATAACTGGAATCCAAATGAGGGTAATCCGTAAAGATTAATAATCGATTTCTTTAATCCCTTTTCCATAATAATCTCCTCTCAAAAATAAATTTCTTTACTTTTACTTTGTTGCTAGAGTTAATAAACACAAGGTGATCAAACAAATACTTCCCCTCTTGCACCTCCATTCTACTAAAATAAATACTGAGTTTTAACCGGTGCAGCTGGGCTATCAAAAGAATATTCTGAAACATCTCAGAGTAAATGTGGGCAGCCCCTCCCCCATAAAGCCTTCCGTTTTGCAGTACGTGCATAGTGGTTCCTAACGAGGTCTGGTGTTGCCCTATGATTCAGCGCCTGAAAACTAGCTTGACTTACAATAATAAATCCATGATAAAGGTAAACATTGCATCTTCATACTTTTCGATTTTTGGGGCGATTGCATGTGTAGGCTTTCCCTCTAATTCCGGGTGCTCTGCTAAATATTCTTCCCAAGTCTCATAATATTTCGAATCCATTTTATCCTCTCCCCCCAGTATTAGTAGGTTCCGTTTTCATGAACATACTCCAAGACAGCTCTAAGATTTTCTACAACTGGACCATTGGCTTCCAAATGTATAATGCTCTTATCCGCTTGCCACCAATACCTTCCTCCTGGGGCAAGAATGTCCAATAATTCTTTGGCCTTATCTACACACTGTTGCTTAGTTCCCGTTTGTAACATAGTCACAGGATAGAATCCAGAAATAATGTGTTTTTTGCCCAGTTTTTCCTTAACAAGTTTGGCATCTCCATATTCAAACCTCATAATTGTGTTTTCCGGTAATTCATACAGATAGTCGAGGTATCTCATCCAGTCGTGTTCCACAAACAGTTGGACATTTTGGCCCATTCCAGCCAATGTCTCGACTAACTTTTTAAAGGTTGGCCAGTATAAGGTTGCAAAATCTTTATCCCGCAAATAGGGAGCCATGTGCAGCGGAATAAATGTATAGCCTAACATCGAAGGATTCGGGAGAGTCCCTTTCTTAATCATCAGTGGTAATACCGCTTCGCAGGCTGCCACTATCTTATCCGGATATCGCCTGACATCACCCGAAATTCCTTTAAAACTTCTAAGGAAGTCTGCCATAAAATCAAATGGAGCTTCAGTTAAGGCACCGATCATGGTTGCATAGCCATATTTTGCATTCAGTTTTGCTCTAATCGATCCGAGGTATGCCAAGTCATCAGATTGAGCCCGCATCGCTTTAGCTAATGTCATTGCCACTTTACCGGGCTCCCCGTTAAAGCCAGTGTATAAACGTGGCAAAACTGTTTCAACAATACAATCATAAGGGGATGCGATAAACTGGTCATATTCCTCAGCCAACAAGCCCACGACTTCAGGATGCTGCATGAATCCGCTAGAACTCATGACAATAGGGGTTGACCCAAGAATTTGATAGTGTGAGGGAATTCGGATAGAACCACCAGGATAAGTGTCGGTATAGAAATCTTGACAGAACTTATCATAAACGGGCTCTAACTTTGTTAAATCCCATTGACATTCAGCTAGGTCCAAACCAGCGTATTGAATAGCAAAATCTTGAGTTGCTGGGTTGCTGATCGGTACTCTTTTGGGAGTTTTTCCGCTAAATAGATCGCGGAAGATCTGATTCCGTTCATTCGTCATAGCTACGCCATCTGCCATATTATTCCACCCACCCTTGACAAGTTTTCAGCCCTTCAGCTGCGTTTGTCGTGAAAGCATCCGCACCGATTTGCTTACAAGCGTCTTCATTAACAGGATTCCCACCAATAATTATTTTTACACTGTCTCTTAGACCTGCTTCGTTTAGGGCATTAACTATCTTTTTCATGGAATCAATAGCAAGGGTCAGAACGCCACTCATCCCAATGATTTGTGGTTTAACTTCTTTCACCTTCTCGACAAACGCGCTGGGCGATACGTCAATTCCTAAGTCGTACACCTCAAAGCCTGCGGCTTCTGCCATACTACCGAAAATATTCTTCCCAATATCGTGCAAGTCTCCCTCAACAGTACCAATAACAATAGAACCAACTTTTTGCGAGGCAACACCAGTTAACACAGGTTTTAGTAATTCAATGGTCTTGGATAGTAATTCTCCGGCAAAAATCAAGTCTCCAACGTAGTATTCGTTCTTTTCAAACAGCTCTCCGACGATCGCCATACCTTGCTGGCAGGCAAAAACAATCTTTTGGGCATCTTCACCACTAGGGTTTGTAGCTACAAAATCATTGATCATAGTTAAAATAGCTTTTTCATCGAGATCTCCTACCGCTTGAGTTAATACCTGTAAATCGAGCATAATTAAACCTCCTCAAATCTTAATAAATTATTGAATATTATTTGACTTGATAACCTGTTTTATCCGACTAGTCAGGGCAATCTAACAAATTACGCGCATTACGCCTCAACCTTTAGAGGGCCGACCTTATTTTTGCGGTAAGCATTCAAGTAATTTCTACAAAAGCGATCTTTTCCCAGTAACGCATCTGTAACATACAGTGTCGTCACCATATCCCGACTACAGGGATCCAAGATGGCAGAATCCATACCCGCATTGATTGCAAGGGTTAAGAAGTGTTGATTAACCACTTTTCTTAAAGGCATTCCGAAAGATATATTGCTTAGCCCAGAAGTTACTTTAATAGTAGGATATAAGGTTTTCACTTCTTTTAAGGTCTCGACAAAGTTTAATAGAGATTGATTATCTGCAGATAGCGCCATCACAAGAGGGTCAATGTGGATCCTATCAGGGGTAATATCATAAGTTAGAGCCTTTTCAACCATAACTTTTGTAATGTCTACCCTTGTCTGAATGTCTTTCGGAATACCCCTACTATCACACGTCAGTGCAATAACTTCCCATTTTGTCCCTTTAATGATCGGGTAGATTATTTCGCATTTTCCACCTTCTTCAGAAACGGAGTTAATCAACCCAGGGCGTTTAGCATACGGGAAAACCTTTTCAATAACATGTGGATTTGGACTATCGATACACAACGGTGTATCCACTGCGTTCTGAACGATGTCCATAAGCCATATTAGAGTTTCTACTTCGACATCTGGTGCAGTACTTGCACATATGTCAAGATAATCAGCGCCTGCCTCAGCCTGCATTAAGGCAAGATTTCTAATGAATTCTTCGTCCTTTTGCTCTATGGCCTTTTTGACACTTGGTATGGTTCCATTTATTTTTTCGCCAATGATAATCATTTAAGTTTCCTCCTTTGATGTCATAGCTATTCCTGTATATACATGTCTTATGGCATTATATTATCAATATTCAATTATTTTGTCAAATATTCTTTTTCACAATCCCTTTCTTTAGAAATCTGTCATCATTTAGGAAATTTCCTGAAAACTATTTGCTTGGCATCGTAGCTTAAGTGTCCCAATAATCAAGACTCGAATAGAGCTATCGAGATCAGACACAGCCAGGAATAAAAAAGAAGCACTGAACATTTTAATCAGTCCAGTGCTTTCTTTACTTATACGCATCCATTTTTTCTGGCTATTCAATGTTAAAATATGTGCATTCACCGAAAATACTATTGAATCTAGGGTAACTGCCCAATTCGACAAATTTGACAAGGTTAGCGATATCCCTCGCTCTACAGAATTCATCTGAAGAAAGCAATGCTAATTTAGCTCCAGTACCAGCTGCATTACCGATCATTTTAATTTTACTTTCCAGTTCAAGGGGAATCAATCCTATGACACAGGCGCTATGCGGGGTCAAATAGTTTCCAAAGGCCCCAGCTAAGAGAACCTCTTTAATATCTTGGGCTTGGATACCATAGGTCTCCATTAGAACTCTAACCCCTGCCGCCATAGCTCCTTTGGCCATCTGAAGTTCCCTGATATCACTTTGGGTAATCATAATAGGTCTGCCGTGACCGGTTGAATCTGCTTCAGCAAGCAAAAATGCTCCTTGCCCCTCATACTGTATGAGATTTTCCTTAAACCTTTGGGCCGCAGGATTAGTCAGTTGCTCGAATTCCAAGAATTTCCCTCTCTTATTAAGAATACCGAGTTCCACCAACCCTGCGACCGTATCAAGTAAAGCAGAACCGCACACTCCTAAGGGTTTTTCTCCCCCAATTACGGAATACTCAAGCTTGTCCCGATAATACACATGGTCTATTGCCCCAACGGCGCCCCTCATCCCACTACTGATCTGAGCCCCTTCAAAGGCCGGGCCTGCAGCAGCCGAACAAGCAACCATCTTTTCTTTTGAGCCAAGCGCAATCTCACCATTAGTACCAATATCTATTACGAGCTTAATATCTTCACTGCGGTCTAACTCGGTGGCCAACAACACCGCTACTGTGTCGGCCCCCAGAAAACCGGCAATATTAGGTAGCATGAACACTTTCCCAGCCTGATTGATGCTAATCTTGAGTTCCGAAGCATCTAATACCAAAGGCTCACTGAGGGCTGGTACATAAGGGGATACCGCAATACTCTGAGGATTTATGCCCAGAAAGATATGATGCATACACGTGTTCCCTGCGATAGAAATCCCATAGATTTGGTTACTGAAAACAGAAGCCTTTTGTGCCACTTCGACAACTAGCTTATTAATGGCCTCAACTACAGCACTCTGGAGTTTTATTAGACCGTTTTCTTCATGGTTCGCAAAGGTGAGCCGAGAAATAACATCTGCCCCAAACGCAGTCTGGGGATTAAGGGTAGAAACCACACTTAACTCTTTTCCAGAATAAAGATCGAGTAAATAACCCACAATAGTAGTCGTTCCGATATCGAAAGCCATTCCAAGCATCATTTTCGTGGAATCCTGTGGTTCGATTCCAGCTACTGTACTTTCATACATAACAGCAGTAATACGGTTATTGGCCCCTCTAAGGATATCTGGCATCTGTCTTAAAACAGAGACCACTGACTCTAATTCACGATCCTGATACCCTTGTTTAACTAAACTTTCCTTTAGGCGACGCCAATCAGAACTCTGATTCTCACGCGAAGGCTTATCAACTTCAATAAATACTTTGCGGAGTTGAGGCGCTATTTGGAACGCCCTTTCCTCAGACGCTATTAAGATGTTGTGAGCAAGTTTTTTTTGGTTTGGCAGCTCTACTATTAAGTCACGATGTACAGTAGTCAAGCACGCTAAACGAATACCTTCGTCTAACTCTTTACCCTGAAGCATTTCTTGTTCTCTGGTAACCGATGTCGTCAATCCCTGAGAAATCTTGACCCGACATTTTCCGCATGTTCCTCTACCACCGCAGAGGAAATCAAACTCTAAGCCCACATCATTCATGGCTTCCTTTAGGGTGCTACCCTCCGCCACTTCTGCTAATACGTCACCAGGTTGAAAAACCACTTTATGATAGTCCAAAAAGATCCCTCCCCTTGTGTCATTAAAACGCTCTGCTTCGGACTTAGGCTGAACTTGTCAGTTAAAGCAGAAATAGCTTAATTACTTCTACCCTGCAATTTTATATAGTCTCCCCTATAACTAGTCACACCTATGCCAATTGGCTTGTTTTCATTGTTGTAGAGTTTCTGCTCAACAACCAATAAGGCAAGTTCATCGTAAATATTAAGATACCGCTTAATATCTGGGCTAGGTATCTGAGCACTAATACTGATTTTTTTCTTTAATGCAAAAATGGGCATACTACTGGATACCATTTCTTGGAATGTAGCCTGTTCAATTTCCTTTTCAACAATAGGCATACCTTTGCTATAAAGCAAATATTTAACATCATAAGCTATAGGGCTTCCATCTGTATAGAATAACCTGCGAATCATAATAACATGCTTATTTCTAGTAATTTGCAACTCATCTGCTAACTTTTCGTCAGGCATGATAATCGTTACTTCCAATAATCTTGCTTTATCAACACTGTTAATAGGGTTATTCATCTCATCATAATGTAACGTATATTTGTTAACTTCCGGTTTTTGGACGTAGCTTCCTTTACCAGGAACTGAAAAGATATATCCTTCACTTGCCAAAATAGCCAGACCTTTTCTGACCGTCATTCGGCTAACACCATATTCTTTACAAAGTGCGGCTTCTGGGGGAACGGTATCACCTGGTTTTAATACTGCGCTGTTTACCTTTTTCTTAATATCTTCAACAATTCTGATATAAACCGGATCAGCCATTCCCTTCTACTCCTTGCTCATTACCAGCATTTACCCATTCCCTACACAATTTAGCCCCAACCGATGCATCCGTAGCAAAGCCATCCGCTCCAATGAACCTAAAGGCATCTTGTGTGAGATGATTGGCACCAATAATGATCTTAACTTTATCCCTTAGATGTGCTTCAAACATAGAATTTACGACTTCTTTCATTTCATCTACGGTGCTGGTTAATACACCACTTAGCGCCAAAATGTCAGGATTATGTTTTTCTACATTTTTCACAAAGATTTCTCTCGATACATCAACTCCAAGATCAATCACATCAAAGCCATATGCTTCTAGCATATATCTAAAAATGTCTTTCCCAATGTCATGTATATCTCCTTTGACAGTTCCAATCACGATTTTCCCCGACTTCTTATCATAGGTTCTATGAAAAAAATCAGTCATTTCCTCTAGTTCCAAAACTTGTCTAAAAATCAGTCCCGCCATGATCAAGTCGGCAATAAAATAGTCTCTACAATCATAAAGTTTACCTACCCTCTTCATTCCTTCATTCATTAAATCGAGCAGATATATAGGGTCAATCCCTTCATTTAAGGCTTCCTTGGCCAGTCTTATTGAATTTTCTTCGTCTAACTGCTCCACGCAGCTAACCAATGATTCTTTGTAGTTGCTTAAGTCACTCATTCTCTTTCCTCCACCAAACCATATTAGGTTTTTGCTGACTTAATAATGCCTCTTAATTAAAATCATCGTTATATATACAGGTATACAAGAGTATTATATTAAATAGTATAATCTAAAATTTGTTTTGTCAAACGTTAAGTAAGGTCTATAGTATTTTTTGCCTCGTTCATCAGATGTGAGTCGCATTATTACTATGCCCTTTGTTATTAACCACTTCTTTTGCCTATTTCATTTGAACTATAAACATAAGTACCCGCCCTTTCCTCTAAGGCCGTTTTGACATAGCATAAGCGACATCTCTCCCCTGGATGGGTTCATACCTTTTGAGTGGCCCTGAAAATGAAAAGTCAATCCACGCCCCATTAGCTCATCAGAAGAAATATTGAGTTCATAGGCCGAGATATTTTTTATGATGAGCGTTACCCCGGTGCCTAAATCTATAATGTCAATATAGACTCTTGAACCTGCAAGCGCATATTTAAAGATATTGGATAACAGATTCTCGACAGCTCTCCACAACAATTTTCCGTCAGCTTTGATGAAAACTTTATCGGTAGGATGACTAAGCTTAAATTCTAACTTACTCTCTTGTAGTTTATCATCAAGTTCACCTAAGCCTTGGGTTATTAAAGATACAATATCGATTTTTTCAAAGTTTACCGGTATAGTTTCACTGGAGGCCTTAGCTGCTTCAAACAAATCATCAGTTAATACTTTTAACCGTTGCGACTTCTGGTCAAGTACTTCTAGGTATTCTTTTGCCTTTACCTGATCCGTTTCATTCTTCAATAAATCAACATAGGTAATAATAGAGGGTACACCAATGTCCTAGTCTTTATTCACTTCGAAGAAAAAAACCACGATCCCTGTATAAGGATTGTGGTTTCAAAGTGCTAAGTATTATTGCCTCAGTTTTACTCTAAAAAGTCCTCCATACTTTCACGCGAAAGAGTCCACCTTAGTTTAATGGCTTGCAAAGCTACGCTGTAACTGATTTGGTCCCAGCTTTCCAAAGCATGATCCAAGTCAAAACTAGTACTGGCCATGAACAGATGTTGAGCAAGCAAAATAAGCGCTTTATGATTTCTCGCAAAACCCTGTTCTAAGATTTTATCAAAATTGATTTTTTCTAAAGTGGTATGTCTTTTTGTTGCGGACCAGATTTCCTTGGTTGAAGTCAGTATGTAATAAGCTGAATAATAGCCAGACTCATTTGATTTTTTTTGTGTTAAAAGCTCCAAGAAATGCTCCTTGTGTTGGCTATTAGCATAGTAAATTTGTTCGAAATTCATGTCACAATCAGTCTCCCTTTAATTTAATTATAACCCTAAACTGTTCCACACCTCAGCAGTAATTAAGTATAGTATATACTTATTGGCTAGTGACTACTACAATTTGCCTGACTACCAGCTCAAAATGCATAAATTCACCATTCAAACTCCTCTTATTTTTCATTCCATTCATATTTGTCAGATAAAAATTAAGGGTAAAGCAGGAATATTTGCCAGAATGCAGAATCTATATAATGTTATCAAAATATTCAATATTTTTACGGCTTCCTGTCGGTCTATAGCTAAGTTTTTTGTATTGTACTCTGTATTGTTACACTGCATTGGTGGTATTCAACTGTTAACGTTGCAAAGAGCTTTTAAATATCTGGTTTAGGTAGAGGAGAGATGGATGTAGTGAAATTGGAACATGCAATTGCATTAGCCCCTGAACTGCAAGAGTGGTATGAACAACCCGTCTCAGTGTTCGTAATAGACAAGGAGAAAGTATTGGTTACCTCCTTTCATCCTGATCTGGACATTGGAGTCCGTCAAGGCGATTTAATGGAAAAATATCAACAATCAGGCGCTTATAAAGCTCTCCATTCTGGGGAACGCGTGGTTGTCAAGGTTAATGATCTGACTCGATTCAAAATTCCTTATGTGTCAATCGCTGCACCGATTAGAGATGAGGGTCTGATCAAAGGCGCGATGTCAGTAGTGATTTCCACCGAGCAGTTTGATTCACTCTTAGCTATGGGTGAGCAACTTCTAGAGGCAACGGAAACCGCATATGCTTACGCGCAGAACCTTTCAGCCGAAAGTGAAGAAGTTGCAGCAAATGCTAAGAGCATGGACAATGCTACAGAGCAAGTACGTCATAAAATTGAGCACATGGCCGGAGTTTTAAAAAGTATTACGCACATTTCTGCTAAAAGTAAGATTCTAGGTATCAATGCATCGATTGAGGCGGCGCGGGCAGCAGAACATGGGCTAGGCTTCAGAATTGTAGCGAATGAGGTTCGCCAATTGGCGGATACTACTAATACGGCATCGACGGCAATCGAAAAAGATATTCAAAGGGTTAGGGAATCGATAGATCTTTTTGTTGACTCCATAAAGCAACAGAGTATAGTCAGCGAACAGCAAGTCATCGAAATAGCTGAACTTACTGCGTCACTCAACAATATTACCAACTTAGCCCAAAATCTGGTTTCCATCGGAAGGAAAACCTGAGCCTATTGAGTATTGAAAGAATAATAGTCGTTACCTTCTATCTGCCTATTAAAGGAGGCGCTTAATTTTGGAGACGACAGCTTTAATTCTAACGATCATCCTCTTTGTTGCAGGTCTATTGGGAACTATACTGCCGGTACTACCTGGTGCCATCCTCATTTACGGTGGCATGCTTCTCTATGGTTTCATGACGAAGTTCGCAACACTAGATGCAAATTTCTATCTCTTACAAGCATTAGTACTAGTTTTAGTTTTTTCCGTGGATTTTCTTGCTTCTGCTGCAGGAACACGGCGCTTTAATGGCAGTAAACAAGCAGCCTGGGGTGCAATCATCGGCACAATCCTTGGCTTGATTTTCTTCGGACCATTGGGTATCATAATTGGTCCCTTCCTAGGTGCTGTTGTGGCTGAATTGGTGCGTGGTATAGAAATAAATCAAGCAATTCGGGTCGGATTTGGCACTCTCGTCGGTATCCTCGGTGGAACAATTTTAAAATTAAGCGCTGAAATCTTAATGATTGTCTATTTCTTTATGCGTATTTGAACACTTTCACCGGCTAGCTTCTCGGGGGAGTAGATTTATGTATAGAAATATCCTAAAAATATAGACTCCTGTCGTTGATTACAAATATGATCTACAACAGGAGTTTATTTCATATCATCTTATTTTAAAAAAATCGGACAAGATTATATTCAGTTAGAAGGTTGCCATTTGCATCGCACAGGAGAAATAATTGTATTTTCCTTTTTCAATTCTTTAAAGGCATTATCAATTTCCTTACGGTCCAGTCCGGTTAATTTCTCAATTTCTCCCGCACTCACAGGTTTTCCTGCATCTCTCATTGCTTTCAGTACATCTTCTTTAATACTCATATTTAATCATCCCTTTCAAAACCTTGATTATTATTTACCTTCTCATTGTAATTTAAGTTGCATAGAATTGCATCCCCAATTCATAACTAACAAAATGCAATCGCTCATTTGTATTATTCACTTTTTGAAAGCATATATCCTAGGGGACAAGCTGAAAAAAAAGGATGTAACTCGTAGTATAAAAGTTAAATGACTTTTCAACGGTAAGTGGCAAGCTAATCAAATCACTTCCCACAATAACTATTACTTATTTTCAACCAATGGCCTAGTGCACCTTCTTGTAGTATCAATCTATCCCACACCTTGTGCACTTTATAGACATCTTATAGCCTACCTGAACAGAGACATTGGGAAGAGACGAATAACCCACTCACTTTAGCCGAGATGGTTAGGGGGCTTATGGAGGATTCCTTTATGTTGGATAAACCAATCTATTAATTGCCGGGCTATACTTCCTGTGCTAGGTATCAGCGGGAGTTGATCGGCAGTATACCATCCTGCATCCAAGATTTCTCTTTGATCAATATTTAAATCCCCACTATCGTACTCAGCAGTAAAACCTACCATCAGAGAATCGGGGAATGGCCACGGCTGGCTCCTAAAGTATTTTATGTTTTTGACTTTTAGGCCCACTTCCTCTCCGACTTCTCTTTGCACGCACTCCTCAAATGTTTCTCCTGGATCCACAAAACCAGCCAAAACGCTATAAAAAGCAGTTTGGAAACGAATTCCCCTAGCCAACAAAATTTCGTCTCCCCTAGTAATAGCCACGATAATGGCTGGAGAAATCCGTGGATAATTGACAAATCCACACGAAGGACAAAGCTTTGCCCTTTCATCCTTTTTATTTTCTGTCTGTGTTCCGCACCGGCTACAGTACTGATGGGTACGATCCCAGTGCATAATTTGATTAGCCCTGCCCACCAAGGAAAACAAATCGGCCGGAATCTGATCAAGTAACCGCCTCAAGTCGCAAAATGACATACCTTCTGGTATAACCGTATCCGGGGAAAGTTCAGCAGCATAACAAGAGCGCCCGTCCACCTGACCAATATATTGTCTCCGGACAGTATTTAACTCTAACTTATAGAGATCAATGTCAGGCAAAGCAAACTTACCTTCATTTTCTAAGACAAGAAACTTATTCTTTTTGAACAACAACCAATATACCTTTGCATCCTCTTTTTCTTGTCCATCGAATCCTGGTTCAAAAAACACGAGGCATCCTCTTTTCTCCGTTTGAAATCTGGCAATTCATATCCAATAGCTTTTTCAACTGCTTAGTTTTCAGCAAGCAATCAGTCGCTAATTAAGTATTGGTACTTGAGCCTTCACTTGATTATTATAATTGAAACTGGAATAAATAAACAACTAATAGAATTACTATTCTTAGATATGTAAACACCAGGTGTTACTGTAGCCGAAGCTGATAAGATCTGTAAAAGAATTCTTGAGTCGATTCGGCAAGTTGGAGCGACTGAAGTTAGTATAACTGGGAGCATTGGGTTAATAGCATTAACTGAAAATAATTACAACACCTTTATTGAAAGCGCAGATATGAAAATGTATACAGCCAAAAATACAGGTAAAGCTCGAATCGTAATTTAGCAAAGAGTTAGACAACCCCACCTCAATTAAGAAGTGGGGTTGTTTTTATTACCTAAAAGTCCTTTTCTAGCTCTTGTACTTTTTGATAGAGCCATTCATTGATCGGTGTTGGCACATGATATTGTTTTCCCAAGGAGATGACTGTTCCTGAAAAAAGACCTACCTCTGTATTTCTGTTTGCTGCCATATCTTGACGCATAGAAGGCATACCCAACGGATTTAACTTGGCTAGGACATTTAACCAATAGACTAAATCTGATTCGCCTAAATTTATACCCACCTTTTGCGAGAGGGCGATAACTTCCCTCATCGCAGCGATCATAACATTTCTAGGCTCACCTTCTACTTGTATACCACCATAATTCGTAGAAAATACTGCTACTGTCTGATTTACTCCTGTATTTAACATGAATTTCCCCCACAACCGATGATCCATATCTTTCGGAACTTCATAGGGAAAATCAAGGTTATTTAAAAAGTCTGCCACAGAAGTTACTTTCTCAGACCATACCGTATTCTCTTTCTCACCAAAGCATATCATTCCCATGTTCTTGTAGGTCAACTTGTTTTCAATCTTAACTGCATCCATCCCTTGTGCTACGCAATAAAGCATTTTCTCCATTCCAAAGGTTTTGCCAATAATTTCTTCACTGGAAATTCCATTAAGTGCCGAAAGAATAATTGTATGATCTCCAACTTGATGCCTTGCGTCTTCAATCGCCTGCTGTAATTGATTAAATTTAACACAGAAAAACAATAAATCTACAGGTTTTTGCTCGCTTTCAGGTAAAACATAATTAAAATCGAAAGGCTCACCATTACAATAGATACCATTCTTCTCATATCTTTGCTTACGGCTTGCATTTACAATAACACAAACATCATCTTTGGGTAACTTCTCAGAAAAATGCTTTGCAAACAATATTCCTAAAGCACCTAAGCCTATAATTGAAACAGTTTTAATCGTCATTTTCCAAGTTCTCCCCTTGCCTCTTTTGAATGTAAAACCTAAGTTTAATTGTACCACTTCATTTGATAAAAAGTGAAAGAACCTCGCCTTTTATAAATCCAATAGCTCAAAACCAGTGACAGGGTCTATTTTCTTCGTGCTGTTGAATTTTTTAGTTCAAAAATTACTACTTCACCAATATGCCAGATTAGGACACCTTCCCCTGTACACCCTGTAACCGTGTCTCTATTCCGCCCAAAAGCGGAGTGTAGGTGTAGTTTTGGAACCTTGTCTTCGTTAATAAACAAAGTTCCAATACCTACAGCCTCGCTTGTTCCCAACAATTCTTCAATCATCTTGCGTGGCTTCTCGGCAGTACCATCCTCAGGCCCTACCACAACTTTGCTGCATGTGTCAGCACCGCCTAGAAAGTGTAAAATTGCAGAGTCAATTTGGTGTGTCTTTGCAAATTCTTCAATAATGTCTGGTATTTTATCCCCATGTTCTAGTCTTAAGATGAAAATTCTACCCAAGTTTGCCTCTGAATACTTCATTGTCCTCTCCCCTTCTCGTCATCATCAAGGTTTAGCTCCGGATATTTGCATTGAATGGATTAGGAAATCTCCTATTTCTAAATTTACTTTTGCTTTTCCATTTGAATATTGTAAAAAATATCCACAGACTGAAGCAAATGCCTATACTATACAAGGACACAAATATGTCTTGGGTCTGAAAAGCTCCTTGGGTTATGGCTTTAACTATTCCATAGAATACCGGCACAACTTGGGCCATAGCAAGTACTAACAAGAGCAGATTTACAGTCTTATTTTCCAATTCTTCCGTTCTTGATTTATGAATACTGATAAGTTGCTCAAGAATTTCTTTATAACGATTATGTTGGACCAGTAATTTCCTCATCCCAAAACAGTTTGCTATATTCTCTGCAGCTACCCTGACAGTCGGAAAAAGAAACTGATTATAATCGAAAAATAGCACTGCTTGTGATGTCTCGCATGCTAACAAATCAAGAATTTGAGAAGAATCGTTCTTTCCCGGATTATTAGACTCATTATCAAGCTCTTGCTTGATTCTTGAGCTTATTCTGCTAATGGCTGCATCTTGCAGTAAGATTAGCTCGATAAAAAAAATTTCTATCGCTTGACTGGAAATTCTCTCTAAATGATTTTCTTCCATTGTATTATTTAACTCAATCAGACAAACCTCAGAAGCGTGAACCCTCGCAGTATCATACTGTGCAAGGTTCGTGTTTAGTATTGATGTAAACTCGCTTCCAATTATTTTTCCCATCGGAGTTGCTTCAGTAACTAAAGCTTTAAGGATTTCCTCATCCGGGATTTCGGATGAGGAAAAGACAACACTTCTCGGAGTACCAAATATCCGTATCCCCAGCGTTTCTAGCCATTCACGTATTCCATGCGAACCTCCATCATGTTGTATTCTCAATGTATTTGCGCGCAAATTAAATAAAACATGATGACCAGGGACTGTTACTGATGGAATCATAATAATTAAGATACCCAGACAAGTTAGAGTGTGCTTTGTTAATGTGACTATTGCCGGCTGTGTGTAAACCTTTTCGTTGACGTTAACAAGAAGATTAACTATCCCCCATACTTCTCGAGATAAGCCCTTGATAAAGTCATCCGAAAACTCTTTATCATTTGATTCCTTAACACTGGTAATAAAATGATAGGCCATACTGTTTTGGTCAATAGTCATTGTTCGATCTTGTTGATATCCTTGACTATACTCTTTTAGTGAACAAGGAATCATTAGATAGATATCACTTAATCCTAATTTATTCATTTCCGTTTTTTCCATAAATTCTTCTAAGGCTGAATTGAGGTCAGCATCAACAAGAATGTTTTCCATAGGAGAAAGATGATCATGGTTATAAGTTATTGTTGAGTAATAGTAAACTTCAACAGATTCACCCTCCAACTCAACTGTGCCCTTTAGACGCTCTAGTTGAGGAACGTCTTTCCATTGATCGACTTTCCATAGCTGTTCAGCAGTAAGCTTTAATACATGACCTGAAACAAAGGATATATTATCTGGAAGTATGAGTGATTTATGGTACTCATTTAAATACGCTTTCCCATTTCTCATGATTGCAGATCCATGATTAACGACAACCCCAAACATCATCATTTGTGTATATTCAGTTACTAATTCTCCACAGTCGAAGAGCAAATATTCATTCCCATGTTGCGGCATTTTTGCACCTCATTATTTTAATTTTCTAACCATATTCGCTATAAGTAGTAATGCCTATTGTGATATGTCATAGATTCCTCAGATTTTTTTACATATTCCCTAAACCCAAGTGTTCTGCAAAAGTTGCTAAATACCTCCAAACCGGCACATTAAAAAAGACACTAACTTCAGCGTCATAACGGCGGGGAAATCTTCCAAACTCGCCCCTTAGGGATGCCGAGAACCAATGTGCCCATTTCCCACATGGTCCCATTTGCTCAGAGCAAGCTGGCAGCTCCAGCTCTACAAATAAGCCACAACTCGTACCTCTTCGGAATGATTAAATTGATAATAGATTAGGACCTGGTCTAGTTACCTATGCCAAGTCCTAATCTATTATCCAATCCTATTAAATGCGTTAAGCATCCTCAGATAGTGGTTTGCCTCTCTGAGTATATGATCAGCAAGCAATGGCAACGCTGTAATTTTAATTTTACAGCCTAGTATACCTTCAACGCCAGATTGTTTGAAATTCCTAATGGCATTTGTGGTCCTCAAACTGTTTTTTGTCACTTCGGGTAATCTAGTCATGTTTTCATTGAGAGTAATAGCATCAGCCGTTAGTCGGTCAAATTCCTTTCCGAAGCGATGCGCTTTATCAAACAACAGCTCTTCAGTAGGATCTAGAAGACCACGTACAAATTTAGCATGTTCACCCATTATACGATTCCAAAAGGTTTCTTGCTCGACTGCCTCTCGGACTAAATTGAAAGGCACTCTGTTTTGGATCTTCTTAAGCGCTTTAAGGTAGAAAAGCGCTTCTCTATTTACATGATCAATTAAAAGAGGGTAACTGTGCGTAAAGGTTTGGCAAGTTAATACGTCTTTGAGAAGGCTTTGTTTAAAATCCGAAATAGCCTGGGTTACCGTTATCGCACTATTGTTCAATGCGACAACTTGATCTACTAAAGCTGGATTAATGTTCGAAGTAGCAACACCACCGATAGCCAGTTCAGCAGTTGTTACATCCTTATCAATTATAATTCCTGTGAAAAACTCAGTTGCCTTTTCAGCATTTAAAGTATAGTTAGTAATAAATTCACTAGAACTGGCGGCGCGGAGACCAACCTGACCATTTGCTAAGGCAACAGTAGCTTTAAGCAGGTTAGTGGCTTCATTTCTAAGTGTAGAGATTATATGGCTTAGATGAATATCTCTCTGGGAGAGGTCTGCTTCAATAAATATTAGATGCTCTTTCATAATTCTTAGGAAAAAAAGATTAAGTTCAATTGATGAACGAACAAATTCGTAATTCACCACGTAGCACCCCCTTATTACAAAAATCAAATAAATTATGTATTTATCTTATTCTGCAGTTTAGGGTTTGAGCCTGCCAGTAACCTTCAATTACATCTAATGTTTACCGCTCAATTTGTTTTTCGCTGGATTCCTTCAAATCTGATGTAAAATCTTCAATAGCGTTGATGTATTGCTTTGGCTCAAATGCATGAATTACATGGTTCGTAGGTATTTTTATATATTTTGAATTTGGTACTAGCTCCATTATTCGCTCTGCATCTTTATCATCCATAGCTCCCACAAGACCATATTCAGGATATCTGTGCCAATTGGCATGTAGTACTAGCATTGGGCTTTGGCAGCAATAATAGTTACCATTATGTTGGCATCACTGACATAATTCCGACGAGTCGGTGGGATTGTGCCTTCGGGTATTCATACCTCGGAAGTGCCAAGCATACCTATCTACATGTATTAATCTGGAGGTGGATAATTTGGAGGCATATTTTCATAACGATCCCCAAATTCGAGAATGGACTAATCAAATAATGGAAACTATTCTTGCTGCCTGCCTATTAACGGGGGTTGATTCAGATGCCGAGTTTCAAAAGGGTTGTCAATCCGTCATAAAACTTACATCCTCATTGCAAAAGATCCCGGAACTCCCATCAGAATTCTTAGAGGATATAGTTAAACAACTCATTGAGCAACAGCTTCCTGATGCACGTGTTATTGATAGCTTACCAACATTTCAACCAACAATGGACAGAATGTTACGCGAGAGCATATTGAAGGTCACCTGTACCCCTAAAAAAGAGGCTTTCAAGAAAAACATAGCACCTCACGATAACTATACAGAAAAGCCTATATCCCCCTTCCAATTCGTCACTGTTAATCCAATCCCTGCTCTTGCCACTGTTAACATACCTTACCCTAACATTAAGCAAATGAAAGCTGAAACCCAAGCCAAAGCTGAAGCTCAGGCGCTTGCTGAGGCTCTTGCCAAGGCTGAGACCAAAGCCAAAGCGGATGCTCAAGCCCTCGCTGAGGCTCTTGCCCGGATTGACGCGCTTACCCAAGCTGAAACACGAGCGAAAGCTGATACTCTGTCGCTTGCTGATGCTTTTGCCCAGGCTGATAAACAAGCTAAAGCTGATGCTCAAGCCCTTGCTGAGGCTCTTGCCCAGGCTGAGACCCAAGCCAAAGCTGATGCTGAAGCCCTTGCTGAGGCTCTTGCCCAAGTTGATGCGCTTACCCGGGCCGAAACCCAGGCCAAAGCTGATGCTCAAGCCCTTGCTGAGGCTCTTGCCCAAGTTGATGCGCTTACCCGGGCCGAAACCCAGGCCAAAGCTGATGCTCAAGCCCTTGCTGAGGCTCTTACACAGGCTGAAACCCAAGCCAAAGCTGATGCTCAAGCCCTTGCTGAGGCTCTTGCCCAGGCTGAAACCCAAGCCAAAGCTGATGCTCAAGCCCTGGCTGAGGCTCTTGCACAGGCTGAAACCCAAGCCAAAGCGGATGCTCAAGCCCTTGCTGAGGCTCTTGCACAGGCTGAAACCCAAGCCAAAACTGATGCTCAAGCCCTTGCTGAGGCTCTTGCCCAGGCTGAGACTCAAGCCAAAGCTGATGCTCAAGCGCTTGCCGAGGCTGAAACGAAGTTTGAGGCTGTCACTGAGCTTGAACAGGATGTACTTATAAAAGCTCCTGCTTTAGGTACATCCATCCACTCTAAAACTTCTCCAGCATTTAGTCCCTTGCAAGTTCCTAAGCAAGCTAATCTTCTTAAACACGTTCTAAGCAACAACTTTCCAAAAGGCACTATCTATTGGAACAAGAGCTTAATGGGGCAGACATTTCTAGCCCAAGTGGAAAATATCCTGATTTGTATTCATGACCCCAAGCATCCTTGTGATCTGAAAAAGTATAATAAGGATGGCTGGAAGGTCTTAGTATGTAGTACTGAAGATCTAACCTTTCCACGCAGACTAGAAAGAGCAATTAGACAGATTCAGCGTTTATATTCCGAGGGGCAAAACCTGAATAGGAATTGCTAAGGCCCGAAGCTCTAATTTACCATTTATATCAACATTAGTACTGGCAAAGACAATCCCTACCGCCTTAGCCTGATTATCTATGACCGGACTACCGCTATTACCGGGGTTAATAGGTACATTGATACGTACTCATAGTCAGTGGCGGTACGGTATCTACTAATAGTTTGCCGATAATAAAATTAGTCGACCAAAGAAAAGGTACAAGCATTAGATATAGGTATGGAGACCGCCAATTAATATTGCGTATGTTAATTCACCCTTCAACTTTTGATTGTGTATTACTGAAATTGTGTTTTTCGATACTTTTAAAATCCTTGGACACAAGAGATAGTAAATTCTATCATCTTATACATGTCGAATACGTAAGAATTTAGTGATTTACCCACTACAAAAATGTTACAGTCAATTAATAGCCAATTAAGTTAGTTTCTCTAAATTTCATTGAATTTAGAAATTGTTACAAAAGAAGGGCAAAAATCTTAAGCGATTTTGCCCTTCTTTATTTCTTATAAGGATAATGTTGACCTTGGTGATGCCTTCAGAAGGTTGTTCCTTAAGCCGCCGGAGTTCAAGAGCAACCTGTTTTCAGTGGATAGGATAGTGAGAAAATGATAGTGAATTACAACCAGACATTGGACCAAATAAAGAGATTATCTTGGATAAGACTGCGGGAGCCATACGTAAAATACGGTTCCTTCCTCTGCCAAACTTTCTACTCGAATTGTCCCACCATGAAGCTCCACGAGCGATTTTGTGATGGCAAGTCCTAGTCCAGCCCCTCCATATTTGCGAGTTCTAGAAGAATCACTTCGGTAAAAACGGTCAAATAGCTTAGGTAAATGCTCCGGTGTAATGCCAGAACCATTATCTCTTACACTTAGTACCACACCATCTGAAGCAGTTTCCAAAGAAATTTGGATATCCCCCTTTTCAGGATCGGTATGCTGTACCGCGTTATGAAAGAGATTTAAAATAACTTGTTTCATCTTATCTTCGTCAAATCGACATTTCAAATCTCCAGTAAGCCTTAAACTCACTTTACGGTTTCCTGCTAAAAACCTCAACTGCGGTGCCATTTCCTTAATGATCTCGTCCAAAGCTCCCTCATTGAGCTGAACATTAGGGGATCGATCCAGCTTTGCTAGTAGAAGCAGATCTTGAACTAACTTTTTCATGCGTTCAGACTCTGCGTACATGCTCGTCAAGGATTTGTGCAACTTATCTGGTTGATTCATCGCACCACGAAGCAGCACCTCTAAGAACCCATGAATCGAGGTCAAAGGCGTGCGAAGCTCATGAGAGGCATCTGCTACAAAACGCCGCATCTGTTCTTTGGCCTCTTTTTCCGCTTCAAAGGAGGTTTCTAGCCTTTCGAGCATTCCATTAAAGGAGTCTGCCAATCGGTCGATTTCTACCTGCCCTTGTTCAATCGGCAAGCGTTCGGCAAGATTTCCAGCGTCGATTTGTTCTACTGTATCCACCATCTTCGACAAAGGGACCAACGTTTTCCTCAGTACGGGAATAAAGGCCAACACTCCTCCTATCAAAGCAAGCAATGAGATCAACAAAAACGTCAGTAGTTGCCGAGTTAAAATATCCCTCAAAGAACTTGTACTCAAACTTACTTGTACTACTCCGAGCACTTGATCTCTCGTCTTAATGGGCTGAAGAACGATCAACTGCTCACTACCTGACCCTTGTTTGGAGACTTTATACGTGAGCTTGGACTTGGAACGCATGGCTTCTTGATAATCTCGTTCAGCTAGTTTAGGAGGAGCTTCAGCATTTATAGAAGTATTCGAAAGAACTGAAAAGGTTCCATTCATATCATAGAAGATAATCGTGGAGTCCTGCAAGGCGAAAAAGGGAACACGACTTGAACCCTTACCCGATGGTTTTTCCTCTGAATGGCTTGGCATTTCACCTTGGTTTTCCCACAATAATTTTTCCCAGGCATCTGGAGGAATTGATAGAATCTGGCTTTGCACACTCGAGGCTTTATTTTGATAGATAAACCCCCGCATGAAAACATATTGAACCAAGCCAATGATCACCAGTAAGAGTGCCATAAGCAATAATGTACGAGATAAGAGCTGAAAGCGCAGTGAGTTTGTTTTCATTACACGTCTACTCGATATCCCGCTCCACGCAAGGTGCGAATCAGACGGTGTTCTTTATCATTTAATTTTTCTCTAAGCGCCCGAATATACACTTCAACGATATTTTCATCCCCGCCAAAGTCATAACTCCATACCTTATCTAATATTTTCGCTTTGCTTAAGACCAAGCCATGATTAAGCACCAAGAATTTAAGCAGCTCATACTCGGTTGTTGAGAGTTCTAGAACCCTTTGCTCGTAAAGAATTTCTTTGCGCCGATCGTCAATTCGAAAGGCTCCTATCTCAACCTCCCCTAATAGATTAGGGAATTGATTCCGTATTCTAGCCTGAATACGGGCTAGCAATTCCTCAAAGCTAAATGGTTTCATCATGTAATCATCCGCTCCGAGCATAAGTCCTTTCACTCGGTCATCGACTTCATCCTTTGCCGTCAGCATAATGATCGCGACATTCTCGGTCTTTTTGAGCATTCGACACACTTCAAACCCATCCATACCAGGCATCATGACATCAAGAATAATGATATGGGGCTGGAATTGCTTAGCAAGGGTTACCGCCATCATCCCGTCTTGAGCAGTTTGTACTTCATACCCTTCCTCTTGAAGACCCATCTCTAAAAATTGCAAAATATTCGGTTCATCATCGACCAATAGTACTTTAATGCCCTTTAATTTTTGCATATCACTTATCCCCTACCTATCTCCAACCTATAAGAAAAAACTGGCTTACTATAAAAACCCAGCCCATTTGAACCTTATATAATTATGCAATAATAGGTTGAATACAAACTGAACGGAAGCTGAAAGTTTCCTGAATCATATCCTGAGTGCCAATCTAAGTCAATAAAACTGCCGACCCTAGACGTATTTTTCAGCAAACATTCAGGCAATCTTCAATTGGAATTCAGCAAGCTTGATTATACTGCCAATATACCACTTAAACATTGTCACGTGGAGAAATGAGGTGTGTCCCCTGAACCAAGCGATCCAATATCGTCACGAGTTAAAATTCTTTGTCAATTATCATCAATATTACACGCTCCGGCAGCGTCTAAAACACCTAATGCAACGCGATGAGCACGTCGGACCTACAGGAGAGTACCACATTCGCAGCTTATACTTTGATGACATCAATAACAAGGCGCTCGCTGAAAAATTAGGAGGGATACGTCAACGAAAGAAATATCGAATCCGCATCTACAATTTAGAAGACAAGGTGATTCACTTTGAAAAAAAGATTAAGAACGGGGACTATATTGCCAAAGTCAAAGAGTCATTCACCAGAGAGATGGCAGACAACATCCTCGCTGGTGACTATCAGGAACTGAATAACCCGAGCAAGCCGTTTTTGATGGAATTACACAACGAGATGACCCATCAATTGTTACGTCCCAAGGTGATTGTAGACTATGTTAGAGAGCCCTACATTCATACTCACGGCAATGTTCGCATTACCTTCGATAAAGACCTGAAAAGTGGTTTGCATCGCACGGATCTTTTCAGTCCGGATTTGAGTATGGTTCGAGCCTTGTCAGAAAACCAAATTATCCTAGAGGTTAAATACGATGAGTATTTACCCAGCTCTATTCGCAATGTCTTGCAATTAGAGGGCTTACATCGTCAGTCCGCCTCCAAATATGTTCTATGTAGGAAATTTATTAAATTGAATTCGTGGGAGGACCAATAACGTATGAATACAGATCAAGCGCTTAATTTTATCGATATCATTAAAAAATCAGTCCTGAGTAATTTCGGTGCCGATATCTCTATCGTAAACACGCTTATCACGATGTCGGTTGCCTTCCTGATAGGCTTCTTCATCTATATACTCTACAAGCAGATTTTTAGCGGTGTTTTATATTCAAAGAGCTTTAATGTGACCTTAATGGGTATTACGATGGTTACCGCCATGATTATCATTGCCATCAATTCAAATCTTATCCTCTCTCTCGGTATGGTCGGAGCGCTCAGTATTGTACGTTTCAGAACCCCCATCAAAGACCCTACTGATTTGATTTTCATATTCTGGGGTGCCGCTGCTGGCATCGTGGTCGGCGCTGGTTTCTATTCCCTAGCTATTACTGCCTCGATTATGATTGGTATCGTGATGTTTATCTTTATCAAAAAGACCTCCTTTGAAACGCCCTATCTGCTCGTGGTAAATTGCGACGGCGACGATAGTGAAAAAAACGTTCTCAGCCTGATACACAGTCATACCAAACGATATAATCTCAAACAAAAAAACGTATCGCAAGACAATATCGAATTAACGCTAGAAGTTCGGGTTAAAGACAAAGAAAGTAGCTTTGTCAACAACATCTCGGCAATTGTTGGCGTGAAAAATGCTGTGCTTATCAGCTACAGCGGTGATTTCGTATCATAATCGCTGGTGTTTAATCAATCGTTAAAATCTACCTTAAAGGAGAAACATTCATGAAAAAACCACTTGGGATTATTTTATCCCTGACGCTTTTAATCTCCGGCACTATAGGGTGTGCTGCTACGAAAGAAGGCTCTAACCTGGAAAGCGCAAGTACTAGCACTACCAGCGATATCAAGGCGATTTCTGTAAACTATGATAGCGATGATTATTATTTCAACTGGAAAAACAGCAGTTATAAGACGATTGGCTTAACTGGAGGCTCGGCGACGGTAAAAGGCGGCGGTCTAGCCGTACAAGACTCGGTTGTTACGATCTCCGCATCGGGCGTTTATGAAGTTACTGGCACGTTGACGGACGGAAGTATTATTGTTGATGTGGATAAGGATATCGATAAAAAAACGGTATTTCTCGTGTTAAATGGAGCAACGATCACAAGCCAAACAAGCGCTCCTATCTATATTAAAGGCGCTAAAAAGACGGTCATACTCCTTGAAAATGGCACTGAAAATTCAGTGACTGGAGGAAGTGACACCCTTGTTAATGCTGATGGTGAACCGTCCGCTGCTATTTTCAGTAAGTCTGACCTTACCCTAACCGGTAGCGGCACATTAACGGTAACAGCTAATAATAACGATGGAATTACCAGCAAGGATGACTTGAAAATCACGGACGGCACGTTGATTGTCAACACAAAGGCTGACGGAATGGTTGGTAAGGACATGGTTAGTGTTAAAAACGGAAGCATTACCATAAGCGCCGGCAAAGACGGCATACGCTCTACCAATGAAACAGATGAGGGCAAGGGAAATGTCATTATCCAAAACGGAAAGTTCACGATTACTGCTGCAAACGATGCAATACAGGCCATGAAGCAAGTACAAATTGAGGATGGTAACTTCGCTCTAAACTCCGGCGGTGGCTACCCCGGCAAGAGTATCAGTAGTGGCAACAATAACCTAGGTGGTCGTCCCGGTCAAAATGCCACCACTACCACTACCACTCCAACGAGTACAGAGGACGAAGAAAGCAAAAAAGGCTTAAAAGCGGGGCAGAGTATTCTCATTAATGGTGGTAATATCAATGTTTCATCCTATGAGGATGCCGTCCACAGCAACAATGATGTCGCCATAAACGGTGGCACCCTGACCTTGCAAAGTGGTGATGATGGGGTACACGCGGACAATAATGTCCACATAGACAATGGCGAAATAACCATTAAGAACTCCTATGAGGCTTTGGAGGGTACCAATATTACTGTCAATGGTGGGAAAATCAGCGCTACCTCTACTGATGACGGAATTAATATTAATAGCAAGGAGGGTGTTTTGACTATAACAGGTGGCGAAGTTGCTTTAAACGCCAATGGTGACGGACTGGACTCCAACGGGAGTGTAAACATGACAGGTGGTACTGTCTATGTTGATGGCCCAACGGCAAATAATAATGGTGCGCTTGATTACGACGGTGGCTTTACAATAAGCGGAGGAACTCTCGTAGCATCCGGCAGTTCTGGAATGGCTCAAGCTCCCAGCACTAATTCACAACTGTCTATCCTGATGACTTACACATCCTCACAAGCTGCTGGAAGTACGATAATCCTGAAAGATAAGGATGGAACTATTATTGCAAGCTATACACCCTCAAAACAATATAGTACGGTTGCAATTTCGTCTCCTAAATTATTGGTGGGCTCTACCTATACCTTATATAGCGGAAACACCAAACTAGTTGATGTAACACTTTCGGACTCGCTTACCTTTCTTTCGGAATCGGGTGTAACCACTAAACCGCAAAATACCGGCCCCGGTGGTGGTGGCGGCTTTGGCAAGCGACCGGACGGGGGTGGCGATATGCCTCCCAGGGAGGGCATGATGCCGCCTGTTGACGGTATGATGCCACCCGGCGATGACCAACGCCCACAAGCAATGCAGTGAGCAACTGTTAGTTAAATGGTCATGACTCATGACTATTATTAATCATACGACTTTCTAAGCTATTCACTGCCTGATCCCCTTTTTATTATTGATTTATATATCCGCTCATCCTTGATGGGTGGCTACAAGTTTCAGCAAACTCTCAGCTACGATTCAGGATCAACTCAGTTAGTCACGTTATAATCATTAAGTTGGATGTATCTGCAAACAAGATTCTATAGTTTAAACACCAACTTTAGTGCTAATTATCCTAAACAATCTTAAATGGGAGGCTGAAATTGTGAAAAACAAAAATTACCTTAAATTATTAATCGACATTGTTATGTCTCTTACTTTCGTATTACTCTTTAATAAGATGGTCCTTGGCGGATTGCACTTCCACGAAATTGCAGGAATTGGAATTGGCCTTGGTGTCTTAGTTCATATCGCATTAAATTTCCAATGGGTAAAGAAAGTAAGTTTAAGACTCTTTGACCGAAAACTCCCAAGGAAAATTCGCTTGGGTTATCTACTCAATATACTCCTCTTAATTTCGATGCTCTTCATCATAGTAAGTGGCCTATTCATTTCAAAAATTGTCTTTCCCAATCTACGCATTGGTAATGAAATGTGGTTTAAGGTATCACACATTAGCATATCCTATTTAACCGTCATTCTGATTGGTATTCACATCGGACTTCATTGGAAGTGGGTTATTTGTAACTTCAAAAAGTTATTTAATATCAAATCTTCCAAGGTAACAGGTATTATCGCCAAACTCGCCATGGCTATCCTTCTATTATTTGGCAGCTATCAGATGGTTACCACGAATTTCGCTGCAAGAATCGAAAGTATTGGTGCAGTGTTTAATATTACTACCTCACAAACCCCTCCTGCTGGTTTTGAACAACGACCTGAACGAAAGTCGCAGACCCCACCTGTTGGTCTAAAACAACGACCTGAAGGCAATGGACCAGATAACCATACTCCTCTAGACGGTAACCTTGGTCCTGATCGCTCAGATGAAGGAGAACCGAAGGGTGAATTCCAAAGTCCTAATCCACTAGGAGTAATCACGACATACTTTGGAATAATGAGCGTCTTCGTTATCCTAACGTATTACATTGAAAAAATATGGACCAGAAGGAAAGGCTGTTTAAACTATTTTACGAAACCGTAGTGAACCCAAACCCATTATTATGCCTCAGCACTATTCTGGCGGTTGAAAACACAGCTGGTTCCGTCCCGACGACCAAAGCACTTACTACAAGAAATGCATTTTGCGTGGTCCAGATTGCCATCATGCCAACGGTTAATGAGATTGCTCTCCCTTATTAGCGGTCGAGAAAGGGCAAAGTATTCAATTGGAGTTTGATTCAAAATCTCCGTCAGTGATCCAAATTCACGATTACCACCTACTAAGATGACCGGAACATTAATTTCTTGCGCTATTTCAGCGGCATAAGACTTGAAATATGATTCCTGTTCCAGCGTTATTTTTCTGGATGGCCCCTCGTTACGCCGCGACGAAAAACTACCCCCGCTCACTTCAATTGCATCTACTCCTATTTTTACCAATTCTTTGCATACGTATTTGCATTCTTCGAAAGTCATCCCTTGATCCATATAATCTTCGCTATTGATTTTAATCAGAACCGGATAGTCTGGACCAACCTTTTCCTGGATTGCTTTATACGTTTCCATCACCATTCTTGCTCTATTCTCAATGCTGCCACCATAGCCGTCAGTTCTGCGGTTATAATTAGGCGTCAAAAATTTACTTAATAGATATCCATGCGCAACATGCATCTGAACTCCATCAAACCCCGCCTTCTTTGCTCGAAGCGCCGCATCGGCAAAAGCTGTTTGAACGAGAAGAATCTCTTGGGGTGTCATTTCATCCGGGACCCACATCACCTTGCCGCTTGAAGTTTGGGATCCGAGGCAAACGAGTTGCAGGATAATATTAGTATGGTAACGATGACTCATCTCGGTTAACTTCTTATAGCCGTCAATAAATGAATCATCGTAGATAGCCATTTGGCATGGAATGGGCTGCTCTATATCAGTTACAGTCGTAAGACCTGTGATAATAGTCCCGACACCCCCCTTTGCTAAATTCTCATAGACCTCAAATAACGCTTCTGTCATGTGCCCGCGTTCATTGGCTAAACCATCATAAGTAGCTGAACGGAAAAACCGGTTTTTTAGCTTAATTCCGGAAAACTGTGTTTGGTCGAATAAAGATTTCATTCTTATTCCACTCCCTTATTTACTTTGATCAATTGGTTCTGACGCAACTCTCAAGCTTGTTGCTGCAAGGCTTTTCCCAGCTTGGTAACGGATTCTCTAGCTCTAACATCCGGCAGAGAAAAGGCAAGTATTATGCCTAGGACGGGAAGCAGGCTGATCAGGTTCATGGTTATGGGCAAGCCAATGTGGTCAGCGATTACTCCAAGTAATGTTACCCCGATAGAGCCCATACCGATAGCAAAACCGAGCATCAGCCCCGAAGCCAGCCCGATGTTATGAGGTAAAAGCCTTTGCCCGAAAACCACGGTAATGGAAAAAGTTGAGATTAGTGACGTGCCAACAATAAAAGCCAAAACGGGTAAATAATGGATCTAGGACGCACTTACAATAACTTCTGTTGGAATCATACCGGCAGAATAATCGTTATAACATACAACTTCAGGAACAAGTTCAAAATAAACAAAAGGCTTCATCATGCCTTTTTCAACCATTTCTTTGAATTCAGAATGTCTCATGATTTTTTTACTCGCAACCCATTAAGCCTTGTTATGAATAATAAAATAACTTGGGCAAATAGTGTCAATGAAACTGCATAAAATAACAATGGGTATAAAATCTTCAAGATATGATACTATTCCCAGCCCTGTCGCTGCTATCAGCATACCTGTCAGCATTAATCCGCTTTAGTCTATCAAGTTCATTCTTGTTTTCATTAGAAAAACCAGTATTTTTACCCACTTGGTTCAGGTTCTGCAATCGGCTCTCTTGCTCAAGGACTTGTTGGTTAAGACGTTCACGTTCGTCTTCGAGTTTCTTGATCTCCCGCAAACGAAGTTGCCTCCGAGCTTCTTTCCCTATATATAAGGCGGATTCCGCCTGAGGAGCATGTCCCTTGATTGCGCCAATCCGGTAGGAACCGTTGGTGAATAAACTGGTGTTACTATCTAGCTGATCTTCTTCAACTAGGATGGTCCTGAGAATGTTATCAATGTCCTCCGACTGTACGTTACTTCCCTCTACAGGAGTTGGGTAAAGGTAATCTGCTAAGGTATGAGCAAGAATTTCGGGGGCTGGTTTAAGGATGCGGTCGTGTAGCGGGACGTTTGGCCAGGTCTGTTCTGGCCCGGATGTTTTAACAGCAACGTGTTCTCTGACAATTAAAGCATCTAGGATACCCATCTCCTTCAAGGCACTTTCTAGTCGTTCTCTAGTCACCTGTGGAACATGATCGTGAAATTCCACGGCACTATAGAAGGAGACAAACGGAACCTTGGCATCTTTCAAGATTTGACGGGCCTGATTTGTCAGGTCATGCCTCGAGGGTTCAGGGTCCTTGCGTTGACGCCATACTTCTAACTCTTCGGTATTAAGTTTAATGTCTTTCATGATCTGGTCTCTCAGGTGATTAACGCTAAGAATCTCTTCTCGAAGCTTATCGCGGGCTCTATTCGTTGCTTGGGAGAGAGGTTCGCGCAGCACGATCGAATTGATGCTTTCTGGAAACGCTCTGGCTCGTTGGGCCAGGGTTTGCAGCTCGATATCCTCGAAGTGTAATTCTTGATTGGTTGGCTGCCATTCAAACAAATCAGCAACCCATCTGGACTGTTCTTCCTGAAGTACCTCAGTCCATTTCTTTTCCTGATATTGCGCCTCATCCCATGCTTTTTTAGCCTCACCAAGAATCAGTTCTGCTTCTTGATACTTCTCTCTGGCCCCAAATTCTTGGCGTAGGACTTTAAGAACGTTCTCCACTAAGTTTTGATAGTCTCGAACTTCTTTTTTCCAAAGGGCAAAGGAAAACGTCTGATCGAATTCCCGGTTAAATTCGTCGGCTGCCACCTCATGATTTAAAAAAGCCGTTTCCTCCGCCAAACTGTCCAGTTCCTCGAGTTCCTCATGGATCTTGTCCAAAGCTTTATGTTCCATGAGCTCTAGCTCACCCATCTTTTGCTTTAGGTTAGCCTCTTGAGCCACATTGCTGGTTAGTTGGGACGTTTTGTTCGAGAGAAGCTCGGCATTTTTCTGTTGCTTAATCAGAAGGTCTGCTTTCTCTTTTTCAGCTTTGAAGACATCATGCTGCTCTAGGCCTTCTCGGTCTACATTTAAAACCTGCTGCTCCCGTCTAAGGTTCGTTTCGTCTTCTTCTATTTTTGCAAGCGAGATCTTGGCGTTGTCACGTTCGAGGTGTAGGCTTTTGAGCGCCTGAGCAGCCGCGAGAAGACGTTGGTGAGTGGTTAAAAATCCTTCAGCCTTTTCGACCCGTACTTTTTGGTTGTACTGGTCATAATACCGAATGAGCCGTTTCAGAGCCTGTTCTTCCTTCTGAAGCTGATCTAATTGGCTCTTAATCTGGTCCATGTTCTCGATGGTATCCGAAAGGGGACGTAATTCATCATCCGATAAGGAAGGCAGTGCTTCGTTTAAGATCTCGTAAACTACGGTGGGCCGAAAATCCTTGGAAAGTTTGGGACTCCGCAATTGGATCAAAAGCTTGATTAGATCGTCGTAATCATCCACGGTCTTAAACCCAAAAAGGTAGCGGTTCACCCGTTCCATGTACTCCTTTTGAGTTTTGACAACCTCGCCACCCTCAGCAATCCGATTTTCTAGTTCGCGCCGAGTGAGAGGAATCTTTTCAAGCTTACCATCGAGCGCTCGTTCAGTTTTGTAGAGTTGGAAATCCTGTCCGACTCGGCGGTTATCTAGGAGGATGAATCCCCAAAACTCCAGAGTACCCTGACGTTTAGCCTTTAAACCAATACCCGTGGTGATATATTCTTGCGTACCAGGCCGATGATATTCCAGATAGAGATAGCCTGTCCGTTCATCAAGCTCAGAAACACCCTTTTCGCCGAGCAGGTAATCTTCCATGCGACGAGCACGAGAGCCAAACGGATCAAGCCGATCGGGTGTCTTGCGAAGCTAAATAATCGGCAGCATTATCGGTGAGACGATGGAAATTCTCATACAAGTCCTGCCAGAGTAGATAAATCTCTTCATTTGTTTTACTAAAGATAGAGTCTGTTTCCACCCAAGCGATGGTTAGATCCATTAAATTTCCGAGTAAGCGGTCAAAAAGAGTTCGTTCTAATGAACCGCCAAAGCCTTCTCCCAGATGTTCAAGCCCCAAAACCATACGTTCAATTTCAATCGTGTAGGGGGTCAACTGATAACGAAATTTTCGTTTCTTAAATTCTTCAATACTAGAGACGCGTCCTGTGTCTTGACGAGGTATAAGATTCTTCCAGCTGACCAGTTGGTCTAGATCCTGCTGTAACTGTTCTTCAGTGAACCCTTGAAAGTGAGGCTCCTGCTTCAAATACTGCAAAATTTCTTCGGGAACTATGTAGTAACGTAGTCGTTCGTGCTGCTGATAAATGTAACGCAAGACAGAACGATAACGCCAGGCATTCGAAACCGTCAAATAGGTTGCTTCTTGGATAGGTTTGAGAAGTTGTTCATTCATTTCATTTACCTCTAACGTTGAATTAGTAATCACAGTTTCAATATAATTCGCTCTATTTTAACAAAAAACCTACTCTGATGCATAATTAATTTCCTCACTTAGAAATTAGTCAGCGTAATCATTGCTGCCCTCCTTATATGCCCATGTTCGGAGAATTTGCTAACGTTCTAATCCAAATCATATCATTTGAATTAGACATTTTTCTGTATTCTGTGAAACGGGTATCCACATCATTCAGCTCATCATGCTCCCTGCTTAGCTTGACCTTCTTGTCTATAAACGTTTGCCTTCTTGCATTTTCAAGATTATATCGCTTTGCTATCGAAATTGCTCTAAGCATACTGTCATATTTTATCATTGGCGTCGCGTAATGCTTTGTACAAAGGATATATCAAGGAATATATTATGAAATGGAGTAACCAGAAATCAATTGGTTCCGATAACAGTTGTTATGGAGTTCAATTTTTAAACTTATTACAACCAAAAGTCGGAAAAAAGAGGTCGAAGCACGTGCTCCAACCTCTTTTTATTACTTTCTATTACTTCGTAACCAACTCTAACGCAACTGGGATACTCGCGTCAACTTTTTCCCCTTTAGCTACTTTAAGGGCGATTTCTAACGAAGTTTTACCAATCAAATCGGGTTTCTGAGCAACTGTTGCTGCCATTTTTCCCTCTTTAACGGATTTCACAGCATCATCTGTCGCGTCAAAACCGACCACCATGATTTTCTTGCCTGCAGCTTCAATGGCACTGAGAGCCCCTAAGGCCATTTCATCATTATGTGCGAACACAGCTTGAATGTCTTTATTGCCTTGAAGGATATTCTCCATTACTTTTAAGCCTTTAGCACGATCAAAATCAGCAGGTTGAGAAGCTACGACTTTCACGCCATCTTTGCCATCCACAATATTATGGAAACCTTGGCCACGATCACGTGCTGCCGATGTTCCCGCAATCCCTTGTAATTCTACTAAGTTTCCTTTGTTGTTCAGGGTTTTCATAATATATTCGGCAGCCATGCTACCACCCTTGACGTTATCGGATGCGATATGAGAAACGACTTTTCCGCCATTAGAAGCTCGGTCAACCGTGATCACAGGAATGTTGGCTTTGTTAGCCGATTCGACGGCTGAAACAACCGCTGCACTGTCAGTTGGGTTAATCAGAATCACACTGACTTTTTTCTGGATCAAGTCTTCAATATCGCTGATTTGCTTAGCGGTATTATCACGAGCATCTACAACTAACAGGTCTGCACCAGCGTCTTTAGCTGCTTTTTCAGCACCTTCTTTGAGGGTTACAAAGAATGGGTTGTTTAATGTGGAGATCGAAAAACCAATGGTCACTTTACTGGCTGGTTTAGGTGCTTCTTTCGTTTCTAATTTGGATTCAGTCGTTCCACAACCAATGAGGCTTATTGACATGAGAACTACGAGGATCATCATCCATATACTATTTTTTCGTTTCATTTTTTACTCTTCCTTTCTATTAGGGTGGCTTAACCACCATGTTTCCATAAGATGTGTACTAGTAATGATAAACTATAACTTCAAGGACGTTTCTAAGCCTTAGCATCCTCCCCTTCTAAGAGAACCTATATATCCACAACTGACGAAACCGTTGTTCCATTCAGTGGAGATCAGAAAATTTACCCCTTCTACTCAAGGATTGACTATTTCCCTTTTGACCGATCTAGTAAGACCGCCAGCAAAATGACCCCGCCCTTAACAACCTGTTGGTAAAACGATGAAACATTCATAAGATTTAAGCCGTTATCGAGAATCCCAATAATCATGGCTCCAATTAAGGTTCCCGCGATCCACCCTTTCCCCCCCGAGAGACTCGTGCCTCCTAAGACCACGGCGGCAATTGCATCAAGCTCATACGACGTCCCGGCAGTTGGTTGAGCAGAATTCAAGCGCGAAGTTAGGATAATCCCACTCAAAGATGCCATCAACCCGCTAATACTATAAACAAGGATTTTGACTCGATTTGTATTGATACCAGAAAGGCGAGTTGCTTCTTCGTTTCCTCCCAAGGCAAAAACGTGGCGTCCAAAGGATGTGAATTTCAAGATGACATAGAGTGCCACAAAGGCTACCAGCATCCAAATTACGGGCATTGGGATTTGGAAGAGATACCCTCGTCCAATCAAGCCAAACGCGTCTGGAAATCCAGTGATCGGTTTCGCTTCTGTATAAACCAAGGTTAAGCCACGGAAAATCGTCATGGTCGCCAGCGTGGCAATAAACGGGGCGACTTTTCCTCGAGCAATGACGACCCCATTTATGGTTCCCATCAAAGTCCCAGACAGCACGGCTACACCGATTGCTAACCAGGAATTTCCGCCTGTGGCCATCATCCCTGCAGCAAAGGCACTGGAAAGAGCAATAATCGAACCGACAGAGAGGTCGATCCCTCCGGTCAGAATGACAAACGTCATCCCATAGGCTATCAAGGCATTAATCGAAACCTGTCGGAGCACGTTAAAAATATTGCTCACGGTCAAAAAATCCGAATTGATAATCGATAAGATAAAGACGATGAGAATCAAACCCACCAGAGGTCCCATGCGCTGCAGAATCCCACTTTTCCCTCGGACTTTACCCATGACTTTTCCCTCCTGTTGCAGCAACCATAATCGTTTCTTGTGTTGCGTTTTCGCGCGAGAATTCTCCAGTGATTCGTCCTTCGTGCATGACCAGTACTCGATCGCTCATTCCGAGGACTTCCGGAAGTTCAGAGGAAATCATGACGATGGCGACCCCTTTTTGAACGAGCTGATTCATCAAGTCATAGATTTCCCGTTTCGCCCCGATATCCACACCCCGAGTCGGTTCATCTAAGATTAAAACTTTAGGTTGCGTCGCCAGCCACTTCCCAATCACGACTTTTTGCTGATTTCCTCCACTTAAAGAACTTACCAATTGCCCGGAATGATGAACTTTAACGTTCAGCTTCTTAATACTATCTCCCACAAAATCCTGTTCCATCCGATGGCCGATAAACCCCAAGCGCGATAGTGAGCGCAAATTAGGCAAGGCTAAATTTTCCCGAACTGAGAGATCGGAGACAAGACCCTCTCCTTTCCTATCTTCTGTAATCAACGCCATACCGGCCTTAATCGCATCGGCAGGACTATTAATCCTCACCAGTTTGTCATTCACGAAGATCTTCCCTTGATATTTCCCTACACCAAACAGAGCTTTGGCCAATTCTGATCGACCGGATCCCATTAAACCCGCAATTCCAAGGATTTCTCCAGCCCGCACACTCAAGTTGATATCATAGAGTTTTCCTGCTTGAGCTAAAGCCTCCACACGAAGACGCTCTTCCCCAATGTTCGTTTCTACCTTAGGGAAACGCTCTTTGATCTCCCGACCAACCATCATCTGCACTAACTCGTCCATCGTGGTGACATTCGTATCCCGGGTACCTATATAACGCCCATCCCGCAACACAGTGATCCGATCACTGATTTGGAAGATTTCCTCCATACGATGGGAAATGTAGATCATTCCTACTCCTTGGGTCTTCAGAGTCGCTATCAGCTGGAAGAGTTTCTCGATTTCTCGTTTGGTCAAAGCCGCCGTCGGCTCGTCGAGAACCAGAATTTTGGCGTGCATCGAAAGCGCTTTAGCAATTTCCACCATTTGCTGCTGTCCAACCGATAGTTCACCCACTAGACTATCTGGATTCAAGGCCATCCCCAGTTGCTGTAAATAATTCTTCGCTTCTGAACGCATTCTGGGCCAGTTTACAAATCCCGTCCGACCCCATTTAAACTCGCGTCCTAAAAACATATTTTCTAAGATGGATAGATCGGGGATCATGTTAAGTTCCTGATGGATGATCGCCACTCCCAAACCTTGCGCGGTTTTAGGCGAAGATGCCACGGACTCGGTTCCTTGAATCTGAACAGAGCCAGCATCCTTACTATAAATTCCAGAAAGGATTTTCATCAGGGTTGACTTACCCGCACCATTCTCACCCATCAAGGCATGGACTTCCCCTTGGCGGAGCGAAAACTGAACATCTTCTAACACCTTAACTCCACTGAAGCTCTTGTTAATGCCCTCCATTGTCAAAAGATCCGCCATACCTAATCCCTCCTTTGAATTTTCAGAAGATTACGCCCGCCTCAAGGACGACATTGGCATAAGGAGTAAACTCCCCCGTACGAATCACGGCCTTGGCCTGATGAGTTAAAGCTTTCAATTCTTCATGCGTGATGACCTTGATCTGAACACCGGGTAACAACCCGACTAGCTCTTCATTTTTGGAAGCGCTGGTTAATCTCATTTCTTGCGCCACATAGGCCTTTTCCACACACATTTCCAGAAGAATGGTCTCAACCGTCTCAATAAACGATGGAACTCCTTCTTTCAGAGCCAAGTCAATCCGTTTGACATGAGGAGGAATGGGTAACCCTGCATCCGCTATAACGATCTTATCCATATGCCCGAGCTCACTAATCACTCGGGAAATATCACTGTTTAAGATACCGATCTTCTTCATTGTCGTCCCTCCTGATACGCTTCTACCTCGGCAAAGGTCGGCATCCCGCCCTGAGCCCCAAATCTAGTCACGGCAAGAGCCGAAACCTGCACTGCAAATTCCGCGGCTTCTCGTATCGATTTCTTCTGGGCTAGAGCATACGCCAAGCCCGCATTAAAGGCATCTCCCGCTCCCGTAGTATCCACCACAGGGACCTTATGACCTGAAACGACAACCAAGCTGCCGCCTTTTTCCATGAGAGCAACTCCCTCAGCTCCCAAAGTCGTGACACAACACAAAACTCCAACTTCCAATAAACTCTCAATTCCTTGAGCAATCGTAGACTCTTCGGACATGCTTGTCAGCAAGGCGAGTTCGGAACGATTAGGGGTTAAATAATCCACCTTGCTGAGAAGATCCCGAGAAAGGCTTAGGGCTGGGGCTGGATTGAGCATCACGGGCTTCCCGTGCTTTCGTGCCAATTTAATCGCATGCTCCACGGTCACTAGCGGAATCTCTAATTGTAGGAGCACAAGATCTGCTTCGGTAATTATTTCCTCATACCGATCTAAATCCTCAGGTAAACACTGGGCATTCGCTCCTGGAACCACCACAATACTGTTATCCCCCTCAGCTAGGAGGATCGAGGCAATGCCTGTCGCTTCTGAATCGAGTACCTTAATGCTCGAGGTATTTACGCCATCCATCTGCAAGGCCTTCATGAGTTCCACTCCAAAAGCATCGGACCCAACCGCACCGATCATGGTGGTCTGAGCACCTAATCGAGCTAAGCCCACCGCCTGGTTGGCCCCTTTGCCACCGGGAACGAAATGAATTTCTTCTCCGTGAACCGTTTCCCCGCGTTTAGGAGCACGCACGGCTTTGACGACCAAATCCATATTCAGACTACCTATGACGACAATCTTAGGTCGTAAGTCCATATAAGTCTCCTCCTATTGGGTCGATTTTCTGGGAATTAATGTGACGTCCAGCTCAATGAGCTTATTCTTACGGACCCCGCTCTCGATCTCGTCCAATAAAATCCGAGCAGCTAATCTACCCATTTCATAGACCGGTTGGGCCACTGTCGTTAATTCCGGTTCGGTGATCTCTGTTAAACCAATTCCATCGAACCCGCAGACTTTGACTTGTTCTGGGACTTGGATTCCTCGTTCATGCAGAGCTTTGAGAGCCCCTACCGCCATAAGATCATTTCCGGCAAAAATTCCATCCAGATCAGGATGACGGGCAAGAAGCTGTTCCACAGCTTTTCTGCCACTATCGATATCAAAGTTTCCTGAGACCATTAAACTGGGCGAATACCCATTTAATCTTCCAGCGACTTCCTCATATCCAAGCATGCGCTCTCGAGCCGTGATAAATTCCTGTGGCCCGTAAATATGAGCGATCCTCTGACAGCCCTGCTCTATTAGATGCTGAACGGCAATTTTAGCCCCTTGTCGGTTATTGGAGCGTATCACTGCACAGGATGCAGTATTCAGGCCTCTATCTAACAAAACAATCGGGATACGTTCGTTTCTTAGCGCTTCGACATCCTCTTCACGAATCGTATTCGAAGCGAAGATGAAGCCATCCACATACTTTTTTTTAAGGACTTTGATATAAGAACTTTCTTTTAAGCCTAGATCGTCTGAGTTGCCTAAGATAACCGTCAAGCCTTTCTTATGGGCTACATCTTCGACACCGCGGGCCAAAGCAGGAAAAAACGGATTCAAAATATCCGGCAGGATTAAGGCAATGATCCCCATCTTCTTGCCCGCTAGGCCCCGAGCTACAGCATTTGGCTCGTATTGAAGCTGCTCAATCGCCTTCAGTACTTGTCCTGCGGTCTCAGGATTCACAGAGTCCGTTTTGTTAATCACTCGTGAGACTGTAGCCACAGACAATCCCGCCAAACGAGCAACATCTCTAATTGTCGCCAATCGTTGCACCCTCTATCATTAATTGTAATCGGTTACATTCTTATAATTTTTGTAAGTTCTATTATCTGCTTATATAACGATAATGCTCTATGGTTTAGTTATAGACCTCTGTGAACAAATGCTTATATAGGCTACTTTCGCTGAATTAATAAAGTTTTGACTCCTGATATATTGGGACATGAATTTTCATGTAAACGGTTACATTTCTAATATAATAATAGCTTTTTCAGAATGCACTGTCAATCCTTATTTTCTGAATTATGCTTGCCCTAAATAATGAATTTATGTACTTATTGTTATTAATATCCTCTTGATAAAAAAGCGTGCCCCCCATGCTTCCCCACGGTTTGAAGCCCTATGAATATATTGTCCATATATTTAGAGACAATTCCCCAACATTATATGGGAACGAGTAAGGATTTTCTGCAAGATCTATTACCATGGTCTGATAAACTACCAGAAAGCTGTAGGTCTCAGAAAAAGAATACTTAACCAGAAAGAGTCTCACTAAAAATTGGAGGCTCTTTTATGTTGTGTTTTTTAGCACATCATCAAATTATTATCTCAAATATATTGGTTCACTGCTAGATACGGTGGGTTTGAGGCTTACGATTATAACCCGAAGTAGTAATGATTATTCATATAATGCGAGTACTTGCTAACTTGAATTCGGGCAACTGAATCTAACCATCGTTCATGTAGTGGTGAGCAACAGGTCATAATTGCTCTTCTAGTCTTGGTTTTATCTTTAGCCCTTTGTTGTGTTAGCCTTAAATTCGTTTGAATCACGTCTCTTAGTTCTTATATTTTCCAATTATAAGAGGTACAATCCTATCCCACTTAGATTCGTTCCCAGAAGTTTTAAGTATAAAAATCCTTAACTCCCTCACCTATGGTTTTATGAGGCATGGTAAATTATCCTTAAAGAACATTTGGAAAAGTTTAGTCAACTATAGTGGCTCGGATGTAAAGACAAAAATAATCAAAAAGATAATGTACCAGATATTGTATAGTAGTAGTCTTCATTTTGTTAGAGCGCATCATTGAATTTTGTGCTATGTAGTGGCCTACCGAGTGTAGGACTACGCACTCATTTGTAGTAAAGCAGGGTAATATATATCTGCCGGAGTTTCGTAATTCAATGCTGAGTGCAATTTCACAAAGTTATATTTGTGAATAAATCCTCCAATTTGTTTCCTAGCATCCTTGATATGTTCATAATCCTTAAGGTAGACTTCATCATATTTAAGTGTCCTAAACCATCGCTCTATGGGTATGTTGTCAGCCCATCTACCCTTACCATCCATGCTGATTTTACTCTTGTTATTGATAACAAATTCAATATATTCATGGCTTGTAAATTGGCTGCCCTGATCGGAATTTAATATCTCTGGTGTGGCAACAGCATAGGCCATCTTTAGGGCATGGATCACCATTCGTGTGGATAGAGTGTCATCCAGCTCCCAGCCAACGATGCACTTGCTGTGCCAATCAATGATGGCAGTTAAGTAAATGAATCCACGTCTTAACTTGATGTAGGTAATGTCGATTGACCAGGCCTGATTTGCTCGGGTGATGACGGCATTACGTAGTAGATATGGGTAGATCTTATGTCCCTTTGTAGGCTTGGATAGGTTGGGTTTCGGATAAATTGCAGAAATGCTCATCTCTTGCATAAACTTCCTTGTTTTGAGCCTACCAATTTCAATGCCTTGTTTTTGTAATGTTTTGGATATTTGCCTTGAGCCCCAAGATGGGCTTTCGGTATGGATTGCATCAATTTTATGCTTAACCATTATTTCAAAGTCGGAAGGCTCTTTTGGTGCGTAGTACACGCTTGTTCGGTTGACGTCTAAAAGCCCTGCAACAGTGGACAAGGGTAGCGGTTTATCGCCATTTTCACTGTTCTTATGATCCTTGATTTCAGCCTTTTGGGCGTGGAGTAAACCGACTCTCCCAGTCAGGTCCAAGAATTTCTTCAGATTTTTTTTTGAGCCAATCGACTTGTGTAGTCAATTGACCGACCTTTTTATATAAGCTATCGTTTTCCCGCTCCTGATCCTTAACTTTCTCCTGTAACACCTTGTCCTTTTTGTTATCAAATACATTGGCTGCATTAGCCAAAAATTCATTCTTCCAGTTCCGCAGCTGGTTAGGCGCTATCTCATGGGTGCTGGCGATTTCGTTTAGTTCTTTTTCGCCTCGCAAAACCTCCAAAACTCTCTCCGCCTTAAATTCTGCGCTAAATACTCTTTTCTTCATCAATAATAAACCTGCTTTCTTTAGTGGTTTTATTATATCAGGTTCATTATCTTTTCAGAAAATCTTGTCGAGTTTTCCTAGACCATTATAATACTCAGATTACGTTTCTTTTAAACACATGGTAATAATTGGAACACACTCCACTCAGGTAGCGGTGGCAGAGTCAATTATTTTTTCTTAGGTCACATAACATATTTCTTAAAGCTAAACAGATTAACGTGGTATCTTGTTTTCGGTCTACCAAAAGCTATCATAACCTAAGCTCAATCCCGTGTTGTTTCAGCCACCGTTTCCTATCCTTGTAATCAGGAATGATGCTTTCAACCAATTGCCAGAACTCTTCAGAGTGGTTCATAATTTTTAGATGACATAGTTCATGAACAACTACATAATCCACAATAAACGTCGGGGCCATCACAAGTCTCCAATTCAAATTTAAGTTACCTTTTCTTGAGCAACTTCCCCACCTAGTTTTCTGGTTCTTAAGTCTCACTTGATTAAAATCCAAACCTAATCTATCTTTATAAACCGTAAGTCTACTATGAAAAAATTCCTTAGCCTGAACTACATACCAACGTTCTAACGCTTTGTGGATTTCTCCCTGGCGTTTGTCTAATGGCAGGTTTTTGTTAATGTAGACCACAAACCGTTCACCCTCAAAAGTTACCCGTGTGTAGCGGCCATCGTACTCTAACACCCTAAGGGTGAAATCCTTTCCTCTGAACGGTAGCTTTACCCCGCTAACTAGCTCCCGTTTCGCTTGTATGTGCTCATTTTTAAGTTTAAGGCCCTCTACCTTATTGAAAATCCATTCCCGCTTTTCTTCAACCACTGGAATAATTCTGTCATCACCAACACCTACAGGAGCAACAACCTTTACCCCATCAATACCGACAGTTATACTAACGTGTTTGGCTCTGGTACTTTTTCTAATTGAATAGGGAATTATCGTTGAACCAATTTCTAGATTTAGCATGCTGTCATCCTTTGTAGTAATTTACTTTTGAGTATTCAATGACTTTTTGAGCAAATTGGTCGCGGTCCTGCACTAAACCAATGACTGAGCGCTTAACTAACTTAGTCAGCTCCCTGATAGAGCCTTCTTTTTTCTGCCACTCAAAACAGGCGTTCTCATTAGTTTCAAAAATCTCGTGAATCTCCTCAGCCTTTTCCTTTAAATCAGCCTTATTGACTTGGCTGTCTTTCGGAACATATAACTTTAAAAGCTTGAGGAACGAATTGATGTTCTTTCCGAAGGAATCTTTTTCCTCGTCATTTTGTTGGTCATTAATTTTCCTTGCCAATTCATCATACTTTTTGAGTACCTCCGCAGTCTGGATGCGTCCCGCGTTATAGTCTTCAATGAGCTTCTCCAGCATCTCGCTGAATTGATGATAGGCTATAGGATTTTCCTTCAATTTAATGCGGAGAGTTTTTCGGATACTCTCGGCCTTCTTTAGTGCCGCGGAATCACCGTAAGGTGCAATTTCCTCTTTGAAAAAGTCAGGGTCAGACAGGTTCTTTAGCTTAACCAGGTTTACAATACCCTTAGCCACTAGATGCTCATTGACTAGATTTCGAACCTTCTCCCCATACTCCTTGAAATCGAAGTGTTCCTTGGATTCAAATTTAAGCATACCGTAGGAAAGAATCACAGCAGCCCACTTTAAATCCTCGCTAAAATTCAAGACATATGGGTCGGGTGATATGGAATTGTAGAGGGTGGAGAAGGTTTTGAGCCTTTTCTTAAAGATATACCATTTATCCTCGGTGTCAATAACCGTCATGGCACTAGTAATATCCTCTTTCGGGTCACTATGCCGCTTAACGCTCCTAAACATGGCCATAAGTTCAGCATTGGCATGTTTGAGAAGTTGCTTTAATTCTTTGATATCCCTCATTGCATTCTGAACATCTTTTTTGCGATACGATGCTAAAGCTTCAGATAAATGTTCCGATATCCCAAAGTAGTCAACAATTAGACCATTGACCTTGTTTTCATAAGCCCTGTTAGTACGGGCTATAGCCTGAAGCAAATTGTGTTCCTTTAGGGGTGAATCAAGATACATGGCTTGTTCAATTGGCGCGTCAAAACCTGTAAGCAGTTTGTCGCAGACTATTACTATTTTCACCACACCGTCTTTGCGTTTGAAGTGGTTCTTAATATCCTTTTCTTTCTTCTCGTCCGCATAATAAATAACTAAATCGCCCTCATCATGTTGACTTGCGGAATAGACACATTCGACCTCATCTAGCCCATTTGCAACCTTTGCCTTGAAATACTTGTCCAATTCCCTTTTGTAAAGAACTATTGTTTCACGGTCGAAGGCTACCAGCTGTGCCTTGTAACCATCGGGCTCAACATGGGTCTTAAAATGGGTTGCAATATCATAAGCTAATAGCTCGATTCTCGATTTTGCCTTGACCAAAGTACCTACATTACACTGCTTTTGCTTGAGTTGTTCTCGTTTGTCATCGGGCAGGTCCTTGAACCATTGGTCAAAAAGGATGTCTAACTTCGCGCCTTCCATGTGCCACTTGACCATCTTGCTCTCGTAGAAAATTGGAACGGTTACACCATCTGCTTCGGCATCCTCCATGGCGTAGCGGTCTAAGTAGTCCTCTCCCGCAACTCCAAAGTTTATGTAGGTATTTCTATCAGTCTTTTTTATCGGAGTTCCTGTAAAGCCAAAATAGAAAGCATCTGGCAAAGCCCTACGAAACTTAGCCCCTAAGTCGCCTTCTTGTGTGCGGTGAGCCTCGTCCACAAAGATAATAAAGTTTTGGCTGTTGTCTACAACCTCAGAGTCATCGAACTCCTGGAATTTATGTATAGTGGACATCAGTGTCTGCCCGTGAGAGTTTAGGTTTAACTCCTGTTTTAGCTCCCTAATTGAATTAACCTGTTTAGGGTTTCGGAATCCTGTAGCAAGGAAGGTTCCAGAAATTTGGTCGTCAAGGTCAGTCCTGTCTGTAAGCAGCAGAATGTTTGGATTATTTAGCGATTTAGTTAGTTTAAGCTTCATGGCAGTAAATACCATAGTTAAGGATTTTCCTGAACCTTGCGTATGCCATATTAGTCCACGCTTTAACTTGCTCTCAACAACCCTCTGCACGATTTTATTGGTTGCTCTATACTGCTGATAGCGGCAAATCTTCTTCGTCTTAACATTGTCCCGCACCTCAAAGATAATAAAATGCCGTAGAATATCCAGTAGACGTTTAGGTTGCAACAAGGAAAATATCCCTAGAGAAACTCTATCGGCAAACTCAGAAACCTTGTGTGGCCAAGGGTCTTTCCACTCTAGGTAGTATTTAGCAGGGGTCCCAGTAGCTCCATATAACAACTCTTTGCCGTCAGTGGAAATGTTGAAAATGTTTGGCACAAATAGTTTCGGGATTTGCTTTTCGTATGTATGAATCTGATGGATGCCGCTGTAGATATCTTGATTAGCAATTGGGCTTTTGCACTCGATGACTACGAGAGGAATCCCGTTTACGAAGATAACTATGTCTGGCTTGCGATTAGTAAGACCTTTTACTTTGAACTGGTTTAGGACTGTGAACTCGTTATTGTTAGGGTTATCAAAGTCAAAAAACTTTATGGTTTGCCTATGCTTCTTTCCGCCTACTGTCATGGAATAGTTGCCCCTGAGCTTGTTGATACACTCCTCGTTGTCAGTGAGTCGAAGTAAATCCATGTGCATTTTCGAGGCGTTGGCATCGTTGAGGGAGTTAAGCTCCTTGACTTTACGGATAAAGATTTCCTTCAGAACAACGGCAAATTCATCCTCTCGATAAAGTTGGTGTTCATTAACGGGCAAATAGCTATAGCCAAGTGATAACAGATATTCAATCACTGGACGCTCAACTAAAGATTCCTCGTTATATTTTGATGCTGGAGCCATGAAACCATCACCTAAACCTTTACTCTCACTCTGCCTGTAAGGAGGTCTTGCATTAGACCTCGTTTGGTTTGTTCTAACTGGGATTTGCGTTTACCAAGCACTTCTAATTTCCTATCGACTGCTGTGAGTACCTCAACAATATGTATCTGTTCTTTAAGAGGTGGTAAAGGGAGTCCATAGCTTCTTAGAAATTCCATGTCGATACCTGTCTGCCCAGATGTTCTTTGAGAAAGATGCTCTATAAGTCTAAATAAATTTTCCTGCTTTAAGAAGTAATATAAATATTTTTTAATCATTAACTCAGTTGGAATTGCCTTAATTAAAGCTACATTATATGCGCCCTCTAAACCAGTTAATATTTGAAATATGGGTGGCCCATAGCGACCAATCATTACATCGTCCTTTTTACAGAATTTTCTGGCTAAACCATTCGGGATATATGTTACATGTTTATCATCCTTGAAATCTCGTATCTGAATTAATCTTATGTACCCATCCATTGGTTCAAATACAAATGTCTTCAGCGGTGGCTGAGACCCGCCTTCAAATTTAACGACATCATCGAGTTTCTTGACATCCCATCCGACAGGAATTTCTCCCAACTCAGTCTTCTTAAACTCCGTATGACCTATGCCCTTCGTCAGTAACTCTAGCATCAAGCCCTTTTTTACTTTCTTGGTCTGCTCAATAATTTCGTCGGTTTTGGAAATGCCTTCGTCAACGATAGTGAGGATTGTGGCGATTTGTCTTTGTTCGGAAAGAGGAGGAAGAAATATCTCTAAGCCTTTTAGTTCACCCAATCGAATACCTTTTACTGTTGAGCCACTTCCCATAGATATAATTTGACTACCTTTCGATAGGTACCAATAAAGTAAATATTTCGTATCTAAATAACTTTTCGGGAATAAAGCCTTAAGGTCCTGGTTAATAGCCATTGGTACAGTGTTAATAAACGCCCTTCCTAGACCCATCCTAGTTGCTATAATAACCGTAAAGGGATTTATCAAGTTTGTTGAGCTGTTCTTACGACCATCTTCTGTTATATATTCTAAGGTATCACCCTTGAATAATTCTTTACCCATATCTTTGACGCTAGCCCAAGGTATTTCTCCACCCCAAAAGGACTGTATCTCTTTGGAAGGAGTACCCCCTCCAGCAATTCTAACTAGCGCCTCTCCTAATTTCTCAACTTTCCAGTCCTTGGGCAATATATCAACAGATTGTATTATTGCTTTTTTATCAACTGTAATCATTTAAAAGTCTACTCCTCATACCCTAGTTGCTTCATAAACTCCGTAACCCTAGCTTCGATATACGCGTAATCCTGCTCCAATACCCGAAGTTTCTGAATCTCCGACGCAACATCAATAATTTCTTCCTCTGTTCCCGAGTCCACGTAGCGTTTAATGTTAAGGTTATAGTCGTTTTTCTTTACTTCTTCCAAGCTAACAAAATTATTATATCCATCAACATTATCGTCACTTGCGAAGGCGGCAATAATCTTCTCGATATCCTCATCACGCAGGAAATTTTGGTTTTTGGACTGAAGGTAGTCTTTGCTTCCATCAATAAATAGGATTTTGCTTTGTCTTTCCCTGGACTTGTCTTTGTTAATTACCATGATACAGGCGGGAATACCCGTACCGTAGAACAAGTTTGATGGCAACCCTACAACTGCCTCAATAATATCGTCTTCAACCATTCCTTGGCGAATTTTGCCTTCGGCACCGTCTCTAAAAAGAACGCCGTGAGGAAGAACTACTCCCATTTTCCCTTTGTCATTTAGTGATGCTATCATGTGCTGTACAAAAGCTAAATCGCCGTAGGATTTCGGTGGAACGCCATAAACATCCCTGTTATACTTATCGCCGTCTTTCCACAGCTCGTGACCCCATTCTTTTAATGAGAAGGGTGGATTTGCAATCACCCTGTCAAAAGTTCTAAGGGTTTCCGCACTGCTTCTACCCAAACTAATCAGATGTTTAGGGTCAATCAGAGTGTCGCCACGTTCAATAAAGGCATCCTCAATATCATGCAGAAACAGGTTCATCTTACAAATGGACCATGTGTTTAGGTTTTTCTCTTGTCCATATAGGGTTACATTTTTAGGGTTTTTACCATGTTCTGCTAAGTATTTGTAGCTCTCTAATAGCATACCGCCCGAACCGCAGGCAGGGTCATAGACCGAATTCTGTTCCTCGGGTTGAATTAGCTCTACAATAAGTCTAACGACCATTTTAGGTGTAAAAAATTCTCCGCCTTTTTTACCCGCGTCATCTGCAAACTGAGCAATTAAATACTCATAAGCCTGCCCCAGTACATCGGACGCAACTTCAGAGTTTCTTAAATTGAGTTTATCGAAATGGACAAGTAGCCTCTCTAAAATGGCATCGGAGAATCGTTCCTTTTGGTTAAAATCAATGCTATTAAAAATCCCCGCTAGCTTTGTGTTATTATCCTCAATAGCCATGAACGCCTTGTTTAAGTATTCACCGATGTCAGATGAGACCTTGCGGACATCTCTCCAGAAATATCCTTTCGGGATATGAAATCTGTGCTCACTTGGGTCAGATGCAACCTCTTCCCCGTATTTAGCTTTAACAGCTTCGTATTCTTCTTCCCATACGTCACTTAGCCGTTTATAGAAAAGCAGGCCGAATATGTAATGTTTGAAATCAGATGAGTCAATTGAGCCACGTAAAATATTTGCTGCCCCCCACAAGTGGGCTTCTAATTCTCTAAGTCGTTCAATGTCAACCATGTTTGTCCCCCTAATTTATGTTAAACAGTTATATTCTTCAAAGTTACAGTCTTTTCCTCTATCTTCGCCAAATTTGAAGGAAAAGCTTCCTATTTATTAAAAAGCCCTCTTTCAAAGAATTTTAACAATGCTACTTTAATGTTGTTATAGGTCCACTAATAAACCATGCTTAATTAAGCATGGTGGGCGAGGCAACCCATAGGTAGCTGTAATCTATAAAGGATTGTGGGATTAGAAGCGAATTATTACGATGACGAGAGGCTCATCCAACTCTAGCTCTATTTGTGTTATAGTATAGTATAAATATTTACAAGAAAGGAAATGGTTATGGTTTTTCAAACATCGGTAGCAATAATTTTATTAACTTCATTCCTTATACTTTTCTTTGTAATTAGAATTTTCTTAGAGAGTAAAAAAGAAGCAGTAATATCGAGCATCTTGTTTACAGCAGGTTTAGAGTTGACAATCAGTTCTTTTGGCACGATGCAAGATAAGATACTACCCGCAATAGCTCTTATAAGTAAAAACATGACCAGTCAGGATACTACCACGATAATCTCTGAAGCAACTCAAACCAATTATAATCAACTCATTACTGGTTTGATATTATTGGGATTAGGGATTGCCTTAACCTATTATTCTAGAAAAAAACTATACATATTAAATATTATGGGTTATGAAGAAAAGAGAATAGAAAATTATAGTAAAGATTTAGGGCTAAGTGCCTTTGACTTTAAAGAAAGAGACATTGACTTTATAAGAATGTTTAAGACTGGTATTACTGCTATATCTTCAAAAGATATTATAGAGGACATAAAACAAAAGGTAGAGGGCCTTAAACATAGTAAAATATTTCAAAGAGGCTATACGGGTATTGCCCCAATCCCATTTATTGTTATTGCTGGAACATTTCTTGGGAAGGAGAAAATAGATGAATATTTTGAATATGACAAAATAGATACTGAAACTTACTATAAGTTAACCGAAAACAAAAGGAAAAAGTACCCCATTTTAAGATTCCAATCGATTCCTAATAATATTGATTTGTTAGCAACTGAAGCGGTCTTAGCTATAGAAATTACGACGGAAATACCTGAAAGCGATTTGGTTCAATTTAATAATCTAGGGATATTCAGACTATCAATAGACCACCCGAAAGATAATACCATAAGATTTAAGAACCAACTAAATCACTATACGAATACGATATTTAACACTCTTGAAAAACAGATAAAACAGACTCTTCCAAAGTTAAAGAGGATACATTTAGTTTATTCGGGACAAAGTTGCTTGGCTTTAGAAATTGGAAAAAGATTAGACAATACCAGAATTTGTGAAATTATTAGTTATCACTATACTACTCATACCGATGTCAGGTATCCTTGGGGGATAGTATTAAACGGAGACAATAAGGGGAAATTTATTGATGTATGATTTAAGTTCAAATTTTAATACTTTTTATAAAGACCATGTTGTTCTTCCAAGTAAAGAACAAACTCGATTAAGAGAGCTTAAAAACATAAACATTCAGAGGTTAAAGGAAGGATTGGCAGAATACAATGAAGAAAAAGGAACAAGTTATAAAATTGTAGAGACATTGGAGCAGGGAAGTTTCGCAATGTCTACGGTGACGCAAAGTGATAGTAAAAACTATGATATTGATGTTGCAATAGTCTTAGATAAAGATAATCTTCCAGAAGGAACAACTGCTGTTAAAAATATTATTGTTAATGCATTGAAAAAAAAGAGTGCTCAGTTTAAAACTGAGCCTGAGTTTAAAACCAATTGCATTAGAGTTATTTATCAAGCAGGGTACCATATTGATTTTGCCATATATCGAAGATTTATGAACTCTAACGACGATTATGAATATGAGCATTGCGGTAGTGAATGGAGGACAAGAGACCCAAAGGCTATAACAAAGTGGTTTTTAAGCAAAATAAAAGCCAATGGACAGAGTTTAAGGAAAACTGTTCGGTTACTTAAAATGTTTTGTAAATCTAGAAATTTATGGGTAATGCCTGGAGGTTTAATGTTATCCGTATTGGTTGAAGAAGCTTTTACACATGACAGTCGGTTAGATATTTCGTTTTATGAAACGATAAAAGGTACAAAGGAAAGATTACTCTACGATGAAACAATTGATAATCCTGTTTGTCGCTTCTCAGCTCACATGACGGCGTACATCTCACTGCCAATGGCAGAAGAAATGTGCCGACAATACGCCAATACCAGTAGAATTCTACCGCCAATACTTTCCTCTGCAATGACAGTCAATGTGGATAAGAAAAATCCCCAATATACACATGCCAATCCATGTGTATATTGGGGATAATGTGGATACTATCTAAATAGCACTACCACGTTGCCGTTCAGCATCCGCTAAAATTCGCCCAATTTGAGCATCCTCCACAACCTCGCTCCCGTTTCGATCTGCCTCATAGAGGGCATGAGTACAAAGAGTGTTAATTAGCCGAGGTATGCCCTTCGTCTCGGAGTGGATTAGAGCTAAAGCACTATCGGAAAAGACAGGGGTGGAACGATTGGCATGTTTCATTTGATGTCGAATATAGGCTGCAGTTTCTTGGGCGTTAAGGCCATTCAGGTGGTACTGAAGGTGAATGCGCTGGGCAATGGCCTCATACTTATTCATTCGTAAGGTTCGTCTCAACTCGGGCTGACCTACCAGGATGATGGAAAACAAGGACGCAGAATCCATCTGGTGATTTAAAGCAAACCGGAGCTCTAGGAGCATGGACGGGCTAATATCCTGAGCTTCATCGATCACCAAGACTAAGAATTTCTTTCCTTGAATCAACCGATCGGTTAAAACATGTTCAAGTAAACGTTTGGCCCTAAATAGAGAGAATAGTGGCTCCTCCCCAAGCTCACGTAATAATTCCGAGTAAAAATCCCGAGGTTTCATCCCCGCACGGCTGAGATAGATCACTTGGTAACGAACAGGGTCTAAGGTCAGACCCAGACGGCGGACAAGGGTCGATTTGCCACTGCCAACCTCTCCTGTAAGCACTCCTAAACCAGAATTGGAAACCATCAACTGTAAGCGAGCTAAAGCTTCAGCATAGGCACCGACCTCAAAGAACATATCGTTCATTGGAGAACGAGAAAACGGAATTAGATGGGTGGCATTTGGCAGATCAGTCATGGGTAGCCTCCTGCTTTGGCCCGAAATTTAAGGCTTCTTGGGCCCATGTCTTACGGCGTTTTTCCTCCGCCATTTTGAAAAAATTCAACCCAGTCGCTGGAGCTTCCTCCTGTTTTTCGACCTTGGATCTCGATTTGACCCGTTCATGGATACTGCGATTTAAATCGAGAAGTCGGGCATCGGGTAGCCGGTTTCCTTCATGCCATACTTGCATTACGCTTAGCTCGTAGGGGTCAAAGCGAAGCGTGACGGTTTGACTAGAAAGGTGAGACGGAACCTCGAAGAGATTACCAAAGACGCTGACACAACCGGCCTTATCCACCTTTCGCGCTTCTTCCCAAAGGAAGATCTCGGTCAGTTCCATCATCGATACCCGGCGCATAGTCCGTTTAATACCTGCAGCCCTATCCATAGGAGACTGACCGGTACTACCGTGCTTACGTAAGTGGTAGTACCCTTCTAACCAGGATGTAAAGGCCTCATTTAAGTGCTTCAACGTCGAAAGACTACCGTTTCCAATCTGTACATGGGCCTCTGGTCTGAAGCTTGTATCAATAAATCTGAAGAACCTCTCAATTTTTCCTCGGCCCATTGGTTTGTACGGACGCGAGTGAGAAAGCTTAATGTTTAACTTGGCACAGATCCGGACCAAATGGTGGGAAGAGAAAACGCTCCCATTATCGCAGTAGAACTGAGAGGGCACTCCGTGGCGCAAGATCGCTTTTTTGAGGGCATCTTCTAAACGAGGCAATTTCTCATCCCAGTAGAATTCTCCGTGGACAATCGCCCTGGAAAAATCATCAATGATGGCGAATAACATTGCTTTTTTACGTTTCTTAGGATTCTGTGGGTCCGGCAAATAAAGGGTATGTTGAAAATCCGCCTGCCACATGAGATGAACATCTTCCACTTCGAAACGTCGATGCCCTCTCGATGATTCCACAGCCTGCAAGAGTTCCTGGCGGCTGACACCTGCCTTGCGCAAGTGCCGGGATAAGGTACTTGGGGCAAGCACTCCCTCCGAGGCTAAACCGCTATGTTCTAATAGGTATATAATCTGCTCCACACTTCGCTCGGGTCGTTCACGGCGTAGCTCAATGGCCTTTTGTAAGATGGGGGCCGGTAAAGCTATGGCGTTTTTCTGAGGACGTTTTTTAGGTTTAAGCCCATCCCACCCCTCTTTTCGGTAGTTTGCCATAAAGCGCTCAAGCGTGCGTACACTAACCTGAGTCTTGTGGCTGCCTGGAATGGTGTAATTGAGCGCGGCAATTTGAGCAAGCTGACGCTTCAGCCCTCCAGGAATCATCGGAGTCTGACGAGATACAATCGGTGCTATTAATCCGTAACGAAACGCTGCCATCTGTTCATCTGTAGCAAAATCCATGGTTTCTCACTCCTTCAAACATAAAGTTAGGCTAGGGTTGCCCCTACCGCTATTCTGACTGAAAAAGTTTCGCCATTCTATGGACAGCTTTTGTGGGATCAAGCTAACCAACCGTCACCGCCCTTGAGCGTTTAATCTGGTAGAGCCAAGTAAGAAGTCCGATAGTCATAAATCCTGGTATTGTCGATCTTACTTGCTCCCAAGCCCTAAACAACCAGGACCATTCTCGGGCTGGTTTCGACGGGCCAACAGGGATTTCCACATGGGGCAACTTCTCTATGATAATCCGCCATTGTTCGGAGGATGAGTCTTTCAGTTCATCATGGATCGCTTTGCTCCAGCGCCAAAGAGTCTTCTCACTAAACCTCCCCGCCGAAGTGACTAGATCTTCCGCAATTTTTACCAAAGCTACCCCAGATAACTGTTGGCGGATCACTTCTTCTTTAACTTCCCATGCCACCTGATGGTGTTCCATCACAAAGTTAGGAAGAAATGATGTGGCTCTCCCACACTTGATACATTTAAACCGGTAGATGGATATAATGAACGCTTCTAATAACGTATACACTGTTCGTTTAAAACTTCCATGTTTATGTAGCATCGCTTTCTCAAAGCAGTGGGGACACACCCTTGGACGCAAGTGATTTGGGCAACCATCAATAAAGCCTTCAATATAAGACTGGACAGTCCAGATTTCTTCAGGTAAACTCATATTGGTAGTAACCAATGGGAAAGAGGAAACGAGGCTGGCGGGCCGATGATGTTTCCTCTTTCTTTTATCCTTTTTTAATGATTGTCATGTGGCCTATTTAGCCACATGACAATCATTATCTCCTAGAAACGACAAAGAAGGCAAGAAAAAACGCTCACTTTAATGTCAATTAAAGTGAGCGCCCACACCTGTTGATAGTGGTCAAAGTCTAATCTTAACAGATAAAGATAAAACAAAAATAAGCAACCTTAAGTACAGATTGACGAGCTACATAAATAATCTATCTCCTTTATTTATGGCTTCTTGTACCGAAAATGAAGCTATAGAAGCATGGAAACAATTTTTCAATCACGATTATTGGAGTGATTTGCTAATAGAAGATTCACAGATTCTTGAAAAATCGTCCTATTCTTCTTTAGAGCAAAGGTATGCTTATGATGAGACTGAAGAATTTATTGAAAATATGTTTCCCGTTGAACTTAAATATGTCTTACGTATTGATTGTAAAGTTACTCAAGCTGGATGGCGTGAGAATCTTCTAAAAACCATGCTAAGAATGTCTGAACCCCTAAGAACAAATAAACAACTAAATTTTTTTGTTGTCAGTAATACCGTTCCCTCGCCATATCAAGTGTATTGGAAAGTTAGAAACTGTGGTGAAGTTGCTGAACAAAAAAATAATTTAAGAGGGCAGATAGTAAAGGACAACGGGAAAGAAATTAAACACGAAGAGACTCATTTTCGAGGAGAGCATTTTGTAGAATGTTATATTATTAAGAATGGTGTTTGTATGGCAAGAGATAGGATAGATGTTCCAATTAGTACGCTTTAAAAAAGCTTGATAATTGAATTGAATGTTAATAATAATGCGGCCCCTCATCTCTTAGACTAAGAGATGGGGAGCCGCTTTCACCATCTAGTGCTTACATTAATTTTTAACAACAAAAAAGTCTAATGGCATTAAACCGTCAGCCTTTTTGTGAAAATACAGCATTTCCCTATCCCAGACTGAAATAAGATTTCAACTCAAAGAGTACCTATCTTCATGGCGACACGTCGAAAGATTCGGTTTGCTTTTTGATATATTCCTTATAGACTACGGGGCTTATTAAAAGAAATACCCAATTTATCTTTTAGGTACCTTTCAAGAACAAAAACAGGTATAAGCGGGGTGGTATCATCTTTCTTCAGGAAATACTGAGTGTCGCCAGTACCTTGGCTACTATGGTACAAATGGCGTTCATCTTCCAATGCATCTTTTACAGGTTGACCATCAAGAACGCCATCGCTTATCTGCCAACACATAATGCCGTATAAATGTTGAAAACAATGGTTAAATGTTTCCTTAAGCGAATATTTCAATTCTAGATATCTGTAGTCAAAATTAGAACCAAGTTTAGTTTTATCCAATGTTCTTACTATAAGGTCAATTCCCGTATGAGTGTCGTAATCTATAATCTCAAAGGGATATAAATCAGGTACAAGCATTGAAGTTTGTGTTAATAAAGCAAAAACACCTCCTTCTTGAGTTGGCTGTAACAACTTTATGCCTTTATATTCAGCGTATTTTTTCCTTTTCACTCTATCAAATCTACGTTTCCAATCACTGGCCTCTCTGTCTCTAGTTTTTTCGCCTGACGCCTGCCCTTCTAAGTCATCCCATTGACCCCATTCTTCACCGCTTTCAACTTCTGTTTTTAACATTCTAATAACTCTTTCAATATTCTGCATAACTTTTGAGTCTGTACTATCTACCGAACCTCTGTTGGCCGTAAGCCTAAAAGCTTGACAGTTGAAGAATGCATGATACCTTGTAAACTCACTTCCCTTTGTAACAATCCATTCGTTCTTACGCATTATTGGGACAAAATCTTTACACAACCACAGACCATATCTATCCTGGACATTGTACAGTCCATCTTTTTTCTTTTTCCCTATATACGGATTATGTTGAATATTTCGCTCCGAGAGAACCACTGTGTCGGCGAAATAGAGCCATTATCACGGAATAAAAGAGCCAGACTCACGCTCAAGGGAGCCGCCCTAGTTTCAAGCCGTTGTTACAGACCCGAAATTAAAACTTGACATGGGTAGGGATGTGCTACCCTAAATCAAGGGGGTGGGGCTTACCCAAAAGACAGTCTTCCTTTTAGCCACACCCCTCGACCCACTGAAGCACATCCCGTGGGGCCCCATGTCAAGTTTAACCCCAGAGAAAATCGACTTTTTTGGTGGCTCTCTGTTCCGTGAAGGTGGCTCAGTTTGAGCGTGAAGGCGGCTCTCTTTTTCCGCTAAAGCGGCTCTTTCACCCCGAAATACTCAATTATGTTGTCTTTTCTTTGTATCACCTTCCAAAGAAATAACTGCATGCCACTTATATTCAGGAAAATCAGGTAATGTCCCACTTTTTATAATTCGGCGACAGTAGTATTTTGGAGCGTCTGACCCATGCTCAGTTATTAATTTTTCTAAGTCTTTAGATTCTTGCGGGAATGGATGCCCCCAAAAGAATTGTTCAGGCTCTGACCTATCTACACCTTGTAGCTTAATGGTTGTTAATGTTGATTTCGGAATATCTTGGAACTGATTTTCGTTAGCACCAAACTTAGTGAACCATAGGATATAGTCTTTCATCTTATGATGGGCAAATGTCGAAGAATCGTTGTTTTCATAACCAATTATTTTTATAGTAGTTTCATGTAGACTTGAGGAACAATCTGTAATCACGGGAATCGCCGACAGTTTTAATCCCTCACAAACCTTTTCCCAAGGGTTAAGCCATGAAACTGAGTAACTTTTTCCATCTTTTTTAGTGGTGACACTAACTTCATCGCTACAAAAGTATAATAATGTTCCGTGTCCTTTCTCACCAACGAATGAACTATCAGGATTTAACTGTTTCTTTTCATAACTTTCCGAAAAGCCCAACCCAGCAAAACGCTTCAACCCTTCAATATCCATTCCAGAACCATCATCCCAAAAAGTAATAACGAGGCAACGTTTTCCTTTTATCGTCTGAACCTTAGTAATTATTGACATTCGAGTTGCCCCATAATCGTGTGCGTTACTTATGGCTTCACGTAAAACTTCCAATGGGTAAGCCTTATTGAGAATAATTTCCTGATACGCGTGACTCTCATTAACAGAACTCTCAATTGCTATTGCATTTTGATTTCCCACAGTACCCCTCCTAACTAAGTATCTTTAGAATTATTGTGTAGAAGTCCACCTTCATTGGACAGTCGAAATAGTTCTAAAGGGAAAATGGTCGGATGAAACTTCAAAATTCATCTAGATGAGTAATCACGACCTATTAGGAAACATCGCCCCAATCACGTTCTATCAACCAAGGAGACCTATTAGTATCCCAAGTTACAATATTGGAAGGATTAAATTCATTTTCAAGTACAACAATCTCTGCTATCTGTTCTGGAGAAAGGCTAAGAATATGTGGCTTCTCATCACTGTCAATATCCCATACATGAAATCTATCGTTCTTTATTTTAGCTCTTCTACTCGGACCGAAATCCATAGGAGCACAGGTTCTTATAATAGTAAGCCCATCCTCTTTCGAATAGAAACTTATTTTTACCAATTTCTTATCTTGAATTGCCCCAACGAACTGAGTTACAGCTTCTTGAAGGTTCATCCTACATCTCGCCTCGCTTCCGAATCATTATTAGCCACTTGATATGTCCTATTAAAAATCTGAATAATTTTATCGGGTATTTGGTCCTTATTATCAATGAATCTCCCCATTGCATAACCAATGTTCGGCTTGGTATCACGGAATAACCTTGATAATCCCTCTGAGAATTTATTTCCCGTCTCCCTTAATGTAACAATATCCTGTTTACACCAAACTCCCTCTGTTTTGGTAAAAGAAACATTTCCCACGGAGGCTATGACTTCGTCAGAGAATGAATCTTCAAACTCATTTACACCTATAAAGAATACCTGTTCATCAACATTGAAGCCGTCCCTCTCTAAATTTTCTCTGTTAAAAAGTCTCTTTGATGGGCCTGTATTACAATCATTATCTAATAGAAATACAACATTACGATTATGAGTATTTAGAAACTTAGCAAAGGCTCTAGCCCCCGCATTGTTTTCTCCGTTGATTAACTTTATCCCTGCTGATTGCATGGACTGTTCATAAACTAAGCGGAACAACTGTGGCAAGGTATGCATTTCTGTTGGACCTTCTACAATAAGAAAGCACCTTTCGTGGAACATAGTTCCATTATCCAGCCCTATACCAAGCCCAATTTCGTTGATAAACAAATCTTCCGTCTCAGTGTCAGTCATGTTTAATGAGTCAATTATTGTTCTACCTATGCTGCTCAACCTAAAATGGTTAATCTTATTTAGCTGCATCCTGTTAATTAAGTTCATAGAATGAGTACAAATTATTACTTGTATGTCAATTTGTCCATACCTACAAAGGATATCAAAAAGCTTTCGTTGACTAGAATAGTCCATATGTGTATCTGGTTCATCCAGAATCAAAATAATATCTTGTTCTGCGTCACCCCGTTGTGACAGAGCCTTAGTGCTCCACTCATAAATTCCCAACGTGACTTGTCTTTTCTTTCCATCACCCTTTTTACGAAGTTCAATAGGGGCTCCTCCCATTTCCAATAGTTTCAGTGTTACTGGTGAGAGTCCACTAGAAATACTAAAATGCGGCTCAATTATAACAGAATCAACTTCAGTATAGTACGTTTGAATATACGGTGTGAGTTCATCAACCTTACTGCATAAAACTTCCGTTATTCCTGCTTCAATTTCTGTAATCTGTCCATAATATTTGTCACTGGCAATTTCCGTGTTACAGATGCTACGTAGTACGTCATTAACTACTCTCTCAGGGTCTAAAGCTTTTGATGAAGAAAAAACCTCGACTCTTGGCAGTAATTTTTGAATTTCTGTCACCATTGCCATTTCGCCAGTGGCTTTGGGCTGGCTATCAACCCACTCAGAAATCTTGCCTACAATATCTGCCTTTAAACTTTTACCAACTAAATCAATGTGGTATTTTTCGGCCAGACTCTTTAAATCTCCTATTACGTTACCTTTCCAATTAGATTGAAATTCTTGGATGGATGAAACTTGTCCAATTATCGTAAAGATAGAAGTTCCATCTTTTTTCCATTTTTTTTTAATATGCACTTCACTTATTTCCCCTAACACAGACGTTACTATTTCTTTTTCGCTTTCTTTAACAGGCAATAACTTTGCTTCTATTATGATTTCATCGCATTGACAAAGACCATTGCCATCCGTATCCCAAGTATAATCTCCTTCTTCGGGCTTGTTGGGAGTAGAAAAGAGTAATCTTAGTGCGTCGGTACTGGCAGTCTTCCCACCATCGTTCTCCCCGATGAATGCAGTTAGGTCATGGACTTTAACCCAATCGGTCAGTTTGTGTGAGCGAAAGTTCTCAATTTTAAATTCCGATAACTTCAATTCTGTTCACCCCTCTATTTAGAAAAAGTCCATTCATGTTCAATATCTTAGTTAATAATAAATATATTCTGTACAATTGTAGGAAATACTGCCACTATATGTATATAATTTAAATTATAATAAGTTATTCTAGGTATTTAAATCTTCAACAGGGGAAAAGCACATTACTAAACACATATAGTTCTGCAACGTAGAAAAACCCTAATATTCAGACCTGAATATTAGGGTTTTTCGATGAATTTGTGGATTAGTGTAGTGTCAGAGCTATAACTTAAAACAGTTCTGGCATTTGTGATATGCCAATATGACATCCGTTAATATATTTAGTGACATTCGTTGTTATATTATATGACAACATTAATTATAATTCACAAAAACCAACTAACAGCTCAACCCCCTACTCCACCGTAACTGACTTAGCCAAATTCCTTGGCTTATCGACGTCACACCCTCTAGCCACGGAGACATAGTAAGACAGAAGCTGCAGCGGTATAACTGTCAAAATCGGAGCAAGCTCATCTAGGGTTTCTGGAATGTAGATCACATGATCGACGGACTTCGCCAAGTTGGTGTTGCCCTTATAGGTCAGCCCGATCACTCGAGCATCCCGAGCTTTGACCTCTTTGACATTGGAGATCGTTTTATCGTACACATCCCGTTGAGTTGCCAGAGCAATCACCGGCGTATGCTCTGTGATCAGTGCTAAAGTGCCGTGTTTTAATTCTCCCGCGGCATAAGCTTCTGCATGAATATAGGAAATCTCCTTTAATTTCAGGGAGCCTTCCATGGCAACGGCCCAGTCTAACGAGCGACCGATGAAAAAAGTATCTTCCACATTAACAAAGGACTTTGCTAACTCTTTGATCAGGCTTTCTTGATCCAGAACCTCCTGAGCCTGGGCAGGAATTCTCTTCAAAGCGGAGATAATTTCCCCGATCTTTTTGGCAGGCAAGGTTCCTTTGACCTGAGCAAGATAGAGTCCGAGTAATACCATTCCTTCCAGCTGAGTGGTATAGGCTTTCGTAGAAGCGACCGCGATCTCTGGGCCCGCCCAAGTAAAGATTACATCATGAGCTTCACGGGATACCGTGCTGCCCAAGACATTCGTGACGGCTACCACGCGTGCTCCGCGGTTTTTAGCTTCTCGCAGTGCCGCTAAAGTGTCTGCTGTTTCTCCAGACTGGCTGACCACCACGACTAGGGTATTCTCATCCACCAGCGGGGAGCGATAACGGAACTCGGAGGCAATATCCACTTCCACCGGGAGACGTGCCCAGCGCTCAATCAAGGTCTTGCCGACTAATCCAGCATGCCAGGCAGTACCACAAGCCACAATATATACCTTGTTGATTTTCGCAAGTTCTTCAAGGGTCAGATCGACTTCCTGAAGAACGACTCTTTCTTCTTCTAAACGACCCAACATCGTATCCTTCAAAGCACGGGGCTGCTCGTGAATTTCTTTGAGCATGAAATGCTCGTACCCGCCTTTTTCTGCAGCCACGGCATCCCACTTCACGTCAAAAACGTCCTTCGTGTGCGGAATTCCTTCGAAGTCCGAGACTTTAACCCCAGCTTTTGTTATGACGACCATCTCGCCGTCATCTAAGATATAGACTTTTCTCGTATAGTTTAAAATCGCGGTTATATCACTGGCCACGTAGAACTCACCGTCTCCAAGGCCCACTACCATCGGACTGTCTTTACGGGCGGCAACCAACTTATCGGGATCCTTGCGGCTTAGGACAACCATGGCATAGGATCCATGAATTGTCTTCAAGACTTCGCGGACGGCCGCCTCAAGGTCTCCTGCGTAATAGTCCTCCACCAAATGAGCTAATACTTCTGTATCTGTTTCTGAAACAAACCGATGTCCCTTTTCAATGAGTCTTTCCCTTAATTCTAGGTAATTCTCAATAATTCCATTGTGCACCACGACAAAATCCTGACCACAGTCGCTATGCGGATGAGCATTAGCTTGAGAAGGTCGCCCATGAGTCGCCCAACGAGTATGCCCGATCCCAATGAATGATTGGGAATAAACTGCTCCAAGTTCCTCTTCTAAAGCTACTAACTTACCCACGCTTTTAGAAATGACAATTTCCTCATGATCCAGCACGGCAACGCCTGCGGAATCATACCCCCGATACTCAAGCTTCTTTAAGCCGTCTACCAAAATTGGAATGGCTACTCTATTTCCAATATATCCTACGATTCCACACATCTGTAACATCTCCTTCAAAATAATTGCGCTGGCCGCTAATCGTTAATCCTTATAATCCCTGTTCTTGCTTTACGTATACTACGTACGTCCCTCGATGATTCATTTAGACTGGTCTTCCGCTAAAAAAATAAAGTCGCCCCTGCACGGACGACTTGTTGCTTTAGATTTTAGGCAATTCAAGCAAGGGGTCAAATTGAGTAGACTTACCCCTTGTCTTGTCAGCTTTCTCTTTGTCCCGAGAATTACTCCTCGGTTTTAAGCAAGCTTTACGGTGACAAGCCACCGAGAGGGATCCGCCGAATTGTTCGATAACCCTCTTCCTCGTCGACCTTAAATCAAAAATCCTCTTAAGGTCCTGGCGCTTTATTATAATTGCCCTCTTACTACAACCGTCTATCCACAAGTATCTTTAGCTTTTTGCTCAAGCTCAGCTCCTGGCTCCAAAACTCTGAGCTTCAATCTTCAACTCTCAACCTAGAGCATCACCTTCTTTCCATTATTATAATAGACAACACATTAAGAATCGGTCTGCCCTCCGATACGGGTACAGCGGATCGGTTCTGTTCATGTGCCTCAACTATGTGAGTTCTTTACTGCTTAAGGCACATGAACCATTATACGTGAATTAGAGACAGTAAGCTATTGGTATTTTTTATTTATTCATCACATTGATTAATAATGTCAATGACCTCTTGGGCCAATTCTTTTAATTTTTGTTGGTCAGGTCCTTCAACCATGACTCGGATGAGTGGCTCTGTCCCGGAAGGACGTACTAAGACTCTGCCAGTACCGTTTAGAAATTCCTCAGCTTCATGTACTTTCGCAAGAACTCTCTCATCCTTCATTAGGCGGTCTTTATGTTGTACCTTAGTATTGAGGAGCACCTGAGGTAAACGCTGCATTTGTGATGCGAGTTGGGAGAGCGGAAGTTGTCGCTCCTTTACCACGGCTAACAACTGCAGAGCGGTCAATAATCCATCTCCGGTCGTGTTGCTGTCCAGGAAAATAATATGTCCAGACTGCTCTCCACCAAGCTTCGCCCCGGTCTTGATCAACTCTTCCATGACATAGCGATCCCCGACTTGTGTCTCGTAAATTGAGATTTCTGCCTTTTTCAGGGCCAGATGGAGACCTAAGTTACTCATGACGGTTATCACGACTGCATTTTGGGCTAAGGTCCCTTTAGCCTTTTGGGCTAGGGCACAAATCAGCATGATAAAATCTCCATCTAAAATAGTCCCACGTTCATCAACCACGATTAGACGGTCAGCATCTCCGTCCATGGCTAAGCCTAGATCTGCACCGTGTTCTAAAACTGCTCGCTGTAACTGTTCTGGATGAGTCGATCCACAACTATCATTAATATTTACACCGTCTGGTGTATTACAGATAGAGATGACCTCTACTCCGATTTCTTGCAATACTTCTGGGCCTACAAACGATGCCGCTCCATTGGCACAGTCCAAGACGACTTTAATCCCGTCCAGTCGCCCCACAGTACTTTTAAGAAACTCCTTATAGCGACGTCCTGCATCGTTCACCTCAATCACTCGCCCGATCTCACCGCCAACTGGAATCTGCCAAGGTTTATCTTCACTATCTACAATGCTTTCGATTTCATCTTCAATAGCATCCGGTAATTTATACCCGGTTGAATCAAAGAACTTTATGCCGTTATCTTGGACAGGGTTATGGGATGCTGAAATCACCACTCCGGCACTAACATCAAGGGTACGCGTTAAGAGAGCGATCCCAGGTGTTGGTAGTACACCGACCCGTAAAACATCCGCTCCGACGGAGCATATTCCGGCGATAAGTGCCGCTTCAAGCATATCTCCAGAAATCCGAGTATCTTTGCCAATGACAATTCGAGGGTGTGGATGCTCCTTACTAAGTACATAAGCCCCTGCCTGCCCAAGTCTAAAAGCGAGACTCGGTGTCAACTGGCTGTTAGCCACACCACGGACCCCATCGGTTCCAAAGAGTCGACTCAAATCGTTCCCTCCCTTCATATCTTCTAGTGTATTACTTCTTAAGCAAAATGTTCTTCATCTCTAACATCTTTTTAGGGTTAATTGTATTAGTCTACTCTATTGGAGCATATTGCGCCATAAGAAATTCTGCCATTCTTAATCCGTCCACTGCAGCACTTGTAATCCCCCCAGCATACCCGGCTCCTTCACCTGCTGGATAAAGCCCTGACATACTTAAAGATTCCCCCTGCGTGTTTCGAAGGATGCGGATGGGGGCACTTGTCCTTGTCTCGACTCCGGTCAAAGTGGCTCTTTCCCCAGCAAAACCTTTAATTTTACCGTTGAAAACTCGAAGAGCTCGCTCTAATACCTCTCCTACTTGAGTCGGAAGTACCTGATGTAACTCACTCGGCGTAATGCCCGGGGCATAAGTTGGCGACAAGTCAAAGCGCTCTGTGACTCGCTGTTCTAAAAAATCTAACACTCGTTGAGCTGGAGCCCGATAATTTGACCCTCCAGCAATAAATGCCTTATGTTCCCATTCTCTTTGGAATTCTAGGCCAGCCAGAGGATGGTCGGTCGAAAAGTCATCTGGACCAACGGTTACAACAATCGCACTGTTGGCAATCTGCGTGTCCCGATCATAGGCGCTCATACCGTTCGTAACAACCCCTCCCTCTTCCGAGGTCGCGGCCACAACCTTTCCGCCTGGGCACATACAAAAAGCATAGGCTCCCCGTCCCGTCCTTACGTCCTGATAGGTCAGCTGATAGTCCGCTGGGCCAACATGGGGGTGTTCTTCGACTCCATACTGAGAAAGATTGATGAGTGCCTGGGGGTGTTCTACGCGCAGACCAATTGCAAAGGATTTTTTCTCTAGCATAATGTCCAGAGAGTGGAGTAATTTATAAACATCTCGGGCACTGTGTCCGATGGCGAGAATCACCGCTTCGGCAGGAATTTCCTCCCCATCGTTGACGACGACCCCTTTCATTCGGCCTGACGCTGGTAGCAATCCGGTCACTTTAGTCTTGAAGCGGATCTCGCCACCCAAAGACTCGATTTCCATCCTGATTCCCTTGACTACTTCTTTAAGAATATCCGTCCCAATGTGGGGTTTCGCCAGATACTGAATCTCAGAGGGAGCCCCATGTTTAACAAACGTCCCTAAGACGTCAGAAATTCGTCGGTCCTGAATTCGGGTTGTGAGCTTGCCGTCCGAAAAGGTTCCAGCTCCCCCTTCCCCAAATTGAACATTACTTTCCGGGTCTAACGTTCCCGTATCCCAGAGTTCCTGAACCTTGAGTGTCCGTTCTTCGACCGAGTCTCCACGTTCAAGAACAAGCGGCGCATACCCTCTTCTGGCTAAGGCTAAGGCGGCAAAATACCCTGCTGGTCCAGCTCCAATCACTACTGGGCGATGTTTCAAGGCTAGGCTAGGCCTAGGCCAAAGTACTGGGGCCTCTAGCGGAGCTTCTTTCAGTCCAGGGACCCGCGCTAAAACACGACTCACCTCAGTATTAGGTACATCAAGGGAAAACTGGATCGTATAAACGAACGCCAGATTGGGCTTTTTGCGGGCATCTAAAGAACGACGTAGGAAACGAAGACCGCTGATAAAGTGGCTTGGTACTTTTAGCTTTCGTGCAAGCGTTGCCATTAACAACGCATCCTCTTCGACAGGGATTCTTAGATTCGTATACAGTAAATCCACGTGACTATTCTACTCCTTTAACTACCTGAGCTTTGAGGCTATAGTCCACCTGCACTGTAGTAGGCAAGGTTACGCCCGGAGGGAGCTGCCAGAATACGTTCGAGCCGAGATAATCTCCAGCCTTTTTATCGGAGGCGTCAACCCAGAGTTGTATCTGTTCTGGAGTTACCTTGTCTAAAACATTAGAATGACCCTCGATCACAACATCGATAGGAGAAGTAATTTTATCAACCTTTAGGTCAGTCCCAACATTTCGGACTTGGACCACTACACCTGAGATACTCTTTTGGATGGGTCCATCCCCAACTTGAACGAAAACACTTAAGTTGGTCCCGTTCAGGAACGAAATTCCTTGTGGTAACGTGACTTTATCTAACGGTATCTGGAAATTTTTATCCTCGGATAGATTGCTAATGTCCACTGGTCCTATATTCAGGAAATCAAAGGCTTTTAAAACCTGGGGAGTCCCTTGAACTGTTACACTTGCAGGGGTAGAGACTAAGGAACGAAGTTCCTTACCTGAAGCAGGCGTTCCAGTAGTTGTTGCCCTCAAAGGGATCATCTTAGTAGAGAGCCCTTTGGCGATCACCGGAGCAATCACATCCACACTGCTTGGATAAGCACTTAAAATATCTGCAGCCGGATTCGGTCCAAAAATGGGTTTGCCCCCTTTATCTCGAAAGCTTACGGGTTTAGCAATCTGAACTGTCTCACTTGCACCCGATACACTAATTTCTACGGTCACTCTATCCAGGGTGCCAAGAATCGAACTCGGTCCACGAACATTAACCGCCGACGGTTTGACAATGGGACTACCCACTTCATAATCATTGGCAGGATTTCCTGACACGATAGCCTCAACTGGGACCGTCTTCTCTTGAACCCTATCCAAGGTCAATTTAAGGCTGGCCGGTTGGAGATCCACTACATTCATTCCCGGTGGCGTGTTGACTTTAATGACGTAGGTGCTTTCCCCTGGCACTGCATTTGAAAGGTCAATTTGAGCATAGATATCTTTAATATTAGCGCTTGGGTTACTCCCTTGTATACGAACACGAACGACTGGAAACTGAGTCATTACGACCATGTTTTGATCTAATCCGCTTGCTACGAGTGGAATAGCCGATGTCTGTTCGGGAAGAAGCTTATCGGGGGTCTCATCATTCAGAACAAAGAGCCAAAAGAGGATCGCAAAAAGTAATGAGAGGATCTTAACCCCGAGGTTGCGGCGAAACATATCAAGCATGGGGCTACCACCTCCAAAACGGAATGACTGATGAAGAAAGACTCTTAATCTCAAGTTCGCTCATCAATAATTCTCGTAGCATTTTCTCGTCCATAAAACGTGTCAGCGTTCCATCGATGCCTACTGAAATCGCCCCTGTTTCTTCGGAGACGACAATTGCCAATGCATCCGTAATTTCTGTTAATCCCAAAGCTGCTCTATGGCGTGTTCCCAATTCCTTTTGGATATTTGGATTTTCGGAGAGTGGAAGAAAACACCCTGCAGCAGCGACACGATCCTGCCGAACAATGACTGCACCATCATGTAACGGTGTATTAGGGATAAAAATATTGACTAAAAATTCCGAGGAGAGCATTCCGTCGATTTTAATCCCAGTCTCTACAAAGTCCTGGATTCCTGTTTTCCGTTCAAGCACGATTAAAGCTCCAATACGAGTCTTGGACAGGACCTGGGTGCAACGCACTAACTCTTCCACGACCTGTTCCTGAGTATCCAAACCGGGAGTCGAGGGATGGCGAGTGAAAAATCGTCCCCTGCCCAGCTGCTCCAAAGCCTTCCTGAGTTCCGGCTGGAAAACAACCGGAATGGCGATAACAAACATTTGCAAAAGTTTATCCAACAACCAACTAATCGTTGTTAACTGAAAAAATCTAGCAAGTAAAGAGACTGCTACTAGGACCATGACTCCCTTAACCAATTGTACAGCACGGGTCCGCTTAATGAGCATATAAAATTGGTAGAAGACCACCGCCACTACGATGATATCGATTGCGCTTCGAAATTCAAAGTTCCGAAATTGAGATAAAAACTCTGCCATGATCTCCCCCCCTTTCTACTCATTCAAACGTCTACCTGTCAAATGAATTTAGCCACTCTGTTTGATTCTCCAATTAAATGAAAAGTCCTTGCCATTTAAAATATTTTTTTAACCTTAAAGGATCCCCATACCGACAAGAATCCCAAAACACCCTGTTAACATCATATCTCCATACGGTGCGGCTTCGTACCATTTCAGAGATTTTGCCAAACTTCTGCGGGGCCCGGTGACCGTGATAAACTCCCAACCCGGTCGCATGTCTGGATGTATTGTCGAACCATGTCCTCCTTGGTCGAAGATTTCGGCGTTTGTTAATTCCGTCGATCGAAAACGTTGTATAAGATTGGCCAGTGAGTCGGCATTGAGCATACTAGTGTGTTGCTCAAAAATCCCATAGACCCGATCCCCGCGAATAGCTGCGGCGAGAGTGTGAGAATTGCCAATATTGACGGCTATGATTCCTTGATTAAGATAGGGTTTTACCATGGGGTCCGCCGTGATTCCCAAGAGGGCCGCCGTCCCAGTATCCGTTAGAACTGCCCCAGGTAAAATCTCTCGGACTGCACGCATTCGCGTATACACTTCTGGAATATCCTCGGTAAACACTAATTTTCGCAGGTCCCCACCTTGTAGAATAAACTCATCCCAGAGCCGAAAGCGAAGAATTCGATTGCTTTCGGTTTCGCTAAAGCCGTGATCCTGTACCGCTACGGCTGATTTTAAAGGATAGTCAAGATCAAAAGCATGAGTTGCCTGTTGCAAAGAAACCGTATCGATATCTCCCAGCCAAATTGAGGTTGCCGATTCCGGTGCTTCTTGGCAAAGCACGATTCCCATCTCCTCGACTCGCGCCAAATTATCATGATATGTAACTGCAGCTTGAGGAGTTGCATAGGCCCTTAGACCCGCGGCTACATGCTTTTTCAGAGCTTGAGCACTCGCCCCTCCACCCATTAAATGGCCATGGAGAAAGATTCCCTTCCCTTGTTCTGTAGCTTTTCGAATCTTGCCTGCCACCAGCTGGGTACGACTCGGTACGATAAACTTAGGACAGTTTTCCAGTGATCGTCCTGGCTCGTAGATAAGGATATCCTGCGTGCCAGATCCCACATCAACAACTATAACACTTTCTGCCATTGCTTACACCTCCACAATAAGACTCTGCGGTTGTTCTCTTACTACATTCTGGGGAATTACTTAATAAATTTTCTACCGACCCACGGTTTAAAAAGTGTTACCGCCTTATGTGGACAAAGCTCATGACAGCAAAAACAGCGTATACAGGCTTCTAGATCCACGATCGGGCGCTGATTTTCATTCATTGTCAAAGCTTTAGGCGGACAGTTATTAAGACAGTCCCGGCACCCCACACACGTTTCATGTTCAAAAACAGGGCGAGGACGAACACGGTTGAGTATAAATTTCTTCACACTTCGCGGGAGTGGAACCATATCCAAGAAATTAGTCGAGACTGCTTTAGGTATTTCGAAGCTTTGAATCCGCCACAGGGAGCGCACATCCCCTTTTAAATCGACTTCGCTAAGACGACTAGTTAGACCACGAGCGCGGGCAGCCATCAGGGTGGGAACCTTTTCTGGCTTTAAACCAATCAGATCCGTAGCTACGACATCTAAGGCGAAAGGGTTCGTACTCATAATCAGAGCGTTGACGTTTCGTGGTTTGCCGGCTGAAGGTCCATCTCCCTCCATGCCTACAATCCCATCCATAATGCTTAACGCAGGGTTTACCCAAGTGGCTATGTCGACCAAAAGATCTGCAAAATCAGGGATCTTAAACATTTTTAAATGATATTCGGCTTTTAGAAGTCCAGGGATAACGCCAAAAAGGATCTTAACAGCCCCCGTGAAGGTCATCATGCCATGGGTTTTTAATTTAGAAATAGGGATCACAACGTCGGCATTCAAGACGCAGTTCGTTACGGTTAAAGTTTTAGCAAGTTTCCCCTCCGGATATTGGAGGGTTGTTTGTCCCACATCTTCGTTTAGGATTGCCCCGGTCCGCTCTGCAACCTCACGCAAACCCGACTTTGTATAAATTGTTTGGAGTGCAGCCACTGTGTAAGGTCCACCCGGACTATCCCCAATAATCGGTATTCCGCCAGCCTCTTGAACGAGACGAACGACGGCTTCCACGACACTGGGATGGGTCGTGACCGCTTCCTCTGGTCGTTTTTTCATGAGAAGGTTTACTTTTAGTAAGACCCTCTGTCCGGGCTTCACAAAGGGGGATATGCCGCCCCATTCAGCCAAGCCTTCCCTCAAACGCATTTCCACGTCTGCAGAATAGTCCGGGCAAAATTTCATTACTACTTTGGCCTGCACTTAGGATCCCACCCTCTCCAAATCTGCCATGATATCCTCTCCCCGTCCAGGAAAGGGACTTACCTCCAAATCGCATTGAAAATATTCTCTACTTAAATAATCCTGTTTGACGGTTTCCTCTAAGGACTCAAATTTATGCAGAGAACCTCTTTGAGTCCGATGTTCTAGGATTGCCTGCCATTTCCGCTCCATCCATGCTGAAATTGGGATAATATAATCGATTCCCTGCCGCTTTTCCTCGGTAAGCCTCCAGCCAGGCTGAACATAGCAAAGACGTGGCAGAGTATAGGGTTTTCCCCACTCCTGTACTACGGGCTCCTTCGCCAGTTTAATAGCTGCCTTGGCAAAGTGATGAATCGCCCGATGGTCTCTGTGTCCGGATGCACCGTCTGCTCCAAAGGTGATCACTACTTGAGGACGTCTGGTTCGGATAATGCGAACAAGTCTTTCCACAATTTCAAGGGGTGGTGCCAGCGGAACTTCCTTGTCAAGATATCCCAAGAAACTAACTTCAGTAATCCCTAGGACCTTTGCGGCACTCATCAGTTCTTGTTCTCGAAATAAACCCAGTTCTTCCTTCTGACAAAACCCTGCTGTTTGACCAGCCTCGCCCTTGGTCGCGACGACAAGGGTTATATTAACCCCTTGTTCAGCGTATTTAGCAATGGTACCGCCCAAGGCGAAGGACTCATCATCAGGATGAGCAAAGATGAGAAGCATCTGTTTTGCCATCCGATTACTTCACTCTCTCTTTTTTATTATTTAGTCGTCAACGGTGAGTTTAATAGTCTATGTGTTTACAAAAAACACAAAAGCACCAATAAGTAAAGCTGTTATAGTTTATCAAATCAACGTTATTTAATTTTGATTAGGTTACTCATTATTATAGCCTTTTTTATGCATTGAGGGAAATTTCAACTCGTCAAACATCTTGATAATCTCACTCGATATTCACCAAAAAACTCCTCTGTATAAAAGTACCATTTATTCAAGCAACTTACTGTGTTATACTGCACTTGTCATTCGGACAAGCGCTCAACTTAGTTGTCAATTCAACGTGTCCGGACTGCCCTATCGTTTGTCCCGCAATTTCTGCAATTTAAAAATTAATCATCATAAGGAGGCTTCCCACATGAAAAGAAACTTTAAATTAATAGTGAGCATTCATATGGTCGTCTTCATGACCTTAGTCGCTTTACCGGTACAAGCAGCCATCAATATTGGCGCTCCTCGTCCCCTAACAGGTTCCGTTGTCACCCTTCGTTCTTCTGGTCCTGTGATAACGCCAGTAATACCCACTCCAGTTCCAACTCAAAATCCCGTATCCCCTTCCAATCAGGGAACCCAAACCGTGGTTACGACTCCATCCACCACGAATCCTCAAACGACCATCTCTCCCTCTCAATGGATCAATATCGGACCAGAACCGACAACCAATAGTGGAAGCGTTATTTCTTTGAAAAATATCCTTAACCAACCCAATAGCATCCCAGTAACCGCTACTCCGACTCCTGTTCCAGTTCCCGTTACTACTACTACAGCTCCTGCTCCAACACTCCCTGTCATTCCACCAGTAATCGAGTTAACGGCTGACGAGCAACTTATGGTGGACATGATCAATCAAGAACGACTTGCTGCTGGCTTAAACCCGGTAATAGCAGACCTTCGCCTTACCGCAGTGGGACGTGCTAAAGCCAACGATTTGAAAGTAAACAACTACTTCAGTCATACCTCTCCAACCTACGGTAGCCCATGGGCTATGATGCAGCAAGTAGGAATTACAATACGCTGGGCTGGAGAAAACATTTCTGGCAATAAGTCCGTTTCAGGTTCCATGGCATCCTTAATGCAAAGCCCTGGGCATAGAGCAAATATTCTAGATCCTCGCTTCACACATGTAGGCGTAGGGATAGCTTATGGAACCGCTTATGGTAACCTTTACGTTCAAGAATTTTTACAACAATAGTAAGTACGATTAAGGACCTCCTGTTTGGGGGTCCTTTTAAATGTAGGTTCGATTGACAAAATGTAAGTGGAAGATAGCTCATTTTTATGCTATAATTAATTAAATAGAAAATTTTGGAATATTACAGTTATTAAAATCCCAGCGTAAAATGCAGGGAGGGAAATATGTTTGAATATCACTGATAACACGTTAAGCCAAGTTAAAGAGTATCTTATAAAGGAATTAAAGCCCCATACTATAATTCTTTTTGGTTCATCCGTGAAGGGTTATTTTCGGGATGATAGCGATATTGATGTTGCTTTTATTAGTGATATAGACGTTAAGTCCTATGATCTTTATCTCTTAGCTCAGGCTCTCGTTATAGAGGTAGGGCGGGAAGTTGATTTAGTGGATTTAAGGCAAGCATCCACTGTCTTCAAGGCACAGATTGTTGGCTTTGGTCAAGTGATTCATTCTAACGACCCAAAGAAACTGGCCGAATTTCAAATACGGACTCTCAAAGAGTATGCCTTACTTAATGAAGAAAGAGCAGAAATCCTCAGGAATATTTCTGCGAGGGGGAGTGTATATAGTGGATGATGTTGTCTTCAATAAAGTCGCGATTATTGAACGTTGTATACGTCGCATCCAGGAAGAGTACAAAGGGAACTTTTTGAACCTCGAGAATTATACCAAACAGGATTCAATCATACTCAATATCCAACGTTCTTGTGAAGCAAGCATTGATCTTGCGATGCATCTGGTAGCTTCGAAGGGTCTAGGTATTCCCCAGTCAAGTCGGGATGCCTTCGATTTTTTACAGGAAGCTGGTATTATCGACGAACATCTCGCTCAGAAACTCAAAGCAATGGTTGGATTCCGTAATATCGCTGTCCACAATTATCAGGCAGTTAACTTAGAAATTATACAGGGAATTATCGAGAAGAACCTAGCGGATCTCCTAAAATTTGGGCAACTGATTCTTACTATTAAGTGAAATACAAAGCAGCACCCCGTTCAAGAATTTTTACAGGTATAGTAAGTGATTAAGGACCTCCGATTTGGAGGTCCTTTTTTGTACTATCAGAAAGTATAAATTTCTGGTAAGCATAAGTGCAACTAAGGCGGCCGCCTTCGCTGAAGCTTGGCGCCAGCTAAGTTTTCTTTATTTTATTGTTTCCCGCCAAGACTCAACTTTTTTATATTTTTGAACATTTACTAAAATATCAACCTTCAAGCACCCCAACTCAGAAGGATTTTTACGACTTTCCGGCTTACGTTTTGCACCATGTAGTCTGGCGGAGGCTCCCAGTCACACCCTTGACTTAAAACCGTTTTTACGGCTCGCAAGATGGCTACTGATTCACATCCAGCAATTAGATTACTCCCTGCCTCCAATGTTTCCGGTCGCTCGGTTACATCCCGTAACGTCACATTAGGTATTTTATAAAGACAACACTCTTCTTGAACTGTCCCACTATCGCTCAAAACACAGTAGGCATTTTGCTCCAAACACACAAAATCGAACAGCCCTAGAGGTTCCACGACCTGGATGCCGTTTCCTGCGAAAGTCCTGTTTTGCTTCTCCAGCTGAGAACGAGTACGTGGATGAAGACTGCAAATAAGTGGCAAGCCGTATTCTTCATATAACCTATGAAAAGCGGTTATGAATTTTGCCAGACGTTCCTCGTCATCAACATTTTCAGCTCGGTGTAAGGTCACTAGAAAATAGCCTTTGCAGGCCACTCCCACCGCCTGTAGAGCCTGGCTTTGGGCAATCCTATTTGCGTAATGGGTTAGAACTTCCCAAATCGGGTTACCCGTTACATAAATGCGTTCCCCTTTAATCCCTTCCCTTAGCAGATTAGCCCGACTTCGTTCCGTGTAAGGTAGTAATATATCGCTGCAATGATCCACCACTCGACGATTGATTTCCTCCGGTACCCGGTCATCATAACAGCGGTTACCTGCCTCCATATGGTAAACCGGAATCTGTAGCCGCTTAGCAACCATCGCCGCCAAGGCACTGTTGGTATCCCCTAAAATAAGCAGGCGATCGGGCTTCTCCTTGAGCATCACCCGTTCACATTCACTGAATATCTGCCCAATTTGACCCATTAAAGTCGGTGCCCTGCAGTCTAGCAAATAATCCGGAGACCTCAACTTTAGGTCAGTAAAAAATATCTCGTTCAACGTCCGATCAAAATTTTGACCAGTATGCACGAGAATATGCTCACAGAGGTCATCTAAGAGTGGAATAATTCGGCTTAAACGAATAATTTCCGGACGTGTCCCCAATATGGTCATAATCTTCATTACAGGAATTCCCTTCAATTGTAATTAACTACCCTGATAAAATTTCTATCTCTCAATCATCTCATTCAGGCTCAAGTTTTAGCCTCCTGCTGGTAATTTAACCACTCGGGAAATAGCCGTTTAGCTCTCTCTTGTACAATCAGAGAACACGCTTGGTTAGGATTTTGACTCATATTTTCACCGTGCCAACGATAAGCCAACAGAGGTTCCTCCAAAAATCCGCAAGAATAATGCCTAAGAAAGCGAAACCACAAGTCATAGTCATGGGCTTGGGGCAGACTTTCGTCGAAATATCCTATTATCTTTAAAGCAGAGCATCTCATCATCACGGAAGATCCGTTAATAAAGCAGCCCTCCATGAGCATCGTCACCATTTCCTGCTTGTCGGAAAAATAGGCTGAATTAACCTCATACTGTTTTGCGCCGTTGGAATCAATCACGACAAAGCTCGTGTAGCTAAAACCCAGACTCGGATCACGTTCCATCAGTCCCACCTGTTTAGACACCTTTTCACCTATTAGTGCGTCATCTGCACTTAACCAGCACACGTACTTACCCGTTACAAGAGATAACCCAAGATTTAACGCACTGGGTGTTCCCCCATTTTCTTTATAAACATAGTTAATTTTTGAACGATACGGCTTCACGAATTCGGCTGTTCCATCGGTGGAACCATCATCAATCACACATACTTCAAGATTTGGATAACTCTGATTGATGACACTATCAAGCGCATAAGGGAGATACCGGGCGTGATTGTACGTGGGGATAACGACACTGACTTTGGGTATTAGCATTAGCGACCCTCCTTGTAATCGATATTCGATATTCGATATTCGATATTCGAACTACAAACCACGAACCACGACTAGGGGCGATTAGCCATCGGATATATCGTCTTCATCCACTCTACGGTAATGGGTAATCCTTCTTCTAACAATACCTTCGGGTCATGTCCAAGGTCAGCTGTTGCTTTGCCAATATCCGGTCGTTTACTGACCGTATTGTGCTTGTCTTCTGGAAGATACTTTACTAATTTCGGATCACCGTCCGTATAGCTCAGCACTAATTCACTTAAATCTTTAACACTGCGATATTCTGTCCCCCCGATGTTATACACCTCACCTGGCTTGAAGTTATTCGCCACGTTGGCTATGGTCGGGATTAAATCGTCGACATACATGAAAACACGGTAGTAGCCTTCATAAACCTCATAAGAAATACCCTTTAACGCTCGATAAATAAAGAGACAAACAACACTACGGTAGGAGTGGTAGTATTCCCCCGGGCCGTAGGCATTGAATAAGCGCAGTCTAACAATCGGAGATTCATATTTCTTTTCAAAGTTGATCACTTGGACTTCATTGGCCCACTTAGTTAAAGCATAGTCATTATGCTGAATAATCGTCTTCTTTAACGGTAAATCCTCTGTTAACAAGGGTTCTGCTGCTTCTCCGTAGATTTCAGAGGAGCTTGTAAAGATCAGTTTAAAACCCTTTTTTAATTGCCATTCTAAAATGTTACGGGTCCCGATCACGTTTGTTTTCCAAAGAGTGTCATAATAATGCTCTCCATTGATCCGGCCAAATTCAGCGGCTAAATGAAAGACATAATCATAGTTTTGCTCAAAGACCCGCTCTAACTGGCGATACTCAGAGATGTCCGCCCTAATATATTTCTCCCCCAGATGATGTTGTAAATCAACTTCCCAAACATCATGTCCCCGATATTGTAGTACTTCTACCAACCGTGAACCTAACGTTCCTTTACTACCCGTTACTAAAACTTTAGCCATCGTATTTACTCCTTTTTCCACTATTTTAAGCCAAGAATCCTTTATAGTTTTGCTGACAGTTTCCCAGATGACCTGTGACCCTTTATTTAATGTCTAAGGCTTTTTGCCGATCCAATACTACCCTATCTACTACTTGATCCTCTTTTTTGGTTTCCTGACCGACCTCAAACTCATTAATGGAGTTAAAGCCCGCTCCACTCAGCTCAGCCGGCGAAAATAAGGGATCTTCCACCCAAACAGTATTTCCTGCCGCTTCTAAAGCCCTGACCAAATCAACCCCTCTGCTATGCTTAAGATCCTTCACGCCTGTTTTATAGCTCAAACCTCTGACCAAAACCTCTTTACCACTGCCCACCTGTTTCACGATTCGATCTCGATAGTCCTGATCCGCTTGTTCAGCCCCTTCCAACAACGCTGAGGTACAAACCGTTCGTAAGAAACTCATGTCCTTAGGCAGACACTCCCCACCAATGCCCCAGTCTGTACCTAGAAGTTCCACGTTATTTTTACTATTGACAGCCATTCTTAGTTCGTCATAATCCATTCCTTGGGCAACACAATATCCATAGATTTCCTGAGCAAAGGCTACATCTACATAGCGCTTGACATTCTCAACCACCTTAGACAACTCCGCCACCCGAACGTCAGAAACTTCAACTAGAAGAGGCACCAACGGAGTATAAAACTGACGGCCTTTTTCTAAGCAGGTATTCGTAAAGGCTCCTATAACCCGCGGGGTATCACAAACGGTTTTGTCAACACCAAACATTACCCTATGGGGTACATGGATTAGAAAAATATCAGTCCCTAATTCAAAGCCCTTTTTTTCCAGGAATTCACGCACACGCCTCATGGTTCCTAGAGGCAACGTCGATTCGATGGAAATCAACGAGCCCGGAAAGATGATCATTTGCTCTAAAGCCGAAAATAGGTTTTGTCCCTGATTACCAGTGGAAGGAGCCATTAACCAAACATCTATCCCAGTTAAAGCCCGATAATCCGAGGTCACTCTATAACCCTTGCTCCGTAATTCGTTGACCCTACTCTCATTCACATCCACCCCGACGACCTCTCCAGGAAATTTATGACAAAGGTAAGTGAAAAGATTAAAGCCGATATTCCCCAAACCAACCACACAAATTTTCATTTTTTAGGATCCATCCCTTCCCCTAACTCATCACTATAAGTTATGGCAGTCCACCCCTTGTTGACACAACAGAGGTATGCTCCTAGAAATAATCCCTGTAATATTCGATTTAGCTGCAATTTTGCCACCTTGGCGCCGGGCGTAACATACACTGAAAAGATAACAAATTACGGCATCATTAGGAGGGCTAAATTATGAAACTAGTTATTCCAGTCGTAAGTTTGGAAACTGGGGGGACACGCTTCATTTATCAGTTAGCCAATGAAATGGTGGATAAAGGACACAGCGTTGAAATCGTACTCCCTGAAAACGCCTCAGTGGCTTGGCCTCTACGGGCACAAATTACCCGAGTCAAAAAGCTTACTCCTAATACAATACCGCCTGCGGATTTCATCCTTCCAAATTTCTATCCAACTGTTTTTCCAGCATGGGAATCAAAAAAAGGCCGAGTCGTCCGACTTAGCCTTGGTTATGAACCTTTATGGGTAAATGAAACCGCAAAAGCACGGGCTTCTTATCTTATCGATGCGCCGATCATTTCCATATCTCAATGGCATCGTCAATTAATTTTACAAGAAACGGGGCGGGACAGCACAGTAATTCCAGGAGGGGTTGACACCACTGTTTTTAAGCACTTTCCCAAACTATCCCTATCCACCGGTCGCCTAACCATTGCCTATATCCTGCGTTCGAAGGACCATGGCTACACTTGGAAGGGCGCCGAGGACTTTTGGGAAGCCTGCCAGCATTTATCACAATCCGTTCCTGACTTTGACATCCAAGTTGTCACCCCAGAGAGGGTACCCTCCCAGGCACCCCTACCCTATAAGATAGTAAAAGCTGATACTGACACTGAGATGGCTCATTTCTACGCCCAGGCAGACATCTTCGTTTCGACCTCCTACTTCGAAGCCTTTGCCCTCCCCCCTTTAGAAGCTATGGCCTGTGGTACAGCAGTCGTTACCACTGATAATGGTGGTAACCGTGATTACGCAAAAAACAGAGAGAACTGTTTACTTGTCCCCCCTAGCGATATCAAACAACTTACCCAGGCGCTAGCTCAATTGTTAACCCAAGAAACGTTACGCAATCAGCTTGCTCACGCCGGCTCACAATTCGCCCTACCCTGGACCTGGCGGCATACAGCCGATAAAGTAGAAGCCTTACTTTTGCGGTTAGCCCATGACTAGACTGCAATCCTTCCAAGCTAATAGGGCGTCAATAGGCTCAGCGTTTTCGCCATAGACCTGCACGAACGCTAAATTTGTCTGATCGTGGAACTTACTTAAAATAACAATATTGTAACCAAGCTTTTGGAAATCCTCAACCTCCCATCCCGATCGATGCCGTTGGAAGCTTTCTCCCCCTAAGCCGTAATGATCAACCTCTAGCTGTTGAAAAAAACCCCGGGGAGTAAAGACAATAACCTTTTTGGCAGCGATCTCTTCTACTTGGCGCAGGACTTCCCATGCAACCCCTTTCTCAAAATGTTCAATGACATCAATCAGCGTTACGCTATCTACGGACTTAGGCAGAAATAGTTCGCTCAAGCGCTCTGCCATGAAATTTAGTTTAATAAACTGATCACTATACTTAGCATGCTCTAAGTATGGCCGATGAGCATCAACGCCAATTTTTATAGGGCAAGAAAAATCTTTGAGAGTCTCACCTACTCCGCAGCCAATATCTAGGACCGTACGGGAATCTGACAGGAGTTCATTAATCGTATCCAGGAAATTTTTATGATTTACGATATACACTGGCTGAACATCCTTCCAATGTTAATTTCTTTCTTTATTATGGTATTCAAAATTTCCCCTAAAGTACCATCTGACACACAAATCCCTTACTTGAACCATACTATGTAGTACCGTAAGCAAAAGGGAGGACAAACCATCATGAAGATCGTGTTTCCTGTTCTTAGTTTGGAAATGGGCGGGGGGGCCCGTTTTATTTATCATCTAGCTAATGCCCTAGCTGATAAAGGGCATGATATTGAAGTCGTCATGCCCGAAAAAGGACTCCAAGTCTGGCCCTTGCGTACCAAATTAAGACGGGTGAAAGAATTAACCCCTTTCTCCATCCCTTCAGCCGATTTCATACTCCCTAATTTCTTTTTAACGGTTAAGCCGGCCTGGGAATCCCAAAAAGGCCAGGTAGTACGCCTCAGTCTTGGCTATGAACCCCTCTGGGTTCCTGATTCGGTAACTGCTAAGCAGACCTATCTGATTGGCGTCCCAATCATGTCAATATCTCAATGGCATCGCCAACTCATACTCCAAGAAACTGGCCTAGAAAGCACGGTCATTTCAGGTGGAGTAGACACTTCGACGTTTCATCCTTATCCTAAACCATCTATGCAAACAGGCCGTAAGAACATTTTTTACATCATGCGCGACCCTGTATCTGGGTATACCTGGAAAGGAGGCGCAGACTTTTTAAAAGCCATCACCCGTTTAAAGGAACGGGTTAATTTTGACCTAACTGTTTCCCTTCCAGAGGGCGCCTTGTTTACAAGCCCTGTACCTTGTCGACTTAAGACCTCGACGACGGATCAAGAACTTGCCCAGCTCTATGCAGAGGCAGACCTCTTTGTTTACACCTCTTACTTTGAAGCGTTTGGCTTACCGCCCCTTGAAGCGATGGCTTGCGGTACAGCCGTAGTGACCACCGATTGTGGCGGAAATCGTGATTACGTTAGGAACGGTGAAAACTGTTTGTTAGTTCCCCCAAGTGACATTGAACAGCTAAGCTCAGCAATCTACCATCTATTGACACAGGATACCGAACGTCAGCGTTTAGCTGCCTCAGGCCATCTTCTCGCTCAAGCATGGTCTTGGCGACGCACCGCAGATCAAGTAGAAGCTTTCTTGTTGAGTGTTAAGTAAATAATACCAAAAGCAGTAAAGACTTACTTTAATTGTATGTCTTTACTGCGGTGTTTCAATTTGCAACCATTTCGCTAGTGATTACATACAATATCAAGAAAATAAATTATGCCCAGGGAGATTAAGTTATGGATTATGAAATAGTAATAATATCCAACAGGCCTCACCTAAGCCAGAAAGTACAATTATGTTTAATCATTCTTTTATATAAACTTAGAGCCTTAAAGCTATTCCTGCCAGGACAATTGAACCTGACGTTTTCTGCAAATCGTTAAACCAGGGGAAACCGGAATCGTCATCAACTCATACGATCCTCCCGTTTCCCTCAATAACCCTTCTACTGCTAGATAGGCAGTACCGCACCATTCTGGCTGCATCATTTGCTCATTTCCAGGATGGGTATCATGCAACAAAATGAGACCGTGTGGGGCTACAAATGGGAAGAAATCCTTGAAGTCTTGTAATACTGCCGCTTTAGAATGATCAGCATCAATGAATAACATATTAATTTGTAGAGGGCTAGCCTCTACTTCCTTGCTAAATTCCTGTGTTGTACCCTTAAAGAAAACTTGGCTAGCGCCAAGCCTCCGCGAAGGCGGTCGCCTTAGTTGCACTTATGCTTCCAGAAAGTATATAACCTTAAGTTATGACTAGTATAAAAAAGCGAGTTTTCGAAGATTGTTGCATATAGTTACCGGCTTCCGCACTAATATCCACCCCAATTAATTGTTCAGCGAAGGGAATTATTCGATTGAAAAGCGCACAATGATATAATCCAAGTTCCACGTAAACCTTTGGACGAACAAGGCTGGCCAGGTGAACAATAAAGTCTTCATGCCAGTTTAATACCACCATATTACTCAACCCTTTCCTCTATACATTGGCTTTTCCCTGATTAATTTCTTGCGTTTCGGCTCTTCCTAATCCCAAAACACCCTCCAGATACTTCTTGTTGTAAAGAACCTGGGTATTTTCTGGACGATACTTTCTAGCAATCTCATTATGCTCATAGGCTAACTCATGTTTACCTAAGCGATCATAGCAAACACACAACTGTAAATGCGGTAACCACGTCCAGCAGGCTTCAATCACAGGTCCCCAGCTATCTATAGGCTTTTCCAATTGAGTAGCCAGTTTGTACCAGAAAACCCCCTGTTCATATTGCTCAGCACTCAGAAAATAAAAACCTAAGCGACAGCAGAATTCAGCCCTTGGAATGGCATGTTCAAATGATTTAAAAATATATTCAAGTTGTTTGTCCTTTTCCCCCAAGTTATGGTAACAATCAGCCAGTTTTCCGCAAGCAGAAATTTTATCCTCGACCCATCCCTGTCCAGTCTCTAAAAATTCCTGGTAAGATTCAATCGCTCCCTTATAGAGTTTGTGATCAAACAGTTCATTAGCATAGTAATATAAATCCCGTGGGGAAAATGATTCCCCTTTGGTCTTACGCTTCTCATATATTTTAAGGTTACGGTCAGAATCATCCCCTCCCGTCCCCTTGTGTGTTACACAAATATCAGAGTTCAAAACATGTCCGTACACCTCCAAATACTCGTGTACAGCCCCAATCCATCGGAAGTTCTTACTTCGCTTAACCAAGCGATTCCTTCTTAAACTGAAAGTAACTGCGCCAAACTGGTCGAATGCTAAAAGATAAGGCATATTGACGACGTCCATTAAGGGATCTAAATTTTCCTTTAGCTTTAGAAACTGCTCACGATCAGACTCTGCAAAAACATCATCTGCGTCCAGCCAAAGGATATAATCCGTGGTTGCTTTGCTAAAAGCAAAATTGCGGGCAGCCGCAAAATCGTCAATCCAATTAAAATCAAAGGTTTTGTCAGTGAATTCTTTGACAATTTCTTTCGTACGATCTGAGGAACCTGTATCAACAATTACTATTTCATCAGGAATACCTTTGACGGAATCAAGACATCTCGCAATTGTATTCTCTTCGTTACGGACTATCATACATAGACTGATTCTTATTTCCTTACCCTCCATTTTTTCTTCTCCTTTTTACAAACGTTACTTTATATATATTCAGAATAAATTTATTGGGAAGTTTTATTAATGAAAATAAAAATAAATAATAAAGTCCCTTGGCGTTCCAAGGGACTTTATTATTTATACTAATTTATTCTGTGAATGACAATGGATGCATTTGTAGTAGTTTGAGTTCCTCCAGCACCTGTAGAAAGTGTAACTGTTCCTCCGGATGAGTCATTGTTCTTTAGTGTAGCAGTAGCACCAGCGACTGCATCAAAGATCATTTGACCATAGTTTGGTACATTATCTACTAAGGCTTGATTTATACCAAATCTACTACCGGTTACCTGAGCTCCACTCAAATACACAGCAAATTGATTGGATGCACCAGATACGCCTACCTGGAATGTTAACAGGTAAGTGCACGCATTATTGATCGTTAAATCCGCGTTTCCGGCAGTGTGCTGAATGCCAAGCAACGAGCCATTGCTATCAAAAACAACATCACTTCCAACTGCAACCGTTTGGGCACTTGTATTATAAACAAATGCAAACGCTGAGGTTTTTATATTTAAAAAAACCTTCTGTAATGTACACAGAAGGTTTTCTAAATATAAATTAATCTAATTTGTTAATAGTCAATTGCGCACCAACCTCGGGCGAAGCAGCTAGGGTAAACGGAGTAAGAGCGGAGGCGTTCCTAAGCGTAATGACAGCACCCGCTGCAAGTGTTAATATTGCCTGACCAGTTACTTGACCAGTAGCGGCCAACGCCGTAATTGGAGTTGATGGATCTACAATGCCGCCCACAGCAATAGCTATTTCCGATCCTACACCTAAAGTTATGCTTACGCTATAGTCAATTTGATAGTTGCCGGCAAGTGCAACGGTTACCGAGGCGGTAGCAGCTGCGTGGGTTTCGTTTACAAGCGGACCACTACTGGTAAATATCACATCTGCTCCGGCAGCAACAATTTGAGGCAATAAGTCAAGTGTATAAACATAACCGAAGGCAGCCAAACCTGCCCCTGTTGCTCCCGTTGCTCCTGTGGCTCCTGTGGCTCCTGTGGCTCCTGTCTCTCCGGTTGCTCCGGTTGCTCCTGTTGCTCCTGTTGCTCCTGTTGCTCCTGTTGCTCCTGTTGCTCCTGTTGCTCCTGTTGCTCCGGTTGCTCCTGTCTCTCCGGTTGCTCCTGTTGCTCCTGTTGCTCCTGTGGCTCCTGTGGCTCCTGTGGCTCCATCAGGACCTATTGGATCAAGTTCTGCTGGTAACACGCGATGAGCTGCGACCAAATCCCCAGCAGCACTTTTTCCCCAGGCGGAGATCTCTACAGCATCAGAGCTGGTTATAAACTGAAATTCAAATTCATCAAACTGCGCAAAATAGGTTCTTGTTGCTACCTCCCCGGGGGCCAAGATAAATAACTCCAAGACATAAAGTGTCTTCGTAGTCCCTGTCACGTAAAATCCTTCCATTTGAATGTTAGCAGCAATAGTGTCATCATTGGTGATTTTTACTGTAAGCGTTGTAGTTGGTCTTACACCGGCGACCGGTGTATTTTCAATCAATCCGGTAGTTAATTCAGCCATTCTCTCGTCTCCTTACATTATTTATTTTAATTTCTCGTTAAAATGGATTAACCTCTTGTGCAACTGCCCTATGGGCTGTTGTCAGATTTCCAGTTGCGTCTTTCCCCCAAGCAGTGATTTCTACAGCCTCTGAGCTAACAGTGAATTGAAACTCAAAGGCATCAAATTGGGCGAAATAGTTTCTCTTGGTCACACTACCTGCAGTAAGAGTAAACAACTCCTCTACATACTTCACTTTTGTCGTTCCACTCTGAAAAAATCCCTCAATTTGAATTGCTACTGTAGAAGTATCATCATTCGAGATATTTACCGAGAGCGTTGAACTCGGTCTAACACCTGCAACCGGGGTGTTATCAAACAAACCCGTTGTTAAATAAGGCATATATCTTCTTACCTCCTAAATTATGGGTTAATTCATTGTATTGTTCATGTCCTAATTTTGTTACCTTCAATTATGCTTAAAGCTGGAACAATTCCCTTTGTTGGACATGTCCTATTTATGTAAACTGGATTGGCCTTACTTGAAGTAATAATGATCATCCCCTCCAAAAGTAATTTCTATGGACTTATTGTTCATTATTATTAAAAAGCCATCTCTAATATTTAAGGGGCTGTAACGATTTGTTACAGCCCCATTTTGTTTGAGAATTTCCTATAAATTTAAGAATCATTCACCAACTTCGTAGTGCCTAATCCTCTTTTTTTGGGATAGCGCACTACCACCTTGAAAAAAGGCTCAAGTTTTGCTACAGCCCATTTCTGAAATGCAATACAATAATACCCACTCTTTTTATAGTTTTCCCCACTCTTTTCCTTCATTCCTTACTATTTTACCAATTCTGGAAAAGTACAAATTTTTATTATAGTCCCATTCGGGAGGACCTCCACCCTCATAATAACCGTCTGCTCTGGGATGGTACAAATGTGCTGTTACCGCATCTGTCAGAAAGTAATGACAACCGTTTCCCAACAATCGATCGATAAAATCCCGATCATCATAAGCAATTCCTATAAAATCTTCATCATAGCCCCCGATCTCCATAAATTGACTACGATGTAGAGCCATCAGAAACGGCATTCTAGTATCTAAATCTACACAATTGTTGTACGTTTCAACATCAAAAATCCCGTTATTCTTATTGATACACTCTAGAAAAGCCCCATCACGATCATCTTTTCCAACCGGAATACCCAACAATTTAGGATTATCTAAAATAGACTTAGTAAGTTTGGCAATAGTATGGTTTACATGGAGCATTTCAGCACAACACATGACTAAAATATCCCCGGAGGATTGCTTTACCCCAATATTTATAGCAAAACCAGGTACCCGCCAAACGGAATCACCGTTTAGATTTCTTTGTCCGGTAAATATATACTTCAAGTTAAGTTTTTCCTTGAACTCGTTACAGATCTCTTCTGTTTCATCTTGTAAGCCATCATTAACGACAATTGTTTCAAACTCAAAGGGCATTGTCTGTAGGGATAATGAATAGAGCCCCCACCTTAACAAATGCGTTCTTTGAAATGTTGTTATGATGATTGATACTTTATGCCGTTTGACTTCTCTTTTATAGTTAGATTTTGCAATCATGAGTTCTATAAAGACAGCCGTCAGTAAACGATGCCACTTTTGCCTAGAATCCTGTTCCACACCACCAGAAATTATCTCAAATTCATACTCTGGATAAGACAGTGCCGTTTGTATAGAATTTGTAACAAGTTTATTGGCCCGGCGCAAATTTTCCTCTTGTTGCGTATTTGTCATGCCCGTGGATCTAATATCGTCCTGTAAGACCGCTATTGTATAGCGTGATTCGTCAACTGTATTCATGAAAGTTGCATTTTGAAGAATCACTTCTACTTCCGGATAATGTTCTTGGATATAGTTTCGAGCATTTGCAGCATAATCTCCGTTGGCCCCAACAATATGCGTATCTATAATCTCTGAGGCAGGTAAGGATTCCTGGAGGAACTTCCATAATACCTTTTCTCCCATTGATCCTGAGACAAAATCATTGCATACCGCAACTTTTATTTCTCTTAGTACAGCTACTGCGGTTTCCGAACTATCAAGTTCCCCCCACTGAAAATGATAAACGAGACTGTCAAACGCCGTTTGATGCTTGATTCCTATGGTCTGGAGTTTCAGCATCAAGACCGTATCCCCAGATATACAGGCTTCTCCCAATCGAGCAATTACCGGGTGATTAAAATCACTACCTAGGATAACCTGTCCTTCCGGATAGCCGCCCACCCGTTCAAAATGTTCCTTACGTATTAAAAGGGGCATGAATAGGCCGCCGTCTAACAATTTAGGCTCCGTCAGATCACGGGCAAACTGTCGAAATTCGCTTTCTTGATACGACGAATAATCCCGGCCAAAGTCACTTTCCACACCGTATTGACCACTGCGCAACTTCCCGGACTCTACTAATCGGGATGTGACACAGTTTTCTCCGTTATAAGCCTGCCATAGACTATCCAACCAACCTGATGTAAACGCCATATCAGAATTAATGAAAACGACAAAGTCTCCCTGAGCCTTGCTGGCCGCAAAATTGTAAGCACGGTAAACATTATTAACATACCATTCCATTTGCTGCTGGGGGGTGTTCGTAAAAACATAATGTGGAATATAGTTATCCATCAAATAACTGAGCACCGAGGGGTTTGCATCATTCGCAACAAAGAAAAATTCCTTATCTGTCATATCTGTATATTTAAAAACCTGCTCGTAAACAAATTTCAACCATTCCACACTTTTATAGACTAAACAAACAATGGAGAATCTTGGTTTGAACACTTCTTCCCGGTATTCTTCGACATAAGCTAAGGACTCCGCAAAGGTCAGTGGTTTAGGCTCGTCGTCATCAAGCCAGAGACCTTCCGGGAAGAGTTCTTGAGGAACTTTTGCTACAACAAGCTTTTCCTCGCTGATTAAACGATCAAGCATATCATAACCGCGTTGTCCGTGCGACCTGTACACTAGATATTTGTAGGCTAAACGTTGCTTCGAAGAAAAACCATAGTGCAATACTTGAACATCAAGAGTCCACTTCACGGTACGAATCGTGGTCGGAAAAAGTGGTTGATGGAGACCAGGTTTTGTCTCATTAAAGCAAAGACCAGGAACAACTCGCCAGAGACGGCAAAACCAACCCTTGTCATATAAACTGTCCAACCTTTGCCAAGAATAACTGCGCCAGAGGTTGATTTCATGCATGTTCACAGCATCGATCTGATTTTCGTCACATTGCGCACACAATTCCTGAAGCTTCTCGGCGGCATTGGCGGTTAATACTTCGTCTGCATCCAACCACAAGATAAAATCCGGCTTCAGCTTTAAAGCCTCTTGCAGCAGAAGTTGCTTATGGCTTCGCTCATTGACAAAATCATTTTTAGTCCCTCTAAGGACGTAGGGTGTATTCTTTAGCATATATTCATAGCTGCCATCCGTGCTACCGTCATCATAGACAACCAAATCACTTACTGAGGGTAAAACATAATTTACAAACCGTTCTAGGTTTTCTTTACAAAGTTCATTATAGATTTGACATATACAAACGATATTATAGTTCTTCAACGCAAAAATTCTCCTTCATCGATATAGTCCTGACCCACCATCAGATGATGCTCTCTTAGCAAGCTTTCTGTTTCTTCGAAGGTCATGAGAAAATCGCCCGAACTATACTCTTTTGACAACGCCTGTTGGCCAGGCTCCGCAGTAAACAGTTCAGGAAGCATTGGCTTAATCGCATAATAGTCACCCCGATCATACGCACGCCAAGCCTCTTCTTCAGAAACTAATACTTCGTGAACCTTTTCTCCTGGGCGAATTCCCGTATAGTCTATTTTAATTTCCCGTTTTTCAATCAAGGCCTTAGCGACATCTACAATGCGCGCCGCAGGAATTTTCGGAATATAGATTTCACCAGGTTTTGCCCCAGAAAGGACTGCAAAAATGGTGTCGACGGCACTTTCTAAAGGCAATAAAAATCTCGTCATTTCCTTTGTGGTTACTGTGATCGGACCACCGCGCTTGATTTGCTCATGAAACAAAGGAATTACAGAACCCCGGGAAGCAAGCACATTACCATAGCGCACACAAATAAACCTTGTCTTGGGAAGCGTCACATTCGCGGTTATGAATATCCGCTCTTGCATTGCCTTTGAAATTCCCATAGCATTCACCGGTTTACAGGCTTTATCCGTAGAGACTCCCACCACTGTTTCTACTTTAAGATTATTTTCACCAATAGCTCGGATGATATTTTCTGGGCCAAGTACATTGGTCCGTACCGCTTCAAATGGAAAGTACTCGCAAGAAGGAACCTGTTTGAGGGCAGCAGCATTAATCACTATATCCGCTTCCCTTAACACTGCGCAGACGGAATGATAATCACGGATATCCCCTATTCTAAACTCGATGAGTCGAGCAAAATTGTCATAGATCACTTCATCGGTAACCTCACGTTTATGCTGATATTCGACCCGCATAGCATGCTGTTTGGCTTCATCACGCGAAAAGATAATGATCTTTTTAGGGGAACCAAGTTCCTTTTGTAAGAGCCGACGGGTTAACACCTTACCGAGTGAACCTGTGCCCCCGGTAATCACAATCACTTTATTATCGAAAAGCTTCAATTTTTATTCCCCCTTGGCTTTACCGTTTTGATAGGGGCCTTGCAAATAATCCCGATGCATTCCGCGAACTAAGTCTGGCCACGTCGGTGGATTATAGCCCGTTAGGGAGCGGAATCGTGTTGAGTCCAACGATCGATCGAGTCGAAAACTGTCCTCTGGTTCGATTTCCACGTTTTTGTCGTACTGAACCTTGATGAGTTTAAGCAACTCGTATTTGGAAATTGGATCAGAGGATACGTGGTAAAGCCCCATCATTTCCGAATTAGGGATTACGTAATCACGAATAATCCGAGCTAATTCGACGGTTGGAAAACCGGAATAAATGACCTGCCGGAACCCACGCACCTTCTTTTCTTGACTAAGAAACCATTCGACTAAACCGTAGTTTCCTTTCAATTCATGCCCGATAATTGAAGTGCGTAGTGTAACACAATGAGGGTAGGCTACTTCACCGAGAAATTTTGTTCTGCCGTAGAGATCATGGGCATTAGAAACATCGCTTTCTAAATATCCGCCTTTCTCTCCATCAAAGACACAATCTGTACTGACATGAATTAGGCGCGAACCTGCAGCACTGCAAAGTAAGGCAATTCTGTGAGGTAAAAGTGCGTTAGCAGTGATCGTCGCGAGTGGGTCTTGGGCCTTTGGTACCTGCTTAATCACTCCGATACAATTCACCACAAGGTCTGGTGACACATCCGAGAAAACCTTAGTCAGGATATCGGAATCCAGAACATCGACGTCTCTGCGCACTTTCTTCATCCAATCCGTCGGTAACCAACTGGATAACTCCTTTGCCGAGCGGACCGTAGCATAGACATCGAGCCTTGAATCTTCTGACAGATAGCGAAACAGGGTGTGGCCTAACATCCCTGACCCTCCCAAGATCAATACCTTGCTCATGCCCTTCTCATGCTCCTTATCGTTACTATTCACGTGAGAGCTGCTACGCTCTTTCTTTCGATTTATTAATATTACAGCCTTTTTAAGGCCCCATATTTTATAGAAGCTTTAACTGCTTAAACTCCTCCTTAGCCTTTTCGAGGTCAGCCATCGTCCCGATATCAAACCAAAGATCCTCGCTTTCATAACTCACAACCCGAGCTTGTTCCGAAAGAAGACGCTGAACTAGGTCTGGCATATCAAAGCGTTTGTTTTGAGGAATTAACGAAAGAACTCGCTTGTTAATGACGTAAATGCCCATACTGGCCCAATAGTTAATGGTTGGTTTTTCCGAATAGGCGGTTACTTGCCCCTCCTTAATCTCTAAGACTCCGAACGATGAACTGACAGACTTCTTCTGTACAGCCACCGTCATATCTGCTTTCATCGCTAAATGGTGATCATACAACGCCCGGAAATCTAAGGTGGTCAATTCATCCCCATTGACTACTAGAAAATTTTCTTCTAAATCATTGACCATTCTCAACGGACCCGCCGTCCCTAATGGTTCAGTTTCCACTGAATAACGAATCGTTAAACCAAAATAGCTGCCATCTTGGAAGTACAGTTTAATGAAATCTGCAAGATACCCCAAACACATGATGATTTCATTAAAGCCTGCAAGCTGGAGTTGATGCACAAGAATCTCAGCTATCGGTTTGTCTCCAATGGGAAAAAGGGGCTTGGGTAAAATTCGGGAAAATGGATCTAAGCGTATACCGCGACCACCCGCTAAAATAATGGTTTGCATTTTTATTTCCCTTCTTCATCTTTTCAAATTTGGTATTTCCCTATCTGAAATCGATTCATATGGGCAGCAACCCAGACTACAGTTTTTTTAATCCCTTCTTCCAGTGACACACGAGGTTCCCATCCGATCGTTTCTTTAGCCAAACGATTATCTGCTAAAAGACGGTTTACCTCACTACGGCTCGGGCGAACTCGCGCCTCGTCTACGACAATTTTTGCCGTACTCTGGATTGCATTTATAATAATCTGAGCTAATTGACCAATCGAAATCTCCCTTCCTGAACCTATATTTATCACCTTACCAAACCCCTCTTGGCTCTGCGCTGCTTTAATAAATCCTTCAGCCGTATCCGTGACAAAGGTAAAATCACGCAGGGTGTCTGTGTTTCCAAGACGTATTTCTTGACAGGCTAGGGCCTGAGTAATCAGCGTGGGAATGACGGCCCGGGCGGATTGTCGCGGTCCATAACAATTAAACGGTCTGACTGTGACGACCGGTAAATCATAGGAGGCATAAAAGCTTTCGGCTAACTTATCTGCCCCGATTTTGCTGGCTGAATAAGGGGACTGACCCTGAAGAGGGTGAGACTCATCAATCGGAACATAAAGTGCAGACCCATATACTTCACTGGTTGAAGTGTGCACGATTCGCTCCACTCCATGATCGCGTGCTGCCGTCAGAACATTGAACGTCCCCAAAATATTGGTTTCCACGACCTCACGAGGGTTTTTATAAGAATACGGGATCCCCACCAAAGCACCTAAGTGAAAAACAGCGTCACATCCCTTAACCGTTCGTTCGATCACATCCGCATCACGTAAGTCTCCCGCGATTATTTCGATCTGCTCCAGTAACCCGGGCTCTAAATCTTCTAGGTTCCCACGGCCATCTCTCGAATTATATCGAATAAAGACACGAACCTTTGCTGCTGCTTTGACCAAGGCCTCTGCCAAGTGACTGCCAATAAATCCACCCGCTCCAGTGATCAAAACCTGTTTTTGCTCCCACATCACGCTTTCCCATCCCCTCTGTTGCAGTAATTGATATATCGTATGTCAGTTTTTTTCTATCTGACACCGTTGCTCCCACCAGACATCCCTGCATCGTCCTCCCCATTGACCCAAGCCCAGAGGAAGTTTCTTAGCTCAGAGAGCACGGAGAGAGGAATTGCGTCAATGAGTGCAGGCGATGAAGCGTTAAGAAACGCAACGGTTCACATGCAGAAAGCCCAGAGGTTTTGCGTTTTAGCGGCATCACCAAGCGAATAGCAATGGAACGTGTGCGAACGCGCTAAGACACTTCCTCCTACATTTGCTCCAAGAGCATCAAATATCGCGGAGCAAGCTGTCCCCACTCAAATGTCAAAGCCCGCTCTCGGCCCCTAGCTGCAAGGGATTGCAAAAGGGATGGTTTATCTAGTGCACTTGCTAAAGCCTTTGACAACTGCCCAACATTACCCGCCTCAAAGGTTAACGCGCAGGTGTTTGATACAACTTCTGCTAGTCCCCCAGCATTTGAAGCTATTATCGGCGTCCCGATCGCCATTCCCTCTAAGGCCACCAATCCATAGGCCTCACGTCGACTGGGAACAACGAGACTTGTCGCACGCGCCATCCATCTCCTTACCTCTGAACTGGTTGTTCTACCATGGAATTGGAGGCAAGCCCCTAGCTTTAGTGACCGAACAAGCTGCTTCAAGAACCCCTCATAGGAGTCCGTTCCTTTACCGACAATATTTAAGTGAATTTGCCGACCGCTTTGCTGTATAAATGACACGGCCTTGATCAAATCTTCAATCCCTTTATAGTCCAGTAGTCTTCCGACATACAGAAACTCATTTGTGTTCCTTTGTTGCCAACGTTCCGAAGGGATGATGATACCGAGAGGTAAGACCTCCGTTTTGGGAAGGTATTGAGGGAAATGACTTGCCAAATATCTCCTTTCACTCTGACTGATGAGTTGAATGCGTTGACAACGCATCAGAAGCTCTTCCTGTATCTTAAATTGCGCTTGTAAATCGGGCTCTGATCGGTCTCCTAACTCTTTGCGCAAAAAAGAATAAACTGAATAGAAGATTGGAATAACCCCTTGGGACAGGGTATACGCCAAGGGTGTAAAATTAATGGCATGACTATGAATTATATCCCACGCCTGACTAAGCTCCGGAAATTCCTGACACACGACATCCGCCTTAATCATCCCTAAATAATCAAAATAATGGCTGTTGCGAGGTAACCTTAGGACTTTAATCTGGTGTCCTCGTAAAGCCCAGTCCGGTACATTCCAATCACTGCGTGGAACGATTACGGTTTGTTGTACACCCATACGATCAAGCATATATAGCATGCCTGTGGCCGCTGTACCCGCACCACCAAAACTTTCTTCTTCAAATTCATTGGTCAATGATAAGACCTTCAGAGAAATCACCCCCCATGACTACGGCATCAACAATTCTCAAGGTTGACTATCTGTAATACTCTATGCACAAGCCTTCAAACATGTTAGAGTCCTCAGTTTTAATCCCACTTTTGAATATCAAAAAAAGTCTGCCCTTAACTACACCGCAGACTTTTTTTCTTTCATATTATTCAGCTTCCCTACCATATTAATGGTTCCAAAGGAGATTTACGATTGCCGCGAATGCTCCTGCCGAGGCTATGATAAAACCCGACCACCAATGACGATTAGTTTCGGCTCCTTTTTTAAATTCCTCAAAGTCCTGTTTTGTAATATAGTTACCGGCTAGCAGCACTCGCATATCGTTCACGACTGCCGATACATCCTTGACAGCCTCCTTGATTTCTGCAATATCATTCTTGATCGTTTGGACCTCCCCCTCTTCCATATCCCACCCTCCTACTCTATAAACCACATCTCTTTTCTGTATACTATGATCTCATTAGGCAAATGGTACTAGCCTCTCCATTCCCCCTTAACCCTTTTCAACATATCCTAATACTATGTACGATTATTCTCGGTAATCAGCCAATGAGGAGGTTACTAATGTCTACGATTATCTATCCTCCCTCAATTCCATGGAGTTGGATGTTTCAGCGCCCACAACAGTTGCTGGGTCAATTTTCCGCATCCGGTCAGACGGTTCTCTACGAAGACTTGGGTAACTTTCCAAAACCAACCGTCAAAAGTTTATCTCCCTCATTTTTCCTCTGCCAGGGGTCTTCCGCTTTGTCCATTCCCCATTCACGTCCACGTATTCTTTGGTTAACGGTTCCCTCGCATATTAATTGTATTCAAAACTATAACCCTGATCTTGTTATTTACGATGCAGTGGATGAGCCTAAAGAGGAATTCGCCAGTTGGGCACCCTATTATCCCACTATATTAGAAAAAGCAAACTTGATATTTTGTAGTAGTCGTAGTATTTATGACTATTTTCTCCCTAGGTATCCCCATGTTCATCTGGTGCCAAACGGTGTGGATTTCGTTCATTTTTCGCCCATCTCCAGTGATCGACCTAGTGATCTGCCCTCTGGTAAACCTATAATTGGCTATAGTGGTGCAATAGCCCCTTGGGTCGATTGGGAGTTGCTTAAAGTTGTTGTCCAGGAGAACCCGCAATTCAACTTTGTTTTTATTGGTGCCCTTTTTCAACTGAATAAGTTTCCTATCAAATATAACAACGTTTTTCATTTAGGCTTAAAATCCTATCACCAACTTCCAACTTATCTTCATCACTTCAATGTTGGACTTATTCCCTTTCTTCAAAATGAAATGACGAGAGGGTGTAACCCTATCAAACTCTATGAATATTATGCCTCAGGAATTCAAGTCTTGGGGACGCCACTTCCAGAACTATTAGCCATCCCAAGGATTAATCTTGAAAGTGACCCCCACTTATTCTCAAAACGTTTAGTTAATTTATTAGAAGGTGAAGATTCCTGCAAAGCAGAACGAATGGCTTACGCCCTTGCCAACGACTGGAGCGAACGGGCTGGCCGGATGCTTCAGCAAATTATTGTAACACCCTAGTCGACGGGCGAATAGTATACGTTGAAACCTACTAAGTCTACTCATTTCTCGAATCTAAAAAGGGGGGAATACACACATGCTATTTGAAACCCATGCTTGGGTAACACTCGACAATGCCGTCGCCATATATAATGTTTACAGCGATGTGCTAGTCGCTACCATTCCCGTGGGGATTGCACCTGCTTTCCCAAGACGCACGCCGGATGGTACCAAGGTTTTAGTTCCTAATTTCGGCAGCAACACCGTCTCCGTCATATGTACCGCCGGAAATCTTGTCTTAGCTACGATCCCAGTAGGTTTGGCCCCGACTTCGGTCGCAATTGACCCTACTAGTACTACAGCATACGTGACAAACTCTGGAAGTGGAACTGTTTCAGTCATTAGCATCCCAACTCATTCCGTGGTAAGTACCATAACGGTTGGCACAGGACCTATAGATGTCACTATTGCCCGTGATGGCAGCCGTATCTACGTAAGCAATGGAGGCAGCAATTCAGTCTCGGTTATCAATCCGGTCACCAATACCGTTATCACGACGATTCCAGTCGGTACTTCACCCAACGGACTAGCCGTTAGTTTAGATAATACAAAGCTCTTTGTTGTCAACAGCGGCAGCAACAACGTGAGTGTCCTCAATACCGCCACTAATGCTCTGATCAGCCTAATTCCAGTCGGCTCAAATCCGCAGAAAATTGCAGCAAACCCCGTCAATCCTGTCTTTATGTATGTGAGTAATTTTGGATCTAACAGTGTTTCAGTACTCTCGACGACCGGACTTAACGTAATAACCACAATTCCTGTTGGAATTAACCCTCTAGGCCTAGATGTAACTGGTGATGGCACACAGTTATGGGTTGCCAACGAAGGAGACAGCTCGATAAGTATTATAAACACACTCACCAATACCATCGCTGCCGCGCTACCGGCTTCCTTCCCGCCACGAGGTGTTACAGTAGGCAGAGTCGGATCTGCTTTGTCGCCTAGTGACCCCATTGATTTAACTGACCCTTATCAACTTGAGGAAATCACTGAGTCGGTCTGCATCATTGTGGAAAAGGTTTATGCTAGCTGTCTACAAAGGGAATGCTTCCCAGCCTTCACTGTGACCTTACCCACTGGTGTTCCTCCGTTCACCTTTATTAGCATGACCTTCTCTACGGGCGTAATCATTCCTGGCAGTGTCGTCATAACACCCATTCCGGCTCGCCCCAATTTCTCAAGAGTTCAGTTCACGATTCAGATCCCCTATACGCTAACCTTACGGGATTCAACTGGTGCCCTATTTACAGTCACCGGTAACCTACCGGATATTAACAAAGATATTGTGATGTACTTCCCACCCACTCGTCCAGAATTCGACTTCAACTTACGTGTTGAAACAAGAACGGAAGTATTGACCAGCCCGTTGTTCACGGTGACCACTATTCAACTTGCAATTGGCAGCTTTGTCATAACTAAAGTAACCGGTTTAGTGCAACTTCTTGTTCCAGCCTTTGGATTCTGCCCAGAACCTCCTCTTTGCGAAGAATTCCCCGATATTCCGGAAAATCCGTGTCTCAATTTCTTTGACACCACTCTGACGCCATTCCCCAGTGATTTCTTCCCACCTCAGTTGGATACTTGTCGGTAGAACCATAAGCCGTTGTTCCCCCTCTTATGAATAGATTGTTTGCCTTTTCCGTTAAGAAAGGGCCGTCCAATACGGCCCTTTCTTTCTACGGGAATGGATCACTTGTTGACGATAATACAAAGGAAGTGATCGTATTGGCTTTCTTACCTCGTAACACCTTAACTCCCCTTCTCTTGACGTATGAAAATGACTCCTCGTATTTGAACATCGACCCTCAAGGATGTGCCCTTTTCAAGGAAAACAGTCAAGAACCCTTCTATCGAATCCAGGAGCCATTACTTTTAGCTCATGGAATCATGACAGATTCTAAAACCATTCATCTTGTCGTTCTAAAAACAAGTGGAGATCTGTGTTACACTCTCATTTCTGGTGCGGGGACACCCCAGACAACACTAATCGCTAAATTAGACGTGCGCGGCACAAGATACCGCCGGCTTTTTCTTTTCCCACAAGGTAAGACGATACATATCTTTTACGCTTCAACGCATCAATCCATACCCGAACTTTGGCGTATAGAACATCGTTTTTGGAACGGCACCTTATGGCGCAGCACTCATATGGGCGAAGTTGTTCACTCTCGAGAACCCCTTTATCACGTTAACTTAGATAGTCAGGGAAACCTTCATTTCTTAACTATAACCTTTCAGGGTCGATATTCTCTGCTTTTTACGAACCGTTTTAACGGAACATTTCACATATGGGGCTCTCCTACTGAAACCCTACGAATTACAGGTGAAGTTATCGATATGGCTACACTGATGACCTCGGACAACGCTCATCATCTCTATTGGGTCGTAAAAACTCCCACTGGACAGTTTGAACTGCGCTCTGCCCAACAGATAGATGCCCATGATCTGACTAGTACTTGGCATCCATCACCAGCCCCCATCAAAACCTTCAACACTCCTATTAAAAATATTGGTGCCTTAGAAATCAATGGAATTCTTTGGCTTCTTGCCTATACAGGAGAAGAGATCCTCATGCAAAATGATGGAACCGGATGGAAGCTAGTTTCCTCTCATACCCCTTTCCATCAGCTCTTACAATGGGTGCATAAAGGCAGAAGGAATTTTCATCAAACTTACTGGTTAGAAGATCAAGGGGTGAGACACGCTCCGGCATATTACCACGAATTAGGCTTCAGTATTCATCAGCAGACTCCTTCGTCCACCCCCCATAAAACCATTTCCACCCAAGCTTTTCAACCTGCACCGCCTCCAGTACCCGCTTTCTATCCTGAGCAACTATCGTCCCATTGCGATCCACTTTCGGCGGCTTCTGTCATGGAGAATATTAGCACGGCCATCCCCTCAAAAATTGCCCCACTTGAATTAAGTAACCCAAACCTTGATGAAGTAGCAACAAACCCCGTTGCTGATTTAGAGGAGGTCTCTATGACAACCACTACCCTTGAAGTGCCCAACGCTCCTGAAGTATCTGAAAAACCTACGAAGGAAAACGAAGAACTTCAATCTTTAATCAAAACCGTCGCCTATCTCGAGCAAGAAAACTCTCTTCTCAACCTTGCTGTTCAAGACATGCTTTCCAAGTTTGATCAAATCATAGGAGTTATCTCGGAGAATGCTCTTCAAGCCAAACAAGAAGCCGATCTCCCGCCGTTTGATGAACTGGAACCCGTCAAAGAGGCTATGTCCCATCTTAAAAAAGAAACTCAAAGTCTAGCCCAAGTACTGCAAGTCATGCTAGTTAAACAAGAAGAGCGTGATTCTTCACTCGAGAAGCTGGAGACTCAACTTAGTCAGCTTCAATCGGAAAAAGACGATGTGAAAAACAAAGGGGGTTTTTGGAACAAATGGATCACCTAGATTTAACAACCAATCTTGCCGAAATTCTATCTACGTATCCACAGACAGTAAAAGTTTTTCGAAAATTCGGTATTCTGACCTCCGGTTGAGGGGCCAAAAGCTTACTCAATATGAGCGTGGAGCAGGCTGCTCAACGATACCATATTAACTCTGCAACCCTGATTAAAACTTTGGAATTTGCGATAGAACAATCGAACCATCAATGGAGACACTATTAATGAACGTTCTGTTTTTGAATGATTCTTCCTTGTTGTGTTATGGATTGGCCTCGGGTTTTTCTCCAATGGATGACATCCGTTATATCCCAGTCCACCAATCTGGCTGGGAAGACCGTTTGTCCGCAATGCTCCGGACTTGGAAGCCCAATTTCGCCTTAGCTGAGGGTGTTTCGATTTCCACGATAGCTCAGAAACTATTTCCTCTTTTACGCCGTCATGCTCTCCCTCTCGTCTATTGGGCTATTGATGATCCCCCAGACTGGCGTCGTATGTCCCGTCCTCTGGCACGCGGAGCCAGTCTGGTTCTTACCCCCGCTCAAGAATGTCTCCCCCTTTATCAGAGGGAGAAACTACGCGCACTTTTTTTCCATTTTGCCTGTAATCCATCGTTTCATCACCCTTCTGAACCGTCGCCGGAGTATACCTGCGACTTACTTCTCGTTGCTAATTACTATACCTCATATCCCCAACGGAGAGTGGGGCTTGAAATAATCCTAACTCCCTTACGTTCGGGACCGTTTGATTTGAAGGTTTTCGGTAACGAACACTGGCTTGCGAATACGGACCGTTACACGTTAGAACCCGGAAACTATCAAGGATATTTGCCCTACGACCAATTACCTAGCGCATATTCTTCAGCTAAGATTGTTCTAGGCTTACACTCTGTGATAGACTCTCCCACGATGATGAGCATGCGAACCTTTGAAGCCTTAGGTTGTCGAGCCTTTTTTCTAACGCACTGGTCCCCAGCCATTGAACATACGTTTAAAAACCATGTGCATCTCGTCTGGAGCCGTCATCCCGACGAGACGATTGAGCTCGTGCGTTTTTATCTTAACCGTGAGGACCTCCGACATAAAATTGCCCGTCAAGGCCAAGAAGAAGCCTACCGCAACCATACTTATCAACACCGCATCCAATCTATCCGCCAGTCTCTCGAAAGGTTATAGACCCTTGAACTTCCTAAATATCTATTTTTCTGTATTTACAATCCCTTTAATAATTCCTTTCTTTCACACTATATTTGCAATCCCTTTTAATAGTATCTTTAGGGAGGATTCCTTATGAAAGTACTTTTCCAAGCTCGCCCGGACTTCATGAAAACCCCTGCCGGCGATACTGTACAGATGGTTTCGACAGGGCAAGAGCTTAAAAACCTCAGGGTTGAAGTGCATCTTTCCTCTGACCCTAATCTTGACCTGTCTCCCTATGACTTAGTTCATATTTTTAATATCACCCGCATTAAAGAAAGTTATATGTTCTTTCTCAATGCCCAAAAACAACGAAAAAAGATTGTTCTCTCTCCCATTTATTGGCCTCCTAATGCTTACTTTAAGCGGGAAGGCGCAAGTCCCAATGCCCTTGCAGTCTGGAAACATATGCAACCCATGCGGGCTCGACTCGTGGGGGAATGTGATCTCTTGCTCCCCAATAGTCAGATTGAAATGGACGTTCTCCGACAGGACTTCCCGAAATCCGCCGCTTATGAAGTGATTCCGAATGGGTTTCCAGATTCATTTATCGGCGCAACCCCCCAACTCTTCCAGGAACAGTTCCCTGACATCCCTACAGAATTTGTGCTCTGTGCAGCCAGGATATCACCAAGAAAAAACCAGCTTTGGTTGGCAAAGGCCTGTCAGGACCTGGGTCTTTCTCTCGTTCTCCTGGGACCTGTTAATGACCTACCTTATTATAGAAGTGTGACGTCTTATTCAAATGTCACCCATCTGGGTACTCTGCAGGGAGCACTTCTTGCTTCAGCTTATTCCGCCGCCAAAGCTCATGCTTTACCCAGTTGGTTTGAAACCCCAGGCCTATCCAGCTTAGAAGCTAGTGCCTGCGGCACGGTTGTCATTTCGACGGACCAAGGAAGTCCTAAGGAGTATTTCCGGGATATGGCCCTTTATGTGCACCCACAAGATGACCTAAGCTTACGTACTGCCCTTGAACAATCCTTTAATGCCTCTCCCCTGCCCTTAATGCAGCACGTACATAACCATTATTCTTGGTCCAACGTTGGCAAGATGACGTTGGAGACTTATCAAAAAGTCCTTTGTAGCTCTTTAGAGACTATTATCCCGTAGGATGCAATGGGCTTGATCCGTAATTCGAGGTTATCTATCAGAATCAATAAACGAAAAAGAAGAAGGGTCTTTCCTTCTTCTTTTTCGTTTATCTTTGATGCGATCCACTGCCTTTTCCGCCAATGTTCTCAGTTCGTTTTTTACCCGTTCTACTTGCACGCTTACATTTAAAAAATCAAGCACACCGACGACTGCTCCACAGTCTGAGCACTGTACAAAGAGCAGTGCTCTCGTCGTCCCTTCAAGATTATTAGCGTGGACAGCCTCAAATTGAGTGCATCCACATTTTATACAGCAGGATTGCGCCATACTCACACCCCCTAAAATTTCCATACTTTCTTGTCGTAATAGTTTATGCTTTTATAAGATAATTGCCTCTACAGCAGCTAATTATTATCCTTACATTTTAAGAGCCTGGAATCTCCAGGCTCTTGAGCAAGTAAGCTATTCATAGAGGTTCTATACTACAACTCTCCCTGGAAGAAAACATTCAGGGTAACCGCACTCGCCGCATTCACAGCACTATAGTATACTCGCGCATACTTTAGGAATATTGAAGATACTAACGTCGTTAAGGCGTTCTGGTTAATCGTAACAGGGCCTGCCTCATTTAACCAGTTAGTCCCATCCGGGCTAATCTGCATTGTTACTAAAGCTTGGGCGTTTGCAGCTAATGAGGCGTTGACAACGCCGAAGGTCCAGGTTTCAACACCTAGGACGGTGTAGGTCGTATCCCCACTCCCTGCAGTATCAGTGATATTGGCAAGAGTAGCGGATACATCTGTCGTCGCGCTGATCATGGCAAGTCCCGCGGATGTGATAAGCAGACCACCAGTCGGCGGGGTTATCGCTAAACCACCCGTTGGAGGGGTGATCGCTAGACCGGACGCCGGCGCAGTTACCGTCAATCCATTCGTCGGTGCAGTGATTGCCAAGCCCGTTGACGTAATCGTTAAACCGTTGGTCGGCGGGGTTATCGCCAAACCACCCGTTGGAGGGGTGATCGCGAGACCTGATGCCGGCGCAGTTACCGTCAATCCATTCGTCGGTGCAGTAATTGCCAAGCCCGTTGACGTAATCGCTAAGCCGTTCGTCGGTGCAGTGATTGCCAAACCCGTTGACGTAATCGCTAAGCCATTCGTCGGTGCAGTGATTGCCAAGCCCGTTGACGTAATTGTCAGGTTACCCGAGGAATCCGTGTTTAACGCCGCATTATTACCACCGAATATCTTGACCTTGGCCTGATCAGGGTTGTCTTGGAAAATCTTAAAGTTCGCCATGCTCTATTCTTCCTCCCTTTCCTATTCTATCCAGAATTTTCCAGATTACATACTACATGATATTCTCTATCTCGACGGAAAGTTTCTGTTTTAGTATGCATATATTATTAAAACGAAAAAGAGATGAGAGGCAAACAAGCTATGGCGGAAAAAATTAGTTTATGCATGATTGTAAAAAATGAAGGACAAAACCTAAGCCGGTGCCTAAATAGCGTATCGGGCATTGTCAATGAAATCATTGTCGTTGATACGGGTTCTACTGACTCTACGTGTGACATCGCTCGACAGTATGGCGCAATCCTTCATCATTTCCTCTGGAACGATAATTTCAGTGATGCCCGGAACGCCTCCTTGGAACTCGCTCAAGGGGATTGGATATTATTTTTGGACGCAGACGAAGAGTTATCGCCCGATAGCCGGGAGATTTTAATCCGCTTAATTGAAAATGAAAATGTTGAAGGCTACTTTGTAAAAATCATGAACCACCTCGGGCAAGAAGGTTGGATCGAAACTGTTCCAGATCTTGTGTTTCGGTTCTTCCGCAACAAAAAGGAATATCGCTTCCGTGGTGCGATTCACGAACAAATCGCCGATGTCATTCTGGAGAAAAACTCCAAGGCCCGTTATCAGGTTGCAGAGGATCTTCTGATCATCCATCACGGTTATTTAGATGAAGTTATTAAGGAGAAAGATAAGAAGCACCGTAACCTGACGTTGATTGAAAAGGAACTAGAGCTAAACCCGAATAATCGATTACTCCAATTCCATTATGGCGTAGAACTTTTCCGGGCCGAACGGTATGCAGAAGCGGCCGCCGTCCTAATCCAGTCTGCAACGGACATTGATCCGAACACAATCTACCTTCCCAAGCTTATACGCTATATTGTGATCGCTCAGCAATCTTCAGGCCAACTAAATGAGGCACTCAATTCTGCTGCGCTCGGCCTCAGGCTCTTCCCCAACTATGCTGATCTTTACTACTATACTGGTCTCATCCTGCTGGACCTTAAACATTATTCTCAGGCACGCAATGCCTTTCTCCAAGCCCTATCCATGCCTGAACAACCACCGCAATACGCCTCCTTTGGCGGGATCAGAGGTTTTAGGTCTTACTATTATCTTGCTCAAATTGCGGAGTCCTTTTTGGACGAAGAAGAAGCGCTCAAGTACTACATCTATAGCCTGCGCGACAACCCCAACTTTACCCACGCGCTAGAAAGTCTGGTTGGCATTCTAAAACCAACCAAAGAACCCGAATATACGATGGAATGCCTAGAAAAGGTCTGTGATTTCTGCACTCCTGCAGCTAATCGACTTATGGGGGACATTTATTTTAGACACGGAGCCTACGGTCTAGCCTTAAAGTATTTGGACCAAGCTGAGGACGGGTTCCCCGTTTCATCCGATATCAAACTGAGAAAAGCGATCTGTCTCATTCAGGAACGGCGATTCTTTGAAGCATTAAGGCTCCTTGAAGATTTCCCCCCAGAAAGTCCTGAATACCCGATTGCTACGGTCAATAGGCTATTCTACTTCTGGATTCAGGACAAATCCCAAAAAGTCCGAACCCTCTGGAAAGAACTTCATGCATTTGGATTAGCCCAAGATACGGAAAACGTTATTTCCTTATTTCTAGCCTATTCAGGAGAAAACGCTGCTTCTCCTCAAATAATTTTGGGGCCGGAAGGGATGTTACTTTTGCTGGATATTGTCCAACGTTTGATCGCAATGCGAGAATTTAATCGGGCAATGTACTTCTTACATTCTCTGCACCCAAATTGCTTGATCGAATATTACCTGAAAATTGCCCAACTATTGATAGCCTATAGCGAGGAAAGCAGAGGCATCCCCTTTTTACAAACATTGATCAGAACGAATCCATCGGCTGAAGCGCATTTTCAGCTTGCCGAAATCTACTCCCAGCTAGGACAGCTTACTGAAGCAGAGAACCATTATAAACATGCCGTTGATATCGACCCAGAGACTCCTCGCTACTATATTCGTCTCATTAACCTCTATACTGCTTGGCGGCAAAACATCCTGAATGAAGCCTTAGCAAAATACCCCGAAAACTACGTTTTCAAGAAGTTATCGGAGGAGGTCTCGTCCAGCCATGAACGAGCGAATTAGCCTCACTATGATCGTAAGAAATGAATCCGCTCATTTATCAGAGTGCCTCGAAAGCGTTAAAAATGAAGTGGATGAAATCGTTATCGTTGATACAGGGTCTACCGACGATACCGTCAGCATTGCCCAGCGTTATACCCCAAATGTCTACTCCTTTCCTTGGAACAACGATTTTAGTGCCGCCAGAAACTTTGCCATAGAGCATGCTTCAGGGGATTGGATCTTAGCTCTGGATGCCGATGAAGAAATCCAGTTTCAAGGTCCGAAGAACCTTCACGCTCTGCTAGACAGGGAAAAAGGTAAAGAAGCTTTTTTGCTCCCTCTTCTTAATCCCGTCTCAGATTCAACAGGCGAGTATAATACCTTTTATGTTCTCCGGTTGTTCCGTAACAATGGGAGCTATCAGTATGTCGGTAAGATTCATGAACAGGTCTCCCTTCCAGACCAACAAAAAGTCAGCTATGCCAAGAGCCCTATCCTAAAGCATAAATCGTTGCCTCTCAAGATACGGCATCAAAAGAGAACCCGTAACCTTAACCTGCTGAAAAAAGCCTATCAAGAAGACCCTCATAACCCTTTTTTACACTATTACCTTGGCGTAGAGTGGCTCATGCTTGGTAAACCGGCTTATGCACTCCCGTTCTTACAAAAAGCCTACTACTGCCTATCCGACGAAAACTTACTTTTTCGAGCACCTGCTCTAAAGTACCTTATCTTATCCTTCAGAGCGTTGGGCCGTCTCGATGAAGCCCTCTCCCTCTGTCTCGAAGCAAGCCTTCACTACCCATCATTTACAGACATCTTTTATCTAGGGGGCCTTCTCTTCGAGGGAAAGGAAGAATACCCTATTGCCCTAAAGTGGCTTGACCAAGCCATTACTTGCGGTAATCCCCCAGCTTTGTTCAACCATCTGACCGGTTCAGAAAGTTTCCTAGCTTACTATCACTTGGGTTTTTGCTACGAACGGATCGGAAAAATTCTAGAAGCCAGAGAGGCCTATGAAACAGCGCTTAAGCTCAACCCAAGCTATCCTTACCCTCTTTACTCTCTCTTTTTGATCTTGCTTTGTGAAAAAGGCTCCTCTCTTAGTTATCAACACCTTGAGGATAGCGGAATTCTTAATGACCCCCTTCTTTGCCTCACCTCTGCCGATTTATTTTTCCTTGTCGAAAATGTGGAACAAGCCTATCTCTGTTTGGAAACCCGTAAAAACGTTTTCCTAAAGGATGAACGGTTCCCTTTTTACTACAGCAAATATTGCATCTATTCCGGCAGAGTAAACGAAGGATTTAACTGCTTGCGCCAGATGACTGAGGATCACTCTTTTTACAATGCTGCCCAGACACTATCGATGGTGGCGCTTATTCTGCTCGGTGATTTTCAAAGCGCTAGAACCTTGGCAATCTCGCTCTGGAAACATCCATCAACCCGGTGTGAGGCGCATATTTTTCTGTGTATTATTCGATTTATGCAAAAAAACACACTTCCCACACCTCTGCTTAAAGTACGAGAAACGGAAATTCTAAACCCCACTCTTGAACTGTTGGCGGACTGTAAGCGTTATTGTTCTCATGATTTCTTTCTTAATCCCCTCCTTGCCACTTACTGCCAGGCCCTTGAGTCCATGATAAAATCCTCCGAAAAAGGATTCCATCAACTTCTTGATGACTCTGAGCAACGATTACTGGAGCTAAAAAATCGATTTGGCGCCAAGTTCGGGAATAGTGGGATGGGTCATGAAAACTAAAATGACCGTGAGCTTATGCATGATCGTCCAAGATGAAGAAGACTGTCTTCTGGCTGCACTGCAAAGCGTCCAAGGTATTACGGATGAACTAATCATTGCTGACACGGGAAGTAGGGATAAAACTCCCCAACTGGCCCTCGCCATGGGGGCAAAACTATTTAACGTCGCTTGGACGAATAATTTCGCTGAAGCTAGAAACTTTGCCCTTCAACAAGCGACATCAGATTGGATCTTAGTCCTCGATGCAGACGAAATTCTGGAATCGATCGACCCTGAGATCTGCTCAGAACTCTTATCCAACGATCAAATTGAAGGCTATTTTCTGCAAATTAGAAATATCCTTGATTCAAGTGAAGTGGATCAACCTGTATTCAGTGATCAGGTTGTGCGTTTATTCCGAAATAAGCCTCATTATCGATTTGAAGGAGCCATTCATGAACAAGTAGCCCCTTCGATTCTTAGAGCCAATAACGGCAACGGGTTAGCCTCAGCACCTCTCACGATTCATCACTTTGGTTACCTAAAAGATCGCCTACACTCTAAAGAGAAATTTACTCGAAATAGCGAGATCATCAAGAAGGAACTCAAGCGGAATCCGGACAATCCCTTCCTCCTCTACTGCCTTGGGCTGGAGTATTATCAACAAGATTCTATCTCTGAGGGACTAAATCAGCTTTCAAAGGCCCTACTGCGCATGTCGGGTCACGAGGGGTATTTTGAAGATGTTCTCCTCAATATGGCACTTGGCTATCTCCGTCTTGAAGAAATCACTCCATTAATTGACTTTCTAAGTAAAGCCTTAAGAATGTACCCCGATCACGCGGATTTCCTTTTTCTCCGTGGTACCGTTTACTTCCAGCAAGGGAACTACCCCCAAGCAGCGGAGGATTTAGAACGATCTCTGAGTATCGGAACAATTAAGCTAGCAACCTTTTACCAAGTGAGTTGTCTCCTAGGGGATGTCCATCACTCTTCCGGGAATTTACAACAAGCGTACGAGGCTTATATTCGTGCCCTCGAAGCTTCCCCTACATCCTCTTATCCTTGGCAACAACTCATCCGCCTGATTCAGAAAGGCTACCCGATCGATTATCTATTGAAACACTCTATGCAGGCAGCGGTCTGGCCAAACATTGAATCCAGTCAAGCTCTGCTTTATGAATACGCCCATAAGCTCTTGACGCTCGCCCTTAAAGAAATCCATTTGTGTAGTGTGATCATCGAAGGAAACGACATGGAGTCCACTTATTTCAACCTAAAAAATCGAGTTGAGAGTGCTTTGCAAGATGCCCTCCTCATCCTCTGTCACATTTTAATTGATTCTAGGGAGACTAATGGGTTCCAAGGAAGGGAGCATATATAATGAACGATCGTGTTCTCCTAGCCAGCCCCGTTAAACAATATGAACGCATCCTCTCTGAATTTTTGGATTCACTCCTGCATTTAGAGACAAGCCAAGTGAAGCTTGATTTCATTTTGATTAATGACCATAATGATCATACTCTTCTTAGCCACTTTGCCCTCGAACGACCGAATGTCCGGATTTTCCCTGGTGATACCGAGGAAGATTATCTTCGTGATGAGTCAACCCACTATTGGCGGGAGGATTTAATCTGGAAAGTGGCTCGCTATAAGGACCATTTTATTAAAATCGCCCTTGAGGAAGGATACGATTACCTTTTTCTCGTCGACTCCGATCTCTACCTAAATCCTAAGACCTTAACTCATCTGCTTTCTCTGGAAAAGGATATTGTCTCAGAAGTCTTTTGGACACGGTGGAAACCTGAGCTCATTCCCCTCCCCCAAGTATGGTTGGAAGATCAATATACTCTGTATGAATCGAGAAGAGGGGAACCGCTTAGTGACGAGGAAATCACCCAAAAAACTCAGGAATTTCTTCAGATGCTCACCCGACCAGGCACCTATAAAGTCGGAGGTTTAGGAGCTTGTACCCTCATTCGTCGTCACGCCCTTGAACGAGGAGTCTCTTTCCAAGAAATCTACAACTTAGGGCTCACCGGCGAAGATCGCCACTTCTGTATTCGAGCTGCAGCCTTAGGACTTGAACTATATGCTGATACGCATTACCCACCGTTTCACATCTATCGAGAATCCGAACTGGATAGCCTGACTGAATACAAAGAAAACCTGGCTTGCGCCAAGCCTCCAGTCGCCGGCAAAAGCCAAGTTCAAGATAACTCATGCGCCGGTCATGGAGGGCCAAGTGTCCCTGCAGCCATGGATGGCGAGAAGGTACCCAACCAAAACTTACACTTGCAATTAGACCTCCCCCTGAACGATCAAACCAAGTTACCCACTCTTCACACTGTAAGTCCCGGTAAAATAACTCTAGCGATGTTAGTTCGCAATGAAGCGGGTCGCCACCTAGAAAGGGTCTTAAAACAGACCACGGCGTACATTGACCACGCTGTTATCTTAGACGATGCCAGTGAGGACAATACAGTCGAGCTATGCCAAGGGATCTTGCAGGGAATTCCCTTGACCCTCCATTCAAACAAGGAACCCCTGTTCCATAACGAAATACTCCTTCGGCGACAACTCTGGCAAATGGCCGTAAGGACCAATCCGGAATGGATTGTCATCTTGGACGCGGACGAACTATTCGAAGAGAATGCTCCAAAACAACTACGAGAGTTATTATCCTACTCTTCCCAGGTCGATTACCTGAGCTTCCGTCTGTTTGATCTGTGGACGGAAACCCAATATCGGGACGATTCACTTTGGCAAGCACACAAATGGTATCGTCCCTTTATCGTGCGCAATATTCCCAACTTCCAAGCCCAATGGCAAGAAACCCCCCAACATTGCGGGAGGTTTCCCAAAAATATCATAGACTTGCGCGGAGGCACTAGCTATCTTCGAATCAAACACCTGGGCTGGGTCAGACCCCAAGACCGCTTAGCGAAATATTACCGTTATCAAAAACTCGATCCCAACGGCACTTATGGTAATTTAGAACAATACCGCTCAATCTTAGACCCCAGCCCCAATCTTGTTGCATGGGAAAATGATTAAATATCCTTACCCGCTTAACTCCTCTTATTCTTACTAAAGCTATGGAAAAAGTCATGAGCAAAGTTCGACCCTTTACCGATCACAAGCCCTGTGATCCCAATCCCGATTAGAGGATTTGCAATCTTAACATCTAATAGATCCAAGGCATTAATTCCACTCTGGAAAGCAAGGAGTACACCACATGCTAAACTCAATAATTCTAAAGTAAGGGGCTTAAATTTATCTGGAAAAATCGGAATAGTACATACAATTCCTTTAAAAATTTCAACGACTTTTTCTACCACAATCGCTAAGAAAACGACCAACGTGATTCCGTCCATAGCCATCTTCTCCTCTGAATCTAGGTTTTCTTTTGATGTACTCCATTATATTCCAGTGTAACTTATAACGTTCGTTCATAATTGACTCCATATTTGTTGTTCCACAAGGGGAAGGGGGTTTACTAAATAATTTTTTCTATACTTGAGCCTGGAACCAAATCCTGAGCGGATTAGGGAATTCAGAACGGTGAATTAAACGTACATAACGCAGAAAACGATTCGGGGTAAAAACGGCAAGTGCCCCCGACAATATCTCGCATTCCAAATCATCCGCAGTCCAGATAACTCCATCTGGGCTGATTTGTAACTGCACAATTGCTCCTTCTGTTCCAGGATTATGGACTGCATAAGAATAAACGCTTACCTCAGATACATCCTTTGGCAAGGTAGGAACAAAAATTATAGAGCTAGTAACCGTTTCTACACTTTGAACATACCTTCTTCCAGACATCTTAATTTGAACTAAACCCTCCAAGGTTGAGGCAATGGAATTTCCATCACTTGCGAAAATTTTGATGCCGTCACGAGACGGTGTCAAATCCCGTAAGTCTGCTATAATAGGTGTTCTCACATCGACAGGTATGGGAATCGGGCTAACTAGTCTTACCGGGACAGGTGTTTGAATGACCCCGATGGAATCGATGTGACGGACATATAGTTGCCCCTTCTCATCAAGCCGTAATTCTCGCTTAGGGTAGAGCCTCCATCCTTGAATCTCGTGAACTGTAACCGTTCCCTCACCGAGAATTCCAACCTCAACTCGTAATCCGGTCACTCCTGTTGGTGTGGAAAAAACTCGGGAATATTCTTCCGGCTCTGAGCTAGGTCGCACGGAAAATAATAATTGGCTCACAGCACCGAGATTTACTCGTATATAGCAAGGAACCCCGGCTGGCTCCGTCTCTAGAATGACTTGTATTTCCCATCGCTGTCCTTCACCAGCAGGTATCGCGACATTATTCTCAAGAATAATGCCCGCTCTTGGCCCTGACGGATGAACAATCTTAATAGCCCTTGGGCCATCAGGTAAGCCAGTCCACTTCCACTTTGTTGCCGAATCTCCGCCCGTTTGAACCCATCCGTCCGGAAAATCCGGATGACTTTCTTGCCATAACAAGAAATGACTATTATAGACTTGATTTGTTTCAGTCATTTCCGCGCCCCCACCTTTAACCGCTTTAAAATCAAATGAATTTAAATTATTCAATATTTTATGTATACGTACCTAATTTTGAGCCTGAACCCAAATTCTTAATGTGGTTAAACCCTCTGCCTCATAGGCTAACCTTATATACCTCAAGAAATTTTTAGGGGTGACAATGATTAACGTTTTAGGTTCCACCTTTTGTTGATCCCCCTCTAACGCCCAATGGATTCCATCTGGGCTTAGCTGAGCCTGTACATCAGCGTGGTGAGTTCCAAAATTATAAACCGCAAACGAAAAGCGCGGTAACGCCGAGACATCACGTATTGTCGTAAATAATCTGGTCTGATCGGCAGTTACGTCCTCTAGGCTTTCATGAAACCCATGTCCGCTAATTTCAACTTGCGCTCGACCGGAAATTGAAGTAGCTAAAGGAACTTGACTGCTTCCGTAAATTTGCACCCTGTCACGGATAGGTGTCAGATTTCGAGTATCCGCATTAACATTCGCTTGGACGGTGACTGGGATTTTTAAGGGAATAGGCATAGCAAGTTGAATCGGCTTAATTATTTCTCCGATCGTCTGGATAGAACTAATCTGGCGAATCTCTGGTCTTAATCTAATAACTCGTCTTTTCATACGGTTGGGAGAGAGGGAATAAGCGATTAGTTTAAATAAATAGAAAGTCCCTTGACCTAAAATACCCGTTTCTAAGCGCAAAGAATGGATATTAGAACCAACACTAATGACTTGTTTGAACTGCTCTTGCTGCACATGTAGTTCCTGTTGTTCATGCTCCAATCCTACTCTAAAGGAGTATTCCCATGGCTTAGATACATCTCCATTCGACAAAACGGGGTATAGGCGCAAATAGGCCTGAGCTTCAGGTATACTACGTTTAAAAACAATTGTCACAAGCCACTCCTTCTCTTTTTCTACGTTAAGAGAAGCCTCCTGTGTTTGAACGACTCCTGCTCTGATGGCAGTCGTATTGCTGATTTCTAAAAAGGTCTCCGTGGATTCGGGGCTAAAACTCCATCTCGTTTCATGATTTCCTCCAATTTGAAGCCACGACTCAGGAAACTGAAGTCGCCCTTTACTAAGTTTCTGAAAATCACCATTATAAACTGCATTAAACATCCCTTTCAAATTCCTTTTCATTTTAACCCTCCACTGCCGGGCGATTTACAAAGCACTTTCAACATATCCTATCGATTAACCCATAGAAATAGCACTTAATCTACTTTAAAAGTGCCAAAAACAACTCATGGTCCTATTCAATGCAATTGCCCTCGCGCGAAAAAGGGGAGCTGGCCTTTCATCGAACTGTCCTCCCAAAAAGTGGGCATTGATTCCTCTCCTAATTCATGCTAAATTTAGGTTGTACAAGTTATCTAAATAAGAACCTAAAGACATTAGCGCAAAAACTTTAAACCTCCCGACGGGGAGGTTTCTTTCTTTGTATTTGGTTAAATAGTTTACATAAATATAACAGGAAGTGATTAGCCCTACTTGGCCAATCACTTCCTGTTAGAACCAATACCTTCAATTTATGACATGCTACTCACCTTAAGCCTTCATAGGGATTAACTTTACACTTCCCCATACCGCCAAACGATCGTCTTTAATAATTAATACACCCATAACTCCTTTGATCTCTGCGGCAAATTCTAGGGCACTTTCTAAATCGTCTAACGTTTTAACAAGATTCCCAGTAGCTGTTGCTACCGCATCTGCCAAGGGGACTGAGGAAGAGATCACGACTACGGCATCCGCTTTGCCGAAGCTCAAAGAATGCCCCACTTTACCTGATGACGTACAAATCCCTAGGGGGGTTTGTTCCGGTCGAATCTCAAGCGCCACTCGATTTGACAACGGCGAATCCCCTGCAAATATCCCAACCTTGCGAATGCGACTCGTACGCAAGAAGATATCGCCGCCATTTTCCACAATCACGTCCCGGGAGCGCTTGGCAATCGATTTCCCCACTAACTCGGCCACGGCCCCGGCGACCGCCGCCATTGGACCCACACCTGCAAGACGACCGGCTTCCGCCATAGTCTGGACAATTAAGGGGGCATTTGGCAATAGTGTATAAGGTGTTAAAGCCTTCACAAAGCCGGGGTCTCTCTGGATATAATCCTCAAGCGGTCTACGACAGGCCCGAATCGTCTCCTCTACCCATTTCAGCAAGTCTTTTGTAAGCCGTTCTTTCCGCACCCCAATATCTAAATCTGTTTCCCCCACAGTCACTTGAAAATGGACCAGATCCTCCTGGCGATGACGTTGCCGATAACTGCGTTCTACGAAATCCAATTATAGACGGACCTCCATTGCCTTCATAGGGCAGACTTTTGTACATAGTTGACAGAAAACACATTGGTCCCCATCAAAGAAGACTTCCATAGAGGGACGCTCCATATATAAGGCACCGGTCGGGCAAATGCCAGTGCACACCCCGCACATCACACACTTTTCTTCATTTCGTACAATTTCTTGGTTAAGGTTCTGAACTGAAACTCCCAGATCACGCAAATAGCTTAGTCCTTCTTCACTTTGGTCCCCGGTAACCTCTAAGATCATGGTTCCTTCTTTTTGCGGGTTTACGTCCGCTTTAACTATATTGACCACTAAGTCATAATCTTTAACCAAACGATAGACTATGGGCTTTACCGAAATGTCTGTTCCAAAACGTAAAACTATTCTCTTTGGCGACACTTTCATCAATCCTCCTTAATACTGTGAGCGATAAAGCCGTCAGCGGGTGAGGGAAGCGCTTTAACCGGTTCTGTCAGGAGAAATTCGCCTTTTTGAATCCACCCTTTTAAAGTTGAGGCGATTTCACGGGCCCGCGGCATACTTGACAATGGAGCAGTAGCGATCTCCTTGCCATTCACCTGGATCTTTCCACTCTTTAGGTCTGCATAACTAACATACCCCAGATTACCCGGTGTAAATGAAGGATAAGCTTCCCCATAGTCCACAATTGGGGCAAACAGTTCTTCATCTTTCTTTGCAGCATACCGAGCGATATCTTCATTAAGAATCGGAATTGGAACCCCTATTCCAACACTGAGGGTTGCTCCATACCCGAGGTAACTGGTACCGACAAGCCATCTAGGGCTCATTTGTTTTAGATCCCCGGTGACAGCCAGTGTTCCCCCTGCACTACCTAGTTCCTGGCCTTCTACATTAATCATGGACGGGAAATGTTGTGTACCGTTCCAAGCCACATATCCAACTCCGCCGCCAAGAAAAATTTTTGTACCTACCCCGATCGTCTTAAAATGAGGGTCCTTCAAGAGCGGGCTCAGTTGTCCTGAAGTTGAATAATTGGCGTTCCCCAAATGAGGTTTAATCATGCCCATATAGGTATAAATCGTCCGATCGGTCAGGTTTACCGCACAGTTGTAATTCTGATAGGCATTACGGGGATTAAAAAGGATCGCCTCATTTATCTCATCTAGCGTAATAGTGGTTTCAAGATTTTGGCGTGGATAACAGTCTGTGCCATAGGCTAATGCTTTCAATTTGACAGATTTGCGGGCCACTAGATCATGAATGACATGACCTCCGCCGTACTTAAATTCACCCGGATAGTTGCTGTTCAGCGGGTCATTATCCGGCATCTCCGTGGCGCCGATATAGGCGTCAACAGCCGCTATGCCAGTATACGCAGATACACCGTTCAGCCATACTTTCTGCATTTTCATGCGGGGTTTTGTATGTCCGAAACTCAAAAAGGCACCTGAAGAACACATGGGCGCAAAGGTACCTGTTGTTACCACATCGACTTCTTGGGTTGCTTGAGAGAGACCTTTTTCCTCTACCAGGGCTATCAGTTCCTCAGCAGTTACCACGACTGCTTTGCCAGCTTTAATCTTGGCATTAATCTCTGCATATGTCTTTTCTACACTCATGAATGTCCCCACCTCCAGATTTGTTACACTTAGTTGCTTCTTATGCCTTCAGAGAGCTTTTCTCTGATAGTACTAAAAGACCTCTTCTGCAACAGAAGAGGCCAAATTTTTAAAATATCGACGCTCCTCTTATCTATCAGAAGAATCTTCTGCAAGAATTAGCACCATGCTTTGTGCAAGCCATGAACATCATAACGCACTAGCTGGTTGCCGGGTTTCATTGGGCTAGTCCCTCCACCACTCCGGATAAGAGCATAATTATTCAATTCATTAGCTGAGTCTAACATTTGTCTTAAATCATGTCAATATGATTGTCTATGAATTAAGACAGAAATTACACATTTAGGGTAAGAACGGCCCAATCTCTATACCTTTTTTCCAAAGTAACTGCTGTAGGTTATAACTCAGTTTGATTAAATACCAGATATTGCATAATTACATTTATTTACATTCGACAAAATATAACATATAATAATAGCAGGTTCATTTTCGTTTTTTTCATGTAGTTAGTCCTCTTTTATGGATCTCCTAGCTTTAAGGGGATCCCTTTTTTGTGCGCCTTAAAGGTGCCTCATATGATGGTGGCAACAAAGTGACCATCCGTCTTAATGATTTCCAAAATCAATGGGTTCTATTATCCGACCGTTCCCATCTCATAACGCATCAATATGGAGTACTTAGAGCAGAATTGGGAATTGCCTTCCGAGCAACCTTTATCATTGCTCCAGATCGCAAGGTGAAGTATGTCAGCCTCTATCCACCCGAGGTTGGTCGTAACATCGCTGAGATTATTCGCGTTATTCAGGGACTGATCTATGAGGAAGCGACTGGTCTAGGGGTGCCCGCTTACTGGCAACCTGGAATGACTGGCATCATAAGGGACTTTAAATTCGTTGGGAAAATCTAATGCAATCTCAACATAATTATCCATTCCTAGGGTATCCTAAATGTATTCCAACTTTAAGGAGGAATACTATGGATCAGCCCAAACCAAGTAAAAAACCCTTTCCGAAACGCGAACAGCTACCTTATAGCCACCAAGCCGATCAGGACGGACGTACGGATTATGGCCGGGATGGACAAACAACTTATAATCCAAGCTAAGTACAGGGGAGGCAACTTGATGTCAAATAAAGCGACCGACAAAGCGCAGACAGGTAAACCAGACCGAGGAAAAAATTCCCCTTTCAAGAAAAAGACTCCTCAAAGCCGGGCTTAAGCCCGGCTTTTCATATTAAAGCATATTATCCAAAGAAAACTTCTGATATACTGTATGGGATTATCGAAGCTTAATATAGGTTAAATTTTAAAGATTAAAGGGTGACATTATGAAAAAGATCGAAGCGATTATTAGACCCGAAAAATTAAACGACGTAAAAATTGCGTTATCGAACATCGATGTGCAGGGGATGACCGTCTCTAATGTTATGGGTTTCGGAAATCAAAAGGGTTACACTCAAATTTACCGTGGTCAAGAAATCGAAACTAGGCTGTTGCCGAAGATAAAACTTGAGGTGGTGGTTCCCACCGAAAAAGCAGAGAAAGTTATCGCCGCCATCGCTGAGGCTTCAAAAACTGGAGAATTTGGAGACGGCAAGATTTTTGTCTATGACGTCTTAGAGGCGATCCGTATCCGAACGGGCGAACACGGTAAAAATGCTCTTTAAATAAATGCATTCTCACTAAGTTCAAAATCAGGATAAGCCTTTTCCCTATGCTGAGTCAAATCTAAACCGTTCGCTTGTTCGTCATCCGTAGCTTTAAGCGGAGTGAACATAGCTATTCCCTTTAAGATGAGAAACGTCATGATACCAGTAAATAAGTAGGTTGCCGCCACTGCAATTAATTGAATAAAGACAGGTTCCATTCCGCCACCATTTATTAACCCATTTTTCCCTTGTGGATTAAGACTTAGATCGGCAAAAATCCCGGTAGCAATAGTACCCCAAGTTCCACCGATTCCATGTATTCCGAAGACATCTAAGGCATCATCATAGCCCAGTTTGGCCTTAAGTAAACTTACTCCTAAATAACACACTCCTCCAGCAATAAACCCAATCAGGAGTGAACTACCGGTTGAGACATATCCTGCTGCAGGTGTGATTGCCACAAGGGCGGAAATGATGCCGCTCACAGCACCGAACGCTGTGATCTGGCGACGATGGAGCCATTCAAGTAGTGCCCATCCTATCATTCCGGCAGCTCCGGCTATTTGGGTTGTGGCAAGTGCTAGCACTGCCACGCCATTTGCCCCCATTGCCCCCCCTGCGTTAAATCCAAACCAACCAAACCATAACAATCCGCCGCCAAAAAGAACGTTGGGCATATGATGAGGAATGTTCCACTCATATCCCACCGTGATTCGTTTGCCGACCACAAAGGCTGCCACCAATCCGGACACTCCTGAAGCCATTTCTACGACAGTGCCTCCGGCGAAATCCAAGACACCGAGATTCCGCATCCATCCACCTACTCCCCAAACCCAATGGGCTAGTGGGATATAGACAAAGGTGCTCCAAAAAACTACAAACAATAAAAAGGCACTAAATCGTAGTCTTTCAGCAGTTGCTCCGCTGATGATCGCAGGTGTAATAATTGCAAACATCAGTTGGAACAAGAAGAACAACAAATGGGGGATTGTCGGAGCATAATCTGGGTTAGGTGAAAGCCCAACCCCTTTTAGACCGACCCAATCCAAATTTCCAATTAAATGGCCCTGATCCGGTCCGAAGGCTAAAGAGTATCCAAATAAGACCCAAATAACTGTGACCAACCCTATGGCGACGTAACTTTGCATCATGATAGAAAGCACATTACGTTTTCTGACCATCCCCCCGTAGAACAATGCCAGTCCAGGGGTCATCAGAAACACTATTATAGTACAAATAACTACGAAAGACACATCCCCAGTATTGATTGTCATCAAACTCATCTCCTAATAAGAAAATTTGGCCGGGACATTAAACTATATACCAACTAAATCACATGAAAAAAGAAGCTCTAAAAAGCGTTTTAAAACGCCCCTTAGAGCTTCTTTGCTCTCTCAGACTTGCAAGTATGTATTTATTATAGTAGCCCTAACGAAATGTGTCTAGGACTTTTTGGCGAAATACATTATACAGGAGATGTAATCCTGCAAGAACTAGCTAGCTAAGCCAATGGGTAATAACTATAACCAATTATTTTTCTTAAACGCAATAATTATCGATGCTACCAAGATAACGACTAACCCATAAAGCACATACACTCCATATTGATAATGAATCAACGGCATCTTGGTAAAATTCATTCCAAAAAAGCTCGTCAGTAGGTTAATAGGTAATAATATCGTGGCTAAAATAGCTAAAATTTTCATTATATCGTTTGCTTTATTATCAACTGACGCTTGATAGGCTTCCCTGAGATTTTCCATTAGCTCTACAAGTTGTCTCGCATTATCCAATTCACTCTGCACGTTTTGCACTAGTTCGTTCCACATCGGATTGTCTTGTTTTGCTCGAATAAATACAGACAAATGACTATTAATTTGCTTCTTTATTCGGATAGCTTTTCTGTGTAATCTAATAATCTTTATCTGTTGTGACTTCTGCGGGTTTTCTAGGATCTGTTCTTCTATCAAATCCATAAATGATTCCAGGGCTTCAAGTTGATGTTGGATTTTATCTACTACCTCAAATCCAAGACGTCTCAAGACATCGTGCGGAGTTTGCATAAGCTTAGCTTTGTTCCAACTGTCTATCTGTAACTCTGGCTTGCTATGCTTGTGGAGAATGAATGAATTAGTAGTTAACAACATTCTTGTGTGAAAATGGTCATCATTAATACTTACAAAATAAGTAGAGTCATCCAATTGCTTGATGATACTCTTTTTGCTACCAAGGCTATTAGTCAATTTAAAGTCGTTCTCATCTATCTTTTGTTGCGAGAGTTCCTTACAATTACTTACCTCGCCCCATGAATCGAAATCAATTACTATAAATTCCACTCTAACTTCCCACCTATAGTTTATGATTTTCCCTATTCCCTAAATTTCCTTTTTAAGTAATTGCATGCCTTGTTAAAATAGTTCCGTGACTGCTGTTTTTAGAGGAATAAAAGCGAAACTCCTATAAGGGTTATAAAGGCTCCTAAAATTTCCTTTGGAAATACCTTTTCTTTAAGAATAAAAATCGATACTGGAATTATTAGAATCGGAGTAATGGACATGATCGTAGAGACAATCCCCGTCGGGGCATACTGAACCGCTACCAATGAAAGCGAAACTCCTATGAATGGCCCAAAAAGGGATCCTATTGAGATATTTTTCATCGCCTTTGAATCTCTTAATGCATTATAGACGTTTTCCCAGTTTTTCGAAACTGTGATAACGAGAGTGAAGCCGATAATCCCCGCAATTATCCTTATTTGAGTGGCAGCAACGGGGTTATATGATCCCATACCAAATTTACTAAGAACGAGTCCGAAGGCTTGCCCTAGTGCACCAATGAAAGCATAGACTAATCCCTTGATTGGATGAGAAAACTTTACTTTTTTGTCCTTTGAACTTTTGGTTAGAATCACGAGGGAAATCCCTGCAATAGTAATCAGCATACCGGTTAGACCTAATAAGGAGATTCTTTCCCCCATTATCAAGAAGCCGGCAATAGCAGTAATTGGTGGTACTGAAGCCATAATTAACATTGATATCCGGGAACCCACTTGCACAAACGCTTGAAATAAAAACAAGTCTCCGATCACAAAGCCTATTAGTCCAGAAAAAGTTAACCAGATCCAAGTAGAACCTGAAGCATCGAAGGGGAGAATCATCCCCCGAGTAAACAAATTGAACCCTGAGATCAAGAATAAGGCTATGACAAGCCTAATGAGATTAACGGAAAGTGACCCCACTTTCTTCCCTGCGGACTCAAAAGCAACTGCAGTGATCGTCCAACAGACTGCCGTAGCTAGGGCAGCTATTTCTCCAATATGTGATTGAACCATGCTCTTCTTCCTCTATTCTATGTCTAAAAATTTCTCACTCAGTCATTATAGCATAATAGAATCGATCAAGATTAAAAATATATGCAAAGAAGTAAAAGGATACAAGGGGACAGGTGCGCTGTTTCTTATTCGAGAAACAAGGAGAGACGAACAAGGATGTAACAGAGGGACCGGTTTGTTATTTTTCTTCGAAACAACAAACCTGTCCCTCTGTTTTCTGCGGTATAATCTCCACTACAGACTTCGTATCTAAAGACCGGTTGTTCAGCTTTAGCTGAAGGGGTCACTGTTTTTCCCTTTAAAGTAATCCCCAATAACTTGAAATATCTTTCTTAATAGAGACGTTTCACCACTGTCAGAACTAATTTGTTCCCGAGCGATGTTCTCATAGATCTTGACCACATCCTCGCCGTAAGCTTTCCCCGGGACTGCCCAATTCCCATTCAGATCTTCCCAGTTCGGACAGCTCCCCCTCTTTACCATATCAAAACGGGGATCGACCTTTAGGATTCCTATAGGGAGCGGATCAATTGAAGCGTACGCAAATAGATGCTCTAAATGAGCCAACACCCCCTCTTCCGGTGTAGAAAAGGACGCTCCTTGAACCCCTCCTCCGACGGCTCCAATTCCGGCAAAGTTGTTTTGCTCGGCCTTCACATCTCCACCGAATTTGAGGTAACCAGTTTCTTGAATCATTTGGGCCACTGCATAACCCCATCTTATACCTAGTAGTTCCCCAAGCCTCTGGTAAAAAGGAACAATATCCGGAGCATAGGGATTATGCTTAATCAAAAATTGACGGCCTTGCTCAAGCGTAATGGTCTCTATGCCCATAATCGGAGTTTTCTGGGCTGCCAGGGGGGCTACATATTCAAAAACGTTTACAGCATCCGTTGTCCGCTGTATAACGCCCTTTGTTGATTGGCCACTATCGACCGCTTCTTTGACTGCCGTGATCGCCCTTTCTTGGGAGCTTAACGCCATGGTCTGTCTGCCATCTAAAATGACACGGAACATGACATTAGCGGTTGGTGGGCCTGGAACTGAAACTGGTTCCTTGTATTGAACCCCCCAAAAATCACAAATACCTTTGGCATGGGCAAATGCCAGGGACTGACGAAAATTCGGTTCCTTTAGCTTTGCAATATCCTTAATATTATCGATAAATCCATTTTCCGTTAAAATTGCCGGCATACTTGTTTCCCTCAGTACCAACACATTCTGTGTTTTTACTCCACGATTTGCCCAGCCTCCGACTTGAACAAGATAAGGTAAAACCTTGTTCGCTGCTGTTTCCGCACGTCCACCCCTCCCACTAATGAGCACCTCTACTCCTGTACCACCTCCTGCGTTAATGTGCACTGAAATGAATAGATCTGCTTTGGCTTCCTCCGCTATCTTAACTCGAGTAGATAGATCTCCGTTTAGGGTGCTTAGATACCCAGGCGCATAATCTCCCTCGCGAGTAAGAACGCATTTTATTCCATTGTACTCAAGTATAGATCTGAGTTTAAGGCAAATGTCCAAAGCAAGGTCTTTCTCAAGCAATCCGTTACCGACCGCTCCCGAATCATAACCCCCATGCCCTGGATCAATACATAGTATCATCTCAACCCCCCCCTTCTCCCATACTATTCAAGGTGGTTGGACAAGGTTCTATCAAATCTTAGGCTTTCGTGATATTAATAACAAAAACCCACAAAGAGCAGGGTTTAGTCTTCATATATAGTCAGACGGATTTCCTATATCCTATTTCATACTCAGAAAATGGCGGATGAATATGAAAACTATTTTTGATGAATTCTATACCATAAATATTACAATACGAGGGTGTAAAAATGGATGACAAGTTAATGTTTCGCTTAAAGGAGTTTTATACACTAGAAACATTTCAGGTAGCTTTTTATGAAGCTCAAGTTTCGACATCGACTGATGAATACTATTGTAAAGCCTTCGAAAAGATGGTCCAAATCGAAAGTGGCCATGCTGATTTTTTCGCCCAGGTGTTAGACAAAGCTCAAGTCGAAGTCCCTAAGTTTGCAGGTTCGTTATTTGAATTAGCTGGAGGTTTAGTGGGAGATATGGTTGGCTCAACGGGTCAGCATAACACTTGCAAGCTTGGCATAGCACTGGAAAATAAGGCAATGGAAGCGTATCGAACTTTTATCACTGAGAGTAAAGATAAGCATTATTCAGAACTTCGTGATACTCTTATGGAATATCTTCTTGATGAAGAATTTCATATGCTATGGCTTAGAGACTACATGAATAAGCGTACCTAAATATGCATAATTTGTAGTCGTCCCTCAAGCGTGTAGCATAGCGTCATAGAACTCTTTAATACGAGGGAACCCGCAAAACAATGCAGGTTCTCTCGTATTAATTTACTTCAGAAATACTTATTTGAACTTCAGGGAGGATACAGGGACAGACACTAACATCTGGTATTTTAAGGTGACGGCTGTTAAAAATAAGGTCGAATCAGTCTATAGCAACGTTAAAAGCGCTACAACTAGCTCTGTCGCACCCATAACACATATCACGCCCATTGTACCAAGAATTAACACCGCTCCGGTAACTCCTGACATTATTGAAACCAGTATTGATGATAAATCTGATGCGTAGACTAGGGAAATTCCTTAGGCAGCTTTTTCAGTTGCAGTGCAATAAGGTGTTGCCTGTCCATTACATCCCGCTTATACTAGAAAACCTAGACCCCGCAAATCACTTGCGGGGTCTAGGTTTTCTAGGGATCTCAGGAAATGCTTTCGTTACCGAAGCAGAGCATAGGGAAACTCCCACTTACAACAAGAAATGGGAGTTTAAGAAGTGGACTAAACTAGGCTAGTCTTTCAAGTCGTTCTGCCATTCGGAGTCAACTTCTTTAAACTGGTTGAGTTTCTCTTTAAATATCTGGCGGATTTCAAATAATCTTTCTTTTGTTTTAGCCTCAAAAATCAGAACTAGTTCAGGTAGGTTAGATGAAGCTCTAACTAAGCCCCACCCATCTGCAAATACGACTCTTGCACCGTTAATATCAATAACATTATCTCCGTACTCCTTCTTAAAGTCAGAGACAACTTGTTCTATAACTTTGTACTTTACTGTATCTGCACAATGAGCTTTAATTTCTGGAGATGTAAAATATTGTGGCAAATCTTCAACAATTTCCGATAGCGACTTTTTCACATGAGAAATATATTCGACGAGTTTAGCGGCAGCAAAAATTGCATCGTCGAAACCATAATAATCATCCCCCATAAAGATGTGTCCACTACGTTCGCCGGCAAGCTCGGCTTCTTCAGAATGCATTTTGGCTTTAATATACGAATGGCCAGTTTTCCACATTATTGGAATTCCACCACGTTTAGTAATATCATCGATGAGGCCTTGTGTACACTTGACATCAAACACTATTTTGGCGCCCTTTTTCCTTTCCAAAAGTTGCCTTGCTAAAATGATCAGGATTTTATCACTCCAAATATTTTCACCATTTTCGTCGACTACTCCTATACGGTCACCATCACCGTCAAATGAAATACCAATGTCTGCATTGATGTAAGGGTGAACAACCATCTCGGCTAAACGTTTACGCGCCTCTAAATCCGAAGGGTTGGGGAAATAATGTGGGTAACTTGTGTCGGGATCGCAATTCAACTGGAAGGTACTGCATCCAATGTTTTGGAAAACCTCATAAGCAAATAACCCAGCTCCACCATTTCCAGCATCGATTACAACTCGTGGTGCGTAGTCTGATTCGATATGTATTCGACTAGTAATAGCCTCGATATAAGCGTCCCGAACCGATACTTTGCTCCTTGTACCAAGTTTTTCCTCGCTAATGAAATCCTGACTTTCTATGATTTTGTAAAGCTCTTTTACTTCATCAGGTCCAATCGTTTTGGAGTATCCGTGGCCCAATTTAAAGCCGGACCATCCGTTGGGATTGTGACTAGCTGTTATCATCATTACTCCAGGACTTTTTAAATGATACTGTGCAAAATAAGCCACCGGACTAAGGCTTAGTCCAATATCAAAAACCTCAAAGCCCATTTTCACAAACGTATTAATAGCGACTTCTGAAAATCCTTCAGAATAACTTCGATTGTCGTACCCAACTACTACCCGTTTAATAGAAACTCTATCTAAGAAAGTGGAAAACGCTTTAGTAAGTAAAGCTACACTTTCGTCGTTTAATTCCTCTTCATTGACTCGACCTCTGATATCATATTCACGAAACATACTCTTGAAGTTATCAGAAAACATAATTCACGCTCCTTTAAAACTTTATTATATTCGGTACAGACACACATACTCAGCTTATCATTAATTCACTAAATTATACCAGTAATGTTATATGAACACAAACATAACCCCAGCGATCTCAATATTATTGGCCTGTCTAAAATGGTGATTCGGACTCGTATAACGTACCACTCATCGACATCATTTATAGACCGATTTTCGTTTCTGTTAAAAAGGGATTTAGTTGATGTACATAAAAAAGACTCCCACCATTTTTTCTATGTTCATCGCCAGTGAGAGAAATCATTTTTGCATAATTAGGTTCTGTTCAATAAATTCTAATTTCATACGGTGTGAGGTTTCTTATCTAGTTATTGTTGGGTATATTTTGGGGACATGATGTCCCCATTTAATAGCATAGTAGCTTTAATGGAATTTTACGGCTTGGGGCAAAAACAATATTGAAAGCTATATTCTTAAGGGTTTTAAATTTGAGTAAATACATAATTCGCATTCCTTTTATCTTATGACAGGTTGACATTTTCAAATCAACCTCTTCCCCCGATCTATACCAACCGTAAGTCGCATACTACGACAGGACATGAAAAAGCACCTGTTTCCAAATGCTCCAAGTTTAGACTTACCCTACTCTGGTAGTTTTCCAGGCCCAAAAATAACGACAGGACCAACTAGCAGGACTACGGCCATCGTCGGTGTGAGAAATCCAACGTTGTTAGCAAACTAATCACCTCCTTCATATTGAATTTAAGAAGAATACTCTTTCAAGTTGGCAACTTATAATTAGCATACTAAATATGAAATTTGTGTAAAATCTGAAAACCCTTGCTAACAGAAGAATCAACATAAATCCAAAACTTAATTCCTTTAAGGAACAGGCCCGACAAAATATATTTTTCGAAGAAGGATCGAAAAGATCAATCACTACAACCTTTGATAACATGACAAGAATGAGGGTATTTTCTCTTAGCGTAAAAACTAACAAACTTGAATCTCATCCATTTAATTTATCCACCCAAAATACACGCAGAATACATAGTACAATATAATAATACATAATCTAACAAATGTTTTGATAATTTTTGGTCTTCTCATTATTCTATATCCACAACGCGGTTGCAACGTTAAGGGCAAAAACAAAATAGTTACAAAAAGCAAAAACCCCGCAATCATGCGGGGTCTAAGTTTTCTATGGAGCCGATGGTCGGAATCGAACCGACGACCTGCTCATTACGAGTGAGCTGAAAGCGATGCTGTTCTCTTACAGGTAGTCCTGGAACGTGCTGTATAAGCGGGTTGAAGACATTTCGTTTTCCATCTGGTACTATCTGAAATCGTACAATGTCATCCCATTTTGGGAACAATCTTGGGAACGATTCTATGTATAACCTAGTAAATAGTATAAGGTCGTCTGTTTCGAAACTTCTTTCCCACTCCGCAAATACATCCAATGATTGTTTAAATTCCGTTGGTAGTCAGTTCATATAGACCTACAAGAGCGTCACAGTATATAGATAATGATAGCTTGAATTGTATTTTTTTCAAATACCCAGTATGCTCATTCTTATCAACTTAAACTTATTATGTTGATTTTTTTACTTCTTTAACTAGCCCAATAATAGTTACTGCTAATACTAAAGCTCCTGCTACTGTTTTTAAAGTATTTCCAATTAATTCACCTACATTAGCCCATTTTCCAAGACTGGGCATATCCTTTTTGTTATTATTCATTGTCCCTTCCCTCCCTCCATTTAATTAATTCAACACCAGAAATTTCAATTTCTAAAATATCTCGTTTCATTTTAACAGGATTTTTTATTTCATTTAAGAAACTTTTCAATTCATTTGGGTTTATCACCCAATCCAAAGGTTTATCTTGTTGACTTGCAATGTTAGCTATATGCAAAATATTTTTTCTTCGGGTTTCTATTATTTCTATCAGCGGTTTCGTAAGAACTTCTAAAACACCTGTCTCATCATAAGATAAATAGATGTTGCTTAATAATACTGTAGATAATGCTATCCCTATCAATGCCTGATTGCATGAATTAAGAGTATCTACGCAATCTTTTTTTAGTTTTCCATTAATGTTTCTCAATGCAGTGTCAAACTCTGTAACTGGTAATTCATCAAAAAACTTGTCTAGAGAACTAATATACTGTAATAACTGCTGTCTTCCAATATTCAATGATTGAATAACATCATATTTCAAAGCATTCCGTAATTCTTCATTTCCTATATAAAGTGCTTGCTGATATGTATCCCACGAACCGTAAATAAATCCTAGTCTGTCAGTCATTTGTCCAATTAAGATTCTTTCAGCTTTATCTGCTATTTCATCCAATCTCTCCGTAATACTCGCCAACTGCTGTTGGATAGCAATATTTTGTGCCATTTGTCCAATTACAGCTCTGGCCTGTGGATTACCAAAAGCTTCTTTTGTCATCCTTAATTGCTTCACAACAGGGTTTCTCGGGCGCGTTTTATCGACAATATTTGCTATCGTTTCACCACCTGATTTCATGAAATCAAAATCTCCACTATCGATTTTATCAAGGATTTCTTTCGAAATCTGCACTACATACTTCACATTTGGCTTAATAACTTCTTTAACATTATCAATATTTGAGATAATAGGATTAAGATAATTCATCAATTTATTGACGTTCTTGGCAATAGCAAAAGCATCAACCAATCTTCTTTTTGGAGAATCTACAGTGAATACTTTTTCAATTGCAGGGCTTTCCTGATTCAGAATTGCATACTTTTTGTCGGCTGCCATAGTATCCCTTCCTTTTCTATTGACAAATGAAGTTTTTCTTCATTTTCAAAACCCTCCGATGTGTTTTCGAATCTTTAATTACATTATTCTACCAATTAAATCAAATTCCTCCTTCTGTCTGAACTTGTTTACACTATCTTCGTACCACGATGCGAGTAGGGCATTCAATCTAATGAATGCCCTACTCCGTTTCTAAGCGTTCTCGTTTGTTCAAAGTCTTAATATGAAGCACTTTTTAATAAAGTGGATGCCCTCTTATGTAATTTTCATTTTAACAGGTGCATATCCATATCCTTCAAGAATACTTTTTTTGTTTGACCCCTACACTATTTTAAGCAAAACCTAGCACTGACTGCTTCATTTAGCTTAAGAACAATACCTTCATCAGTTTGCCAGGCTCCAATATCTGGTGAATAATTGTATACCCCTAAAAGCGGAGCACTTAATGCCGAGGTAACCACACATAACCTGTAGCTATCCTTAAACTTCCCCATCATGGCATACTCATTAGGCGTTAGCTCAAAAGTTGGTGCCTTTCCCGACAATCCTTTGACCTCAATTCGTACAAACAGTTCGCTATTGATGTAACCTTCTAAATCCCATCCCACGTTGTCCTTTTCTACCGATTTCACTTCATATCCCTGAGTTCTATAATAATCAACTGCTAACTCCACCGCTATTCCTTCGACCTTTGCCCGTTCGAGCGGGTCATTGTTTTTGGTTAGGAATTTTTCTTTACCCTTAAAATGTATGCCCCCGCTGTTAATAAACTCCAATACTTCATGCCTAATAGTTTCATGCTCTTGTCCATCTGCATACCAGATGTTTGACTGACCCATTCCGCCTGAACCCATTAGTATCTTCAATATTCTCTTATCGAAAGGTAATAACGTACAGTCTTCCTCTTTTGCTTTAGCCCGAAAACCTATCATATCTCCTTTGAACTTTCTATTTAGGTCATCGGGTGCCTGCCTGCACCTATATAGCGTAGCATTTTTATACCAACCAATTATAAACACTCCGCCAGATTTTCTAGGAGCAACCCAAACAACTAATACATCCTCTATCGACTCTTGAACTTTTGTTGCTCCGATTCGCACAATATTAATATTTCCACCACGGGGTGGCTCTACATACCCATACATATATCCGTGATACGGTAAAAAGTTAAATACTTCGTGACCGTAATCATTCTCCGTCACATAAGAACCCCCACCGTAAATTTCATCCCCATTACTTTTCCCTTTATATTGTTCCATCCAACCCACCCGAAAAAATATTATTTTCGGTGAAGTTTCCACCATTGTAACTTCCTCTCTAGCCCGTAGATATAATGTGATTCAGGCACATACCAGGATTGTCCGCGCAAAAGACTATGTAAAAACTGCTAGGATGCCCTAGCTGACAACTCATTAGAAATTGAGAAGTCTAGCTTGTACGTTCTCCGCATCAGCGGTGGACGTATTTAGACGCCCACCAATTTATAAAGTCCCTTTCCAATCCTTTCAAAATCGTCATATTTAGTCCGATGATTCTGCGGAGCATTCTTGCAGCATTTCGACGTAATATGAGTAAGAATCGTACTCACTTTATATTGGGTGCCTTTGTTCCTTATGAAAGTTTCGACCTCTTTAGGAGAGAACTCGTTTTTCCCTTTTTGTTTAATAAAAAGTTTGGATGCTTCACGCAACTCTTCCCTACAAGTGTTTTGCATTGTAATTCCCCTTCCTGCCTTTATTACTTGCGATAATCATAATCATAATTTCCTCTTTCGACAAGTAATTGAAGGAGTAGGATTATGTGTTGTGACAAAATGGATGGAAAGGTGGCTATCTCTATAACACACATAATTACGCTCAGTAAAAGTTGACCTGGCCCTGAATGCATGGTATCTCAAGGATTGGAGAACGCAGTTTTGGTCAGTGCTACAAATAATATTTTCCTCAGTCCAATCTCGTGGAAAAATATCAAAATAGCTAGGTATTTATTAGGCGGCTAGCTAAACATACTTGGATTCAAAAAACACCAGTATGGAAGACTCTTTCTACACTGGTGTTTATATAAATTCTTTTTGCTGCTTAAAGTTAGTCAGTCGGTTCGTCTCTTATCCGTAGGAAAAAGTAATTTTCGCACGGTTTGGTCATTTTTCTAAACTGTTGAAGAACCTAAACAATCTGAATGCTTAACTCAAAGGGAGCCTTATAAAGTAATAATCATCGCATATTCCCATTTATATTCCTATTCTGAATATTGCGGTGCGGCGGAGGTTCTTCCGCAAATCTGAGTATGTATGCTTTGGTACTTCAGTAGGTCTTTGAGTATCCGTATCTAAGCTTTTCATAAAAACAGATTTAACACTCATAATTGCGGAAAAACCGTGGCGGAGTCACCATTCCGTTTTGAAATGCGCCACATGTCTGGTGAACTAGTGTCCTAGAAAGAGAGCCAGAGTGTGTTTTAGATATGAGCGAGTTCTATTCTTTCGTGTATTTAAGCCCATTCTTATCAAAGATGATTGTATTGCCATTAATAGTAGCCGTAACACTCTCACTTTTATAATCCATTGTTAACTTATCTCCGTTAATAGTATATTTTCCATTGATTTCACTAAGAGAGTCTTTATCTTTGAAAGTACCATCAGATTTCAATTGGATGTATTCCTTACTATAGTTTTGCTTAATAAATATACCCGACACGGTATTGTTTTTTGAGCATCCGAATAATGTCATTAAAAAAACTAAAGAAAGTGTAATAAATAACAACGCCAATCTCTTCAAAATAAATCCTCCATTTTAACTTCTATATCAACATGACCTTTTAAGTAGCTAAGGTACGGTTGAATAGTAAAGCCATCAATTTATAACTACGAACTTATTGCCATGTTTCATAGCATAATCTTTTGCAGTAGATGGGTCATGTCCTATAATCGTTGCTTTGGCCTCAATGACTACTCCCGAGTATCCAGTGTCTATTTTTGTTGTTGCTGAGTTAATTGTAATACTAGTTAAGCCCGTGCAATACCGAAAAGCTTCTGAACCAATACTAGCCACACTTTGCGGTATGCTTATAGTAGTTAAGCCTTTGCAATAGATAAAAGCCATTTCATCGATACTTGTTACTCCTTGCGAAATGTAAATACTAGTTAAGCCTGTGCAACCGTTAAAAGCTAGTGGACCAATACTTCCTTGTGGAATGCTAATAGTAGTTAAGCCTGTGAAATTCTCAAAAGCTCTCATACCGATACTTGTAACTTCTTGCGGAAACTTAATACTAGTTATGCCTTTGAAAGCAGAATTATCATAATTAGCCATGTTATCGATACCTGTTACAGGAAATCCTCCTAATGTACTTGGTATTAAAAATTCACCACTTGGTTCAATTGTTGTATCGTACTTCGTAATTTTTGCTTTGCCATCTTTTACACTATAAGTATATTTACCGTCCTGAGCTGAGTCGATGTTTTTGGTTGCTTGGTTTGTCTGAGCTGTTTTAGTCTGAGCTGTCTGAGTCTGGGCTGTCTGAGTCTGAGCTGTCTGAGTTCCACCTCCACAGCCCACTAATGATATGGAAAGAATAGAAATACCAATTGTAGTCGCTGTTATCCGTTTTTTCATTTACTCACCCCTGCTCTTTCACTATTATTTATAAAATTAAACATCTTAAAGATATTGGGATTTCTTGGGTCACATACTCCTCCTCTGTACGCTTCTGCAATTGATTGCGATTGTCAAGAAAAAGGTGAGCCAGTCGCCAGAAAAAAAGTGAGCCACTAATGCCAGCAAAAATGTGAGCCATTATTGCTTAAACGCTGGAAAAAGTGAGCCACTACAACGGCAATAGCTGAACAACATAAAAGTACAAGGGGCTAGCCTTCATAGATGTTGCCGAAACATACTTTACGTCCCTTCTTATGCGTAATCATCAACAACAATCTTGTTCCTGCCGCCGGGGCTGTGGATAGTGTGGTCAAGCTCTTTTAAGATAGACCCTAAATTGCTTGACCAAGCAATGTGGTCAACCTGAAGCGGCCAGCGCAAGGTTGTCCACATTGTGGCACTATCCATAGCCCGATTTTAGCCGTTCCGTATTGAATTCTCGACCATGTATTCCATGATCCATTATTGCAAAGAATTTACCTCGGTCAACAGAGCACGAAACTTTTATTTAGTTTGGGTGGTGATTGAATATTACGGTTCGACAGAGCCAGCGTTCCGGAGGTTGTTGAGCCACCTCTCCGGTAAAAGTGAGCCATCCCTCCGGAGGCTTGGGCCACTTATTCGTTTACACCCATGGGCATGGAGCAGTCTCAGTAACTGGAAGTCAACCCCCGTTGACCCCGTGACCCCATATTAAGACTTTACATGGGGGCGGAGGATGCTACCCTAAATCAAGGGATGGGGCTTCCCAAGAGGAATGCCGCCTTATGAGCCACAGCCCTCGACCCATGGAAGCATCCGACGTAGGGTCCCATGTCAAGTCGACCCCAGAGTGGCTCTCTTTCCGGAAGGGTGGCTCTGAAAATCCGGAACTGTGGCTCTCACCGTCCGGAATTGTGGCTCAATTCGATCCGGATTATTCAGTGATGATAAAGCGTTAACTAATGGATAAAAAGCAATCACCGTTTCGTTCATATTTATTGACTCAGTTTGGGCGTAACAACCTGGACATGGAAATGGAGCACTCGTTAAGAGTTTGGGATCTTCAAAAACACTCATTACCTCTCCACACTCACAACAGTGTAATTCATAGCTATGTTTAAGTATTTCCTCCGCATCCATGTTATAGAGCACGTCTAATACTGCTTCTTCAGGGCATTGTAAGAGATGGGCCACCTCAAACGGATAGATAGCAGAGACGTTTCTATCTACCAAGATTTGAATGAGTTTCCTAATGTGACGATTTTGTTTAGTCATGGTATTACTCCATTCTACCTTTATTTATGCTTCTCAGCCCTTTTTCCGTTTAATATCGTCTGTTCGAGCCGATAGGAATCCACGGTGTTCATATTGAGAATATGCGAACGGAAGGTAATCCTATCGATCAAGGCGGCAACCATCATTTCATTTTCAAAGAGGTCGGTCCAACTTGAAAATTCCAGATTGGTTGTTATTATAATGCTGGCTCGTTCCGATCGCTCCGATATTACCTGGAACAGCATCTCTGACTGGTGCCGGTTGAAGGTCAGGTAGGACAATTCATCGATCAGCAATAAATCCACCTTGCTAAGGGTCTTTTCTAGCTTTGACAATCGGTTAAACTGCACAGCTTCGGCTAGCTCATTGGCAAGATGAACAGCTGTGAAGAATTTCACATTAAACCCAGCGTAACAGGCTTTCATACCTAACCCCGTCAAAAGATGGGTTTTCCCTGATCCCGAGTTGCCGATCATTACAATATTTTGTCTATTTTTGATAAAATCACAGGATGCAAGTTCTTGAATATAGCCCTTTGAAACGTGCTCCAGCCTATCAAAGTTGAAGTCATCGAGCGTTTTCATCACTGGGAATCCTGCTTGTTTAATCCTTCGGCGCTGTCCTGATTCCTGCCTCTGAGTGAGTTCTAGTTTCATAAGTTCACACAAGAATTTATCATAGCCATCGTTGGTAGAAAGTTGTCTGACGATAGTTTCATAGCTTGTAAACGAAGGGATTCGTAGTTGTTTTGCGTAGATTTTTATGGTCTCTTTTAAGGGATTTAAGCTACTACTCATACTGCAGCACCCCTATTCATGAGGTCGTTATATTTTTCGAACTGAGGTTTTGCTACTTTGATGTCTTGCTTTAATGGTAGTTTAGTCGGTTGATTAACCGGTATAAGGTGCGCCTGAATTTGTTCTGTGGTTAGTTCTGTGCTTTGAATGCATTTGATGGCTGTCATCAAACGTTCTTCACCAAAGTCGATATACAATCGCAATAACTTTACCATTTCACGAGGACCGGACAATCGCCGTCCTATCTCCATCAGTTCTTCCGTAAGGTTGCTCTTAACCGGTTTTGCGTTGTATACGCTGCGGGGACGTTGTTCGATCAAATCAATATAATGCTCAAGTTGGTATTTTGTAGTGCCTCTTTGGTAACACCTCGAATACCTTGCTATCTCGGAACTGCGATACAGAATGGCGATCTCATTGCCGTATCCTTTTACCGTGACCTCTTTGTTGACATACTTAAACGGAACCGAGTAGTTATTGTAATCAAATCGGACGGTTGAAAACTCATCCACTCTGGGCATGATGCTCTTGCTAGGGTCAAACTTGAACTTCGGTAGGCTTGCCATCCTAGCACTTGAGCTTTGAGCCATCATGCCGACGGTTTGTTCTCTGCCTTTGATGGTATGTTTTCGATAGTTTAAGCACCGACGAAGTAGTTCAGCGCTTAGCTTTTCTATGGTTTCCACTCTCGGTATTGGAACAAGGATATTTCGTCTTATCCAACCTACAAGCCCTTCGACCAAACCCTTTTCATGTCCACTTGCGATATTACAAAATTCCGGTTTAAAGGCATAATGGGCCGATAACGCAGCGTATCTAGCCTGTATCTTTGCATGGACACCAAAACCCTCTTTGACAGCGACCTTTGCATTGTCGAAGATAACTTTTCGAGGAGCGCCACCAAAGTACTCTAACCCACTGATTTGTCCTTCGAGGAAACTTTCTTCGTTTTGGCGATAAAATACCTTACAGAACATATCGGCACTATAACACTCCCGCATACACCACAAATTAACTTTAATCTTCTTACCGGCCAGGTACACGGTGGCTTCTCCCCAGTCCACTTGAATTGCTTCACCTGGGTCATAGGATAGGGGAATGAAGACTTTCGGTTGCTTGGCTTTGACCTCCGCCACGATCTCACGTATCGTTGATTCACCACCAGTGAAGCCTTTCTCTTCAACTAATCTGTCGTAAATTCGTTTTGCCGTGTGCTTCTGCTTTTTGATGTTTTCAGTCTCATCTTCAACAAGACACTCTTTAATGAAGTCTAACACTTCATCCGTAATGACATATCTGTTACGACCGCTTGTTCCCTCCCTTTCCCAAGGTACATGTGATCCATTAAAATATCGCTTCACTGTGTTCCTTGATATGCCAAGTATCTTCGCTATAGAACGCTGGGACATATTCTCGTGCTCGTGTAGATGTCGAATTTTCTCGTAAATTTCCACTTCGATCGCCACTCCTTTACCTCCGTATCATCAGATTTTCGACTCTCTGATTATACAGGTTTTTTTATTGAAAGTGGCTCACTTTTTTCCTAGCGTTTCCCTCAATTCTGGCTCACTTTTATTATAGCGTTCATAAATTGATATTCTTAATGTGCCAGGATTCGAAAATACATATGTTTTAGGTTCTTTTACGATTATAATATCCTGACTACCAGTATAATCTGCATGAATCAGTACGTTTGCAAGTGCCTCCCAAATGGGCAGAAGCTAGTGCATCAGGAAAATTTTCACCATAAGTAAGAATCTCATAGTCTGACTGTGACCATCCAGATTTAGCAATTTGTGATGCTGTTTCGTAACGGTCATAATCTGCAAATCTATTAGTTGTGAGAGATGTGTTGGCAAGGGTAGATAAGACAAATGTGAATATTAGGATAATTCATAAGAATAAAGATTTGATACTTAGGGACTTTCTCATAACTGTTTCCTCCTCATAATATTTTAGTAGTCTAATCGATATATCAACATAAGCGATGAGTCGAAATTTGTTGGTTAACCTGAAGAACCATTTTGTACAAACTAGCATCATACACAACCAGAACCTTATTGTTTATTTAGTTTAGATTCTCCTTGATTTTTAATTGCCGTGATATTTATTATAAATTCTAAGGAATTTAGAACAATCTAATTATTTAAAGATAAACTGGAATTAATCAAAGATAGAAATAAGGAAAAAAGACCTTGAAATATATAGCATTATGAAAAATTTTATTATTATGACTCAATGTCACTCATAGTCTGTAGACTCATAGGCTACAGAGATTCTATCATTCGTATAACACTTATGTCAATGTCAATGTTAACAGATGGTAGTGATTTTATGAGTAAAAATATTAGGATACTTTTCGGAAACCGTGTTCGGAAATTGAGACAAGCTCTGGCCATTTCGCAAGAAGAATTAGCATTTAATAGTGACTTACATAGAACGTATATCTCGGACATTGAACGTGGAACCAGAAACATCTCATTAGATAACATTTATAAACTTGCAATCGCCTTAGAAGTTCACCCAAAGGATTTGTTTGATTTTTGATAACTCCCAGAAAACAAAGCATCAAAACACGGGATATACCACTACTTAAAAGTAACCTTTAAACCAAGTAGTGGCGAAATTACTCGCCTTCTGGTCTGTTTAGTGTGGAATTATATGTTAAGGTTACGGTCTAACACCCCGAGCTTATTCATCAATGCCTGAGGCTTACCACCTTGGTAATACTCAAACACCAACCATGTTAGTTAAACAACCTCCAACCCTCATGAAATAGCATACCGTCTATTTCAATACCTTAATGTAGACAAAAAGCCCCAACCCGCATAAAAAGTCGATTCGGTTTTAAGAGACTAATTTAATATTATTAATTAAATTTTCAAGGTTAATTCTCCCAATATATACCTTAGAAATCGCCTTAAAATAAGGCTTTCGGGGAAGAATTTAGCAGGAATTCAGAGGTCAATTCAAATATATATTTTGCATATAAAGGTGGTGGAACCATACCTTTATATGGAGAGGAATTTAATCAAGTTGTATGTCTACTTAGAACGCTAATTATAGTGCCAGTGATAATTATTATTGAGGATTATTTCGGTAGGTGACTCAATGAACATATTTGTCGTAGGGCAATGGCGATGAAATATCTAGCTGGCCAGTCAATTAATACGCATAGTATAAAACATAAATAGAGACCTTAAAATACGCTCTACGAACTTGATTGAAGCCCCCCCCTATTAAAATAACCCGATAGCTTGATTTCGTTAGTATCAATCTATCGGGTTATTATTTGTGACTGTTTGCTTTGTATTATTCTAGAACTTGAGAGGTCTGGGATTACTGCTGAGTTTGTTTTGGCGGCCAGCGCCCTCCATCATAACCTTTTTCAACATATGTCACCCTAACACTTTCGTCCTTGTATGGTACCTCTACTTCGATGTAATCGTTTTTCTCCGAATCCATAGCTCTGATGTACTTACTCATTTTATCTCCGCCTAGGGTCTTTCACGAGTAAAATTGAAATAGCCACGATTTGATAACGCCAAGTCGTGGCTATTTCCTTGCTAAAGCTTGCTGATTGATATGCTAAGTAGTTGCGATTTTGCGTGCTAAAATCCAAAATGGCATCCTTAGCTTTAATAGTAATCTCTTTTGACAATTTTTTTGACCTATCCAAATAACCGCTTAAACCAGCTGTCTTTGCCTTTCTTCTCCCGCTTTCGCGCTTCCTGAATCTTGTTGTCAGTCCAGGTCTCTGCCCATACCACCCTGTCATCCCTAATCCAGTAATGGGATTTGCACTTATAGGACCAGTTGCCGATTGATGGGTAGAGGGAGATACTTTGCCCGTTATAGGTTAAATACCAGTCGTTGGGAGCTAGTGGGGTTACTACTTCTTCACCACAACCACAGGCACAGAGATGCAGGACTGTATTGTATTGAATACTGATATACACTACGCCCTCTTCCAGCTTTTCAGGGACTACCGATACAAATTGGTGTTTAATATTGTTTCTCTTCATTTAATAGCACCCCATCTAAAATACTGTACAGGTTGTGGTGTTCTCCCAAAAAATCATAATAGAAACGGCAGAGTTTTTTCCATTTGATTACTGCCAGAGACGCATTTAAGGCATTCAGCTCGGCAATTTGGATATTGGTTGAATAGTCGTCGACCTCACCATCAGCAAAGGAAATGTATTTATGCAGATGGTCATTCTTCTGGGGAGTGCTAACTGTGACCCTAACATGACCTGTTAGGGCATTATCAACCAAATCAATTCCCAGACCCGCATCAATAAATGGTATCCCATTAGCAATTAATTGGTTCATTAGCTGCCGTTTAATTTTTCCCTTATCCATACAAATAAAGACAAGATTCAGCCCGAATAGCTCAGAAATATTTCCTTCTGTTATAAAGTACGGATGGGAGTGGATATACTTGTGCATATTCCCATAGATAGATTGAAAATACTCTGTTTTAGACGGTCGCTCTCTAAGGCGTTCAATAGAAGGGGCTCCTGGCGCCCTAAAGGCATTGTGAGATAAAAACTTATCGTTATCATATAGATGAATTTCCGATACAGGTGTTTTAGCTACCAAGTCTAGGACATAGGAACCAGTTCCGCCCAATCCGATAATCCCAATCTTTTGATTCTCTAACTTACAGGTAACTTCTCCGATTTCTGCTCTGCTGGAATTGGTATCGCAGTAGTTCAAAACTGATTCGTCTGGAGTTTCAATAACTTTAAATGTTTTTGCGGTAACGAAATTGTCCAACGAGAAAGCTGGTCCCGATAATATATTAATATAGGTCGTGAATTTATGGTAGTAATCATCATAGCCATTTGCTGGTCTACTAGAGAAAGTGTGATTGTATGTGATGCCGTTACCTAAATCCCCATTACAGGTTGCGTTTATAATGGACACAATGGCTGTTCCGTCATTATGGCAAGGAGCCTCTCCACGAAAGTACATTACGTGGGTATCAGGCTTACAGGTACAATCTCCAGATAACGTCAAATTAGTGATAAGCGTACCATAACCAATTTGCGTTTGTGAATTAACATAGGGAACATCATGAACCAATGCAAAGCCCTTTATTTCTTCAATTTCGTAGCCTTCGTCCCGTAACTTTTTTAAATCCTTATTAAGACTTATCAGTTTTTGAGACATTGAAAATCATTCCTTGTTTTAGTGTAACGGTAGCACCCTTAACCATGCTTCCTGTTTCGGGAGACTGACCTCTTGAGTAACTGACGCTATAGGTTACATTAGGGTCAGTTGATACTTCGTTATAGGCCAGTATTACGACATCCTCGAATGTAAGTTTATGGGCCTCAACTGTTTTTTCCCTGGCGTTGACGATAATGGAATAGACTTTCTTTTCCCCATGGTTCTGTTCATGTTCGCTCATCTCTTTTTCCTCCTAAATTATAAATTAGTTTTCCTATAACGCACACCCGTGATAACCTGATTCATTACCTAGTATCTGATGCTAGAATAGAAATAGGACAACTGAAATAGAGATTTTCCCTGGTTTATTATAAAATTAAAATAACTGAACTAGGGGGTACTGTTTAATGGGAAAACACAAAAAACAATATAGTGCTGAATTCAAGCAGGATGCTGTAGAGTATTATCATTCATCTGGCAAAAGCCTAGAACAAGTAGCAGGAGATCTTAAAGTTAGCAAGTCAGCCTTAAGTAAGTGGGTGTCAAGTGCTCAAACAAATCATGGTACTGTTAATCACAGAGGATCGGGCAATCATAGCTCAGACGCCGAAAAAGAGATTACTCGCTTAAAGAAGGAATTAAAAGATTCAAAGGATGCGCTGGACATCTTAAAAAAGGCTATAAGCATACTGAACAACTAACAGAATCAATTTATTTAGCAACAAGACTAGCATCGAAGGAGCGCAAGATTTCTGTTAACAGTGTGCTCAAATTATTGGGCGTTTCTTCATCGGGATATTATAGTTGGGTCAAACGAACTCCATCCGATCAGGAAATAAGGAAGCAAAAAATCAAAGCTGAAATTGTAGAGATTTATAATGAATCTCATCAAATATATGGAGCCCCAAAAATAACATCAATCCTTCAATCAAGGGGGCATGTAATCGCAGAGAAGACCGTCGGTAACTACATGAGAGAAGAAGGAATAAAAGCCATCTGGGTACGTCCCTACACTAGAACAACCATAGATCCCGAGTTCGATAACAAGCTTAAAAACATTCTTAATAGAGACTTTAATCCGAAGGCAGCCAACACTGTTTGGGTAACGGATATAACCTATGTTTACACCCTATCTGGATTTGCCTATCTGACGAGTGTGATGGATCTGTTTTCCAGGAAAATCATAGGCTGGCAGGTATCGGATAGTTTATCCACAGAACATGTATTAAAGGCCATTGAAAAAGCTAAAATGAATCGAAAGATTAGTCAGCCTATAGTAATCCATAGCGACAGAGGAGTTCAATTTGTATCTAAAAGCTATTTAGAGGCTACTCCAGCAGCCCATTTTATTCACAGTTACTCAAAGAAGGGAACCCCATGGGACAATGCATGTATAGAAGCCTTCCATGCTTTAATTAAGCGAGAATGGCTCAACCGTTATGTGATTAAAAACACTAAACACGCTCAGGAATTAGTCTTTGAGTATATTGAAGCTTTTTATAACACCGTTAGAATTCATGAACATTGTGGCATGATGTCACCCTATAATTTTGAAAATACTTTAGTGTGTTAAATTGATAAACTGGGATTATTTCTACTTTTAACCTGTCCGAAATCTTGACAGAAGACCAATCCAATAATTTATGGAATAGCGTTCGTTGGCACGCTGCAACTCCTCATCTTGGTCTTGGTTATCTATATAAAAGCAAGCTGTACACGTCTGGACCACTACTTCTCTTTTCTTACTCCTTTAAACTTCGTCCCATCTTCTTTAACATTGATAAATTGTCCATTTGAAGTATCCCGTTCAACATATAGGTTTGTTTTTGGGTTTAATACCTGTGAACGGTTTTTAACTGCGCCTTGTCGATAGTTATTCCCTGTATTTTTTGCCATCCTTTTCACCTCCTTTATTCTTACATCAGCTTTTAGGCTAATACGCTTTTTAGCGAATTATCCTATAAAAAAAAGGGTCTAGAAGCTGATTTGTTGGGTATTCCTTTGAACAAGTTTTAATTTGGAAAGTCTAACCTGTACAGCTTGCTTGGAAACGTTAAAGATTTGTGATAACTCTTCAACGATTAAGTAATAAATATCTCCGCCTTTCCCAGTAAGGTCTAGTGGTAATTGATTGATTCCGTATGACTGAAGCTTTTGTTTAAAAGCCAAAATAAAGGTGTGCTTTGGTAACAGAAGACATGCCCCCAGTGAGTCAGCTTGCCACTCCAACCAATCCTCATCAGTTGAAATAGTGTTGCCTATACTTGCAAAAATTTTTTCAACGTTTCTATTTAAGCATTTAATGTTTCGAGCCTCTTGTGCCTCTTGAAATAGGAGCATCTGATTTGGGTCTGACAAATAAAGATGACGATGCAGAACCCAATGTGAGGCTTCATGTGCGTATGTAAATCTTAATCGTCCAGGGTTTCCTTCGAGAAGTTGATTATCTGCAATTATTGTTCCAGCATTAACGGTTAAATACTCTTCCCTATTTTCTTCATCGAATACTATGATATAACCATCCCCAAAAGTAGTTAAGCCTAATGTCGTTTTATCAACGCTTAAGTTCTTATAATCTACATCAAGACCCAAGTAAGCTTCTATAAGTAATTCGATGGACACTTCTTGAGGCTTAATTAATAAGTCTGGCTTGAAGAGATGCAGTATATTCTCCGCGAAATCCTCAATATCTTTTTGTTTCAGAATCGGATGTCCTGATGGTTTTGATTTGAAATCAGTTACTTTCAAAGCTTTACTCCTTCGATTCGTCCAACATTCGAATAATCCTATCAAGCGTCTCAGGCGAGGGATTAGTTTGCTTTGCTTTTCGGAGTAGCACCCTAATTTTATCATTCTCATTGATGTACTGGGGCAAATCAGGTGCAACCGCATCTTTGGATTCCCCTGCTAAGTCAAATAATAGGCTTAAATCCTCTTCATCGACAATACCTAGAATATCAGCTATCTCTGAAATCTTATTTTTGTCAGGTGCGTACCTACGCCCTTTCTCGATATCACTCATATATGAAGGTGTTATCGATAACCTTTCCGCTAGTTCTCGCAATGCTATTCCTTTTGCCATTCTTTTATCTTTGATATAAGTTCCAAAGTCCATTATAGTAACCCCGTTCTGTACGCTAATTAGCTTACGAGCTTATAATACCTCGTTTGGTAAGGAGTTGTCAACTAACATTATCAATTCCATGAAGCCAAACGCCCTGATTCGATAAATCGTACAAGCGATGACGCACAAATTGAGTAATTAGCACGGCTTATGGGACAATGTGCATGAGTCATTTCCTAATCAATTTTACAAAACGCATCTCTATTTTGTGTTATGTCAAACTCAAAACATGGGTTTAGCGAAATTGGCTGTAACCCTTGATAAAGCGGATTCTGAGTTTTCCACAAGTCAATGGTGTTAAATCCAAGAATATCAAACTTGTGCTTTATTATTTATTAAGCCTCGTTTTGCAATTAAAAAAATGTTTCATTTTTTCCGCAAATTGGTTTTATTATACTTATCTTAAGAATATATTAATCCTATTTATCTATAATCTAGTATTCAAGAACACCAAAAGGCGCCATCAAATTATGGTAGTTTTCAAGGTTCTCAAATGAGTACATTTTAATGGAAACGTAAATTAGAAAGGAAGATGACAGTGTGTTGGTATGAAGATTTCCGCGTGAAGATGGGAAATAATCAAGAAGTGCTTGAGGTCATGAATATTCTCGATGAACTGGAGACTAGAAAAAATTGCGAGGAAGAGATTGAATCTGTTTCAAAAACGATTGCTAATCTGGATGTCAACGAGATTATTAAGGCGCAACTTGCCCGTAAGTTACGGGTGTTGCAAAAAAGAATCGAGAGGGCCATTACTACGGACTTCGGTGCCTACCTTAGATATTTGCGCGAGAAAAACGGGTATTCATTAAAAAATATCGAACAGGAAGTAGGCATCAGTACATCCTATCTAAATCGCCTCGAAATGGGTAAAAGAGTGAACCCGTCATACACACTTATCGTGAAGCTAGCAGAAGTTCTCCAAGTTCCACTCACACAGATGCTGACCATTGCAACTTCTTCCGACGAGGATGCTATGGACATTATTGAGTTGTTACTTGCAAAACCGTTTACGATTAAAGGACACCTTTTTGAGGAAACGGAGAAAAAATTGGTAGTTGAAATCTTTAAGCAATTGATAAGTTGCGATTGGTCAAATGAGACGATTTTTCACGACTCGATTGAGCTTATGGAGAAGGTTGATATTTTCAAGCAGATGATGATACACTTGGAAACTGCTGGAGAAAAGAGCGCTGCAATTTAATCGCAGTAATCAAACCGATATCTGAAAAATGGAATCCATCTAGTGCATTTTACCAAATGCACTAATGACAACCGATTTACGTCGAACCCTTGAATGTGAGGGTTCGGCTTTTTATATTTATCAAAATCCAGTATCACCAGAATATGAATTGGAACTTATATATTAGAAGATATGAAACGAAATCCTGTCTGTAAAGGCAATTTCTCAGCAAATTACATTAGGCAGCTACCACCTTAATTTTTGCAGTTCCCTGCAACTTAATTTAGAACAACTTAGCAATGTCACAGTTATCACATACTTCAAAAGCCTCATAGTGATTATTAGCTCGATGACGTAACCCGACATATCTCAGTTTTGCACCACAAGAGCATGGTCTCTTACATTGCGAAACTACCCTATCATCGCCTTCTATGTGAAAATCTTCGTATCCTTTTTTGTAAGCATCCATTTTATAAAGTGAGAACCTTCTAATACCTTGAATTTTATCATTCCATCCAAATTCACTATCTGACAAAATTTCCCCTCCTTTAATCAATCCTAAAAGCACTTCTGGAATATTAGTTCCCTATTCGCCAACCCCCTAGAATTACATGCTGCTTATGTTGCGTTTGCTCTCTTATATACAATTCTATAGTCGTCTGCTCAGCTCCTTCTGGCATGTCAATAGCTTCTAAAGCAAAGGTGTATCCTTCCCTTCCGCTAAATCAAAAATACCGAACCCCTTCACACAAAGGATTCGGCAAAATTGAGGAAATAAGCTGTCAATTCCATTAAATATGGGAAATTAGTTTGTTTTGCTTTCAATAAAATATGTTGCTTCCATATCCGCAGTACACAAAGCAAATGACAAAGGGAACTGTTCAAAAGTCGTTCCAATATTTCTTTTATCTTCAGTGCCAGAGAAGCCCATATGATACCTAATCGCGAATGATTCTTCGCGAGTCAGCCTCATAAACGATGTAATTATATACACAGACTTTTCACCATGCCCATATGGTAGCTTATCTTCATACTCATAAATTGGAACAGCCTTCCAAACTCCATTTTCATCTTTTACGTTTCTAGAACCTTTCTTATAGCAGTTTATTTTACATACATCATGCAATAGAGACGAGATAGCTATCGTTTCATCTTCAAATTTTATGTTATATAATTTCTCAACTCGTCCTCTAGATAAGTAGTCCTTTAACGAATGATAAACATTCACACTATGCTCTACCAAGCCACCTTCGAAAGAGCCATGGAAACGGGTGCTGGCTGGCGCAACAAAAAAATCACTTGATTTAGATAAAAGGTATTGAAGTAATTTATCGGCACCCTCTCTTCTAATATGTTCATCATAAATATTAAGAAATTCGTCTTTAGCGCTGATAGTCATCACTCCATTTCTAAAAATATTTCCTTAAATTATCAATTATTTAAATTTTTAAAACACTTTACTAGACATTAGTCCCTTTATGGGCACTCTAAGTAAAGTGTCTTCTGTGTACGCTGAATTAAATAGTCCGAAAGCTGACGGTCTTGCCCGTCCCTAAGTTGACGAATATAATGACCATAACGTTATCCTTGAAGAAAGGAGAAAGACGCCTCTTTTTTGATGTGGTACTGCTACAACAGCATCACTAGAGACGTCCTCCCAATAACAACATGATCATTGTATCAAATTATTCGCTAGTTGAGAAGAAGTATAGGACTGGCGTTTTTTGTTAGGAGTGCGGAAAGCGTACCTTGCCCTTGTTGTGGGAAACTCTTAATCGTCATAGGCAGTCGTCATCGGGTATGGTTTCAAAGTTCTGGAGGAAGATCAATACTTATCATTCGCAGACTACGCTGTGAGTCATGTTTCAAGATTCACCATGAATTGCCGGACTTGCTTGTTCCTTACAAACGCTATGATGCGGAAAGTATTGAAGGTATTTTAAACGAACCACCACGCACCGACATTGCAGTGGATGAATCAACGATCTCACGTTGGAAACTCTGGTTTCTCACGTGGGTAGTCTACGCCCATGGCTGCTTACAGTCGATCTCAATTCGTTACAACCTTGCTGTGGAGAACTCGTCCGATCGACCACAGTCCGCACTCCTCCAACTTCTTGGACAGTTTGTCGGTACCGCAGACGGATGGATGAGTAGAACTGTCCAACCGATCGCAAATTCTCATCGTTGGAGACAGACCCGTTCTGCATTCATGTCCACCTTCATCTGAGATAGAATCATGCTAATCCCACGAAATGGAGGCGTTAGCAATGAAAGATCAGAAGAAAGCGGAAGAGATTGCAGCTGGGAGGGTACAACTTTTGTCACCGTTACTAGCAGACGGACTGGACCCAGCCAAGGCCCGTCAACTTAAAGTTGCCCTTTGTGCACAATCAGGTTTGTCAGAGCGTACACTGCGTCGGTATTTGGCGCAGTATCGAGAAGAAGGGTTCAGTGGACTTCTACCTAAAGGAAAAGGGGAAAAACAGACAGAGGCAATTCCTGCCCATCTCTTGGAACAAGCGATTCTATTGAGGCGTGAAGTTCCGAGTCGCAGTGTCAGCCAAATCATTCAAATCCTAGAATGGGAAGGAAAAGCACAACCCAAGCAGCTCAAACGAAGCACTTTACAAGAAAGGCTTATGGAACGCGGCTATAGCTCCCGGACCATGCGGATGTATACGAATGACGGAGCTGCGGCTCGAAGGTTCCAGAAACGACATCGCAATCAATTATGGCAATCCGACATAAAATATGGACCTTTTCTTCCGATCGGCCCGAACGGTACCCTCAAACAAGTGTATCTTGTTTTGTTTATTGACGATGCAACGCGTTACGTTCTTCACGGTGAGTTTTATCCAACGCTCGATCAGGCCATTGTGGAGGACTGCTTTCGAAAGTCTATCCAACAAAATGCGCTTCCTGAAGCCGTTTATTTTGACAATGGCAAGCAGTACCGCACTCGATGGATGGGTCGGACTTGCTCCAAACTAGGTATCCGATTGTTGTTTGCTAAACCCTATTCTCCAGAATCTAAGGGGAAGGTAGAACGCCTGAATCGTGTGGTTCAAAGTTTCCTCAATGAAGTCCTGCTCGAAAAACCGAAAACATTGGATCGACTTAACACCTGGTTTCAATTATGGCTTAGCGAATGCCACCAAAACAAGCCTCACACCGCACTGGGAGAGACGGCCAGTCCCGAAACTGCGTATCGGAGCGATCGCTCACCACTTCGATTCGTAGAACCTGAAATCTTAACGAATGCATTCCTCCATAGCGAAGAGCGCAAAGTGGACAAGTCCGGTTGCATTAGCTTTATGGGGAAAAAATATGAGGTAGGGCTACTCTTCATAGGAAGAAAGGTCCAACTCGTGTACGATCCCGCTGACATCACGGAATTAACCATCGAATACGAGGGTCATGCACCTTGGACGGTTCGTGAGCTAGTCATCAGGGAATGGTCTGGAAAACGTCCGGCGCTACCGGATCATATGCAACCAGAAAAAGCGGACGAATCGCGTTTACTTCGTGCAGCCGAGGAGCAGAATAAGCAACGAAACGAACGGCAAGCTCCTGCCGTCTCCTACCGAACAGTTCGGAAGGAGTTAGAAAAGCATGTATGAATCGTTCTACGGGCTGAGTCACACACCCTTCTCAAGGGATATTCCCACCGATAAATTGTACCTATCCAGCATACTGGAAGAAACGCTTGGTAGGCTCGAATATGCAGCAGAGCGTCAGTTGTTTGCCGTCATCACCGGCGACTGTGGGACAGGAAAAACGACGACGATTCGCCGGTTTGCGAAAACACTTGATCCAGCGAAGTACAGGATTTTATACTTGTCGGATTCAAAGTTAACACCTCGTCACTTTTACAAAGGAATGCTTGAGCAACTTGGATACGAGTCGAAGTTCTATCGTGGCGATGCCAAACGCCAACTGCATCGGGAGATTGAATTGATGCGCGGAATTCATCGATTGCAGGCAGTTGTCGTCGTGGACGAAGCGCATTTGCTGGATAAAGAGATGTTGGAGGAAGTTCGCTTTCTACTTAATATGAAGATGGATGCAGAGAGCCCCATGGCGCTCATTCTTGTCGGTCAGAACGAGCTATGGGATCGTCTACACCTGCAGGCTTACACCGCGATTCGTCAACGTATCGATTTGCAGTGCAAACTGTCGCACTATGATCGGGCCGAGGCAGAGGCCTATATGAAACGGCACTTGGTTTATGCGGGTGCAACCAGCGACATTTTTTCAGACCAAGCGATCGACGATATTTATCGTTACTCCAGCGGTGCCGCCAGACTCATTAACAAGTTATGCACCCATTGCCTCCTCTACGGTTCGCAGAACGGTCACAGGATTATTGATGACCGGATGGTAAAACGTGTGATTGAGGGGGAATTGTCATGAATCGACCCGGCTTGGAAGACTATTTCATTAAAACAGGGTTCTATGATCTCCTGCCGATGGCCTTGAAATTAGCGAGGACCCTGGGATATGACCATTTTGAGATGATTGAAGCGATCTGTAAAGTCCATGATAAGTTTAATCAGTATCCACCCACTAGAAATAGAATAGCTTGGTTTAGACTGGTTTTTGAAGAGAAGCTGAAAGAGTCTAGAGCAGACATTCTGGCCTTTAAGGCAACGACCGATCATCTTCGGGAAAAAGCGAGTACATAAGAACGGATAAAGTTGATCGCTCACTAATAGAACGATGGAAACCGATGTAGATTGGTGTTGCTCTGATGTATAAGTTGTCGTCCCTTGCATCAAAATGAGGAGGGAAAAAGGTGCCTAGACAGTCAATTGAACTACCTGATAAGGTGAAAAAAGGTCTTGATACTATGGCTACGGCTTTTGGGATGACGCAAAATGCGCTTATTAGTCTTGCTGTCGCCACGATGGTTGTAAAATATGAGGCTGAAGGAACAAGGATTTTCTTTGATTTGATCTCGCTACCAACAAAATCTAAATAGTCATTGATTACACATATACCCGATAACTGGCCAAGGCCATAATTGAAGACGCTGGTAACGCTGCGGTGAGACAGACAGACTGACTGACGGATATTCATTTACCTTATTGGTCAGCTTATCTGTCTACCGCCGGACAGCTTACGCCGTCAGGTTTTGGATGTTAAACGGCATCAGTAACAGTCTTCTGAAACTTCTATTGCAAAAAGAAGTTAATTAATAATTTCTCAAAATCTCCAATGCTTTTTTGTTCAGTTTCTGAGCGCGACTTTCCATTACTGGTAGTTTCGTCGAAATTAACTTCTTCCTAGTGGGAGTTTCATAAATATTCTTGCCCTCAGGGGACTTCGTACTATCTTCATAGTTCTCTGTTCTAGACAAGGCACATACAATCAGACTTTCGATACTATTAATCTGTTCGTCGATTTCCTTGATTCTATTTTTTAATTCGACGAATGAGGACTTTATCGCAATAAGCTCCTCGATTCTATTTTGATTCAACTTAATTACCTCCTTTTATAAAAGGGTAATAGTAATTAATATCCATAGTGAAGACTTTCAAAATACGCGTCTCTTCTCTCCATTTCTTCGTTATGTCTTTCCTCATGCTCTCGCTGCATTAGTCTTTGGCTACGATGATAGTCATCCCAAAGACATTCCACTTTTTGTTCAATCTCACGTTTTCTTTCCTCATAAAATTCATCAAAGCTGTCTAGCTTTGACATTTCTATCATATAGCTTTCAATAATTTGATTTAAACTCATCCTCTGCCACCCCTTTCATCTCTTTTATCAATGTAGCGCATTGTACCACATATGTCAATATATGGTATTTTATAGTCAACATTTGTCGCTTTTTTGCCTATAGTCATTTAGACGCTTTACGAAATTGTATTAACACAAAAAAGTATGAAAAAGGAATTGGTCTTTCCTCGTTCATACTTGTCTTATACTTGAAATACAGATAACTTTTCTTGATAGTCATTTCTTTAGAAAACTTCGTTTCCTTACCTAGTAACATAAAGCATATTATTTTACCCAATCAAAAGCGGAAAGACATAACAACGCCACAGTCCTAAAGACCGCTTACCTTGGTTTATCTTCCACTGCCCACAATTGCTCGTTAAATTTCCTGGTTTCTTCCAATACCTTTTTTGCCTTCGTCAGCGTCCCCCTCTTCATTGATTTTGAAAACTTTATAATCTCTAAAACTTGCTCCTTTTTGTACAGCCGATGTCCATTAATTCGAATTGGTTTGGGAAGCGCTCTTCTTCCATATTTCTCCGCCCAACAATCGCTTAACAAATCCCAATAAATTAAAGTTTGACGGCTCTTATCTAATAAAACAGCCACGTCACCAGATGTGTAGTAGACGACTCCGTTCACCTCACGCATTTAGTTCCCCTGCCTTTCCATTTCTATAATTTGGAGCCTAAGCCACTCGTTCTCTTCTTTAAGCTTTTGGTATGTCGTTCTCTTATTTGCGAATTCCTTAAAGTAACCTCGCCTGAAAGCTCTGGCTTTTTCCTTGAGGACCTTAACATCAGTTTCCGCTAAATAATGCCCTCTGCCTATAACAGTGGGTATCGGCAACAGCCCCTCTCTCCCCTCTTTTCTTAGTTTTTGACTAACCTTAAACCATCTGAGTACCGTTTTATAATCTCGATTTACTATAATGGCTGTTTCTTTTATTGAGTAGAATATTGTTCCATCGATTCTTTTCATGTATATTTCCGTGTCCTTTCGTTCATTGTTGTCCATTTATTCATCATATAGTTTACCGTGCGAACTTACCCCAGAAAGCGATAACTTGTATATTATAGATTTTCTAGGTTTATTTATAATAATCTTGGTTGACTACATGGTTTGAGCCCCAAATTTTCAATCATTAACCTATAACCGTGGCAATCCCCTTGCGACAAATCCTATTTTAAGCAATCAGACCCTAAAACCCCACATCTAATTACAACCACGCACTTGATGCTTTCATTTAAGCACCTTAAGTTCGCTAGAACCCCCTTGACCTAGTAACCCCCATACCCCTTTGTCACACTATTAAACTGGCTATTTGCTTTAACACGAACATAAAAATGTCTTCTTAGTTTAGACAAAAAAATATGAACAAAGGTATAACCCTCATTCATTCGTGCTTTATTATTTCTGATTATCCGTCAGCACAAGTCCGAGGGGAACCTCCATTAAATGGTATCCCCATTAAGCGCAGCCCGTTCTTATGATTAAGATGGTTACATGTTCCCAATCCAATATAAAAGACCATCGCTATTGATACGGAAGGCTCCTTAAAACTCACATTACACCTCACTGAAATTAACTAAGAGCCCGACGCCAACGTCGGACTCTTAATTTGAATGGAGCTAGGCATGATGACTATTTGATTTTATCAATTAGAGTCGTAATAACTTGATTTACATACGTCGCTAACATATCGTTTCCCTTTTCAATAGACCCTTTCTTCTCATATTTTTTTACAGTTTCTATCGGGATGTATACCGTTGTTTCATAACCAAATGAGACATGAGCATAACTTCTTTTAGTTTCTTCAAATTTTGTTTTAAAATCTTTGTTAAAGCTATCTTCGTCAATAAGTCCTTTGTAATCTGTAAATAATATTCTTTTCAATTCATTCCAGTCTTGCTTCTTCCATTCTCTTGATATATCTTCAAATAACTTCTTGCATACTTCTTTTTCAATTCCAAATTTATCTTTGTAATATTGAATATCAAAATATTCGATGATAATTGATGATTGAAAATGTGCCAATCTTAAGTAAGGCTCTGTTACGACTTTTAAAGAAATATTATCTACGGAAATTACATTATCAAATACCCACGCAAGATTATTTAACGTTTTATTTAACAAACAATGACCTTGCCACTTTGTATCTCCTGACCAAATTGTTACCATCAGGCTCCTAGTCTCATAATCCATATCCACTTGGGCTTCGTTAGTGAAATCATAACTTAGTGGAACAATATATCTTCCACTATACTTGTTTTCGTCGCCGTTGTTTTGACAACAATTCCTAATTAATTTGAGTATCCTTTTCTCAATAGCTACTTCGTTTTCTCTTGTTATTTCAATATCTGAAAATAAAGAAACGGGAAACCATGCTTGGTAGTTATTCTCCAAATGTTTTAAGTAATGACCTAGCACGCTTTCAGCGTTGCATCCAGTTAAAAGGTAAACGTCTTGCAATATTGATATTAGTTCTTCCCAGGTCCCATCCAATAGGACCTTTTCTGGAAGATTACCACCTTTCAGGACAACCTCTGAAATAATGCTATTGACTTGTTGTTTTAGCTGTAATCTTGCATCTGTTGCATCCCTTTTAACTTCTATGACAATTAATGAATCCTTGCAATTTATTACAATATCCGTTACTAGATTGCTACTATCATCCTTCTTATTTTCTATCCAATTGGTCTGCCGAGATGTTGTTAAGGTGATGCCTACAATGTTTTGTGGATTAGGAAAACTTTCAACTATTTTTGATATCTGCTGTTGAATACCTATTTCTCTATCACCTGGCTTCTGTGGTTTTATAACGATACAGTCAGATTTTTTCTCGGCACATTTAGTATTAAGTAAATCAATAAATCGGTCTAAAACTAAATGGTTTTGATTAAACAGAATGGCTAATCCCCTTGAAATATTATTTTCTATTGGTAACGACCCTTTTTGTGTATAATGCTCAAAAATATTTAAGTGTCTATTGTTATTAAACATAGTTTCAAATCCCCTCAAACGTTGAAGTCATTTTTGTATAGCAATATTGTAACATACACTCTGTACCAAAAATTGTACGGATAGCTCTGTTTGAGATAATTACCAAAGAAGAAGCCCGACGACAGTTAATCAAGTTATTAATGATTCCCGTTCAAAAAGAATAACGAGGACCTTCTCGAATGCGAAGATAAAATAGTTTAACACTATGTTGAGACGAAAAATGGATTTCTGCACTAGAGTTACTAATATGTTACATATAATTTACAAATAAGTTATAATCAAGTTATAGAACAGACCCTATTAAAGAGTTATAAAGAAGTTATGCATAAGATATAAACAAAATTATAACCATCTTAATCCACAGGGTGGCGAGGGCATTCATGGTCGGATTTTGTCAACTGACCATCAGAATCTGGCAACAAAGAATATCGTGATGCACGTTCGCAGAACCTTAAGCGATTCTATTTTTATTTTAAAGGAGAGCGTCACCTGTGGGAATGAAAAAGCCGTACTTAATAACATGTGCAATAGCTATTATTGCCTTAGTCCTGAGCCCTATTATAATAACCAAACTTAAACAGAATGCATGTGATTCAAACTCACAATCATTTAAGGAACAGGTTTCGCAGGTTGGGCAACAAGTAGATACGATAAACTTGCATGGGATGACATCGTTTGACTGGGATGTTTTATACTCCTTTGCCCCATATACTCCCAAAGAAAGCATTTATCAAGTAATCGGTTTTAAGTCCGATAATATTCAAGAAACAATTTCTGAAGGAATGAACCAACTAATTTTTGTAAAAAGTGGAGAAGTGGTTTGCCATTTAAATGGATATCCCGCAAAAGATGGGTACGGCATATCATTCCTTAGCGGAGACTATACCGATGGAGTCGTCATGCTTCACTCAACCGATAAGATAAATTTTAAGGTAACACGAAATAAGGGTGTCATATATCTAGAGCATGTTAAATGAGTATTATAGAAGTAATTGATAAAGCAAGTCCGTATTCAGCGATGATAAACTTTTTTCATGTGAATGGATTGATAAAATAATACCAGACTCTATCTTGGCAATTTGGATAGTCATTACCAAGGAAACCAAAAAATTGAGCAATAAGACCGCTAGCTCCAAGAAGCATATTGAATACTTTGCCTTTAATACCCATGGTTATATTTCTGTATATTATCAAATAATAAAATGTCAAAACTTTGGATGAAGGAGGAATCGACATAGAAAAGATTAAGGATAGAAATACACTTTCAATCGTTTCAGGACTCATTGGTCTAGCAGGGATTATCGCTGTTGATACGACTTCACGCTATGCAGGTATATCCAAAAGGTCCTACAGGGAAGCTTCAGCTGGGATGTTTGTCTCAAAGAGAGAAGCTCGGAGTTTAAGAGGGCAGGGTCTTGGGCTAATCATGACGGCTGCCGTAAGCATTTTAGGCGCTAAATATATCGTCAATGACCTTTCGAAAAATGGGCGAGATAAACTTATACCAAAAGGGATATTGGCAGGAATTGGAATCGGAGCAATAGCCACAGCCATCCCGAATGTTGTCCCCCAAAATAGTGTTAAGCCCAAGGATGCAGCTAGCAACCTTTCTTACGTTTTCAGCAACATGATTTATGGGTTACTAACGACCTTCGCTGCGGCTACATTGGGACACGATTCGCTTTTCGACGCGCCACCTCAAAACGATTATCTGAAGCCGACTGAGCAAACAAGTGCGCAAATGAAATCAGCTTCTGCCTCACGAAGTACGGTTCAGCCTATCAACACAGATGTATCTTCATACACAGTAAATACGGACCTCATGTAAAAGGATAGCTCTGGTGGGGCTGATAACTCACAATTAAGGTAGAATTAGACTGCTTGGTTCTTGGCAGTCTAATTTTTGTTTATTTCACGATTTGTAATTCAATACCACAACGATTAATGCAATATACCAACATAGTATTTCCATCACCAAGTACGCGGTTAAATGATTGGCTCTTATCATGTGTTGCTCTTATGCCCCCAGTTGCAACCATTGAAGGATTGAAGTTTAATGTAAAAATAAAATCCTACTCAGTTGCATTCTAGACATTCATTTCTATTTCCTTAAATTCCCATTATTCTTAGTTTGTGCAGGTACAATGGACACAGTGAACTTCACAAAATCCATAGTTTGTATATGGTTACCATCGAGGCGAGCGTAAATCGAATTGCACCTTTGGTATGTATCTTTTAAGTGAGCGTTGGATGTCATTTTGGTACTCTTTGAAGTAAGCGAATCCACTATATGCAAATCACCTATTAACACCTTATTAACAAGTTATAAATAAGTTATAAATAAGTTATATACAAGTTATGGATTTGTTATCAATAGTCTGAGTATAAGTTATAAACGATTTATCGACATGTTATAAACATCTTATAAACAAGTTATAAACGGAAATTTTATAAAGACGTGAGAACTTTTACACCATTATATATTTTTCCAAGGGGAAGTATGTGCCTAAACGGTTCAAGCTGGTCGGACTAGTTAGCAAGTGTTTCTATGCAAGGATTCACACATGTCAATATAACTGAAAGCTCACTTAGTAATTTGGGAATGTCGAACAAATACCTAGTCCTTTTCAATCTTTGCTCAACTTTTATTCCTTCGGTCCTGCACCAATCTAGTGAAATACTCTTTCTTTCCTCTTTTCCTTTGAGACACTGTAACTTTCTCGTTTCAACCCAGTAAGTCTCGCCCCAATCTCTGAAATTTAAGATAAATCCAGTTGAAACCCCTTTTGGGTCAATTTTATCCAGCATTATTAACTGCTGCTCTCTAATGGCCGAGAACGGTATACATTTCCCCTTATGACTTTTAAGCTCCCAGAGGTAAAGAAATGGATATTTATAAACGATGAAGTCACAGATATTAGCCACTCCCAAAAAATTCATTCCATCATCTTTTATACGGTAACAGTAAACATCAGCGGGAATAGAATTCTTGATATCCTTCTCGAACTTCTTCCCTTCGTTGACTCTGGTTCGCCCATCTTTCCCTGTTTTACTCTTGTTTCCTTGTTTATCAATCATATTGGCATCGCCTTTCTCACTTTTCATAATTTTAGTGAGAAAGAGAGGCGGGTATCAGGATATTATGGGTCAAGATAGTCTGAGTTAATTAGCATAAAGGAGACGAAACAAACTAAGTCGAGGTAATTCGTCTAAGATAAATCGATTTATTATTACGCGTGACTTGTTGTCGTAGAAATGATGGTGAGTAACGACTCTCATAATTAAAGAGAGTAACAACATTTGTCGGCTGGTATGATTTAATAACTCATTTGCTTTCTCCAATTTAACCATGAAGAAGACCTCGGTAGCTCATTGCTTCCGTCGGTCTTCTTCATTTTTGTACAGCCTCGCAATAAGCTCTGCCAACATATATAGTTCGACCGTCTACGACTCGCGAAGTCGAATTTATTACATTGTAATGCTTATGATAAATATAAAAACCGTGTCGAAAAAAGTCACTACAACTTGAAGTCCCGCCAGACTACAAAATGGCAATGATAAAAAAGAAGGAGGTAAATTATGTTCGTAAATAGTCAAGACGGTCTTGAAATTAATGATATTGTTGTTCAACAGTCTAGAATGGTATCTGAACTAGACGTAAAGCTATCCGACTATAAAGTTACTCGCTACCCTTGTGATGTCGCTAAGAATCCTTCTGAAACCGTTCGAGTGGTCCCCTTGCCCTTTAGTTCTGAATTGATGGAGTTTAACAACTTCATCGACTTAATGGATTTTCTAAATCAGCAAGATTTACTTAGTTATTTACCTGTGCCTGAAGAGGCAAAAAAGGGCAAGGCATTTCATTGTATATTCCATGAAGATATAACTGCATCCGCTGTTCTGGATTGTAAGAATGATAAGTGGAAATTTTTCTGCAATGATTCGAATTGCAATTACCACCAACCAGCAGGCTTGGACATTATTGATATTACTCAAAGAATGTTTAATATGAGCTGGTCAGAAGCAGTGAATTCTCTTGGTCGCCATTACAATTTTACTTTTAAGGCGACAACTGAGTTTTCTCGGGGTCAAATGTTAAAGCTCGCCAACAACAAAACATTCCTTCTTAACAACCTTGTAAAATATCCGAATCTGAGTCGACTACTTAGCGAGAATATAGACGTCTTGCTTAAACTAATAGATATTGCATCCGTAAATATTTATGAGGATTTAATTAACGTCTGTACTGATGAAAGTATATTTTTTATGTCATGCCGATTTTTATCGGAGAAAGTAGACTTCAATTATCTAGATGTAAATCGCATTTTAAATCTATATGCAAATCTTGGACTTATTGAGAAAATCCCCTTTAAGCTTGTCCCCAAAAAGTACGCTGAAAAGTCGGAACGTCTTGCGACCGAAGGTCAATCAGAAGGTAAGTCAATGCCAAGAATACAATATTTCACTGTTAACAGTTTTGAGGTTGCCGCAGGTGAAGCTGAAAGAAGAGCCTCTATATTGCTCACTAAGAATTTCGTTCTAAGCGACGTTTCTAAGATGTATTTTGATAGATTTTTAGGAAAAGACATTACACAATTCACATACCCAGATTATCGATACCAAATCGAACTAAAAATGACCGAACAAACGCGACTTGTTAAAATTGCAATCTTAAAAAACATAAAGCTCTATGGTTTCTGTGGCTTTGATGAATTGCGAAAAGAAAAGCAATTAGCGTTAGTCTCAACAAATAAGCTCAAAGACTCAATGAAGAATCTTATATTAGTGCTTGAGCTGCAAAATATAAAATGGATGAAAATGAATAAGGCTTTATGTTCAAAATTTGGCTATGACAAGTTCAACTATGTTTTTTGTGATATTAAACATGAAGAGGTTGATATTTCATCTTGCAATATGGAAGATGCGGATGATATCCAGGTTTATAATATACAACATAGTGATGCCTTAGAAGATTTTGACGACCCCGTACCGTTTTAACAACGGCTTTGCTATTATCTTATTTTATCTTAAGGGGATGCTGTTCCCTTACATTTATAAGGGACGTTTATGATAACAATACTCCATAAATTAGGTGCAAAAAAAATTACAAGGTATTACTTATTCCTAAAGGTATACTGCCAACAAAATATAGGTAAATTTGTCTAGGTTGACAAAAACGACTTTCATCATTCCAAGCAGAAAAGGTAGGCTTTGTGCCTTCGCACACGGGACAAGACCGCAGAAAGCAAATTACTTACGGATTCAGTTATTAGGTGAAACATCACCTAATAACAATTAACGCCTAACAATTCACTTGAAAGCCATACAGCTAATTATGCATTGGCAAAAAGCTATAATGCAGATGGTTATGACTAATTTGCCAATTATTAGCACTAAGCAATACTAACAAATAAAGTATCCATTAGCCATTTGGAGGAACTCTCTTATGAGTATAGACAAGGCAATGAACTACTTCATAAAGTAAATATGGAGCTTGAAAAAATTGGCGTTGGTGGATAGCTGTCGGTTTGTGTGTTTATGTACAAGGTAAGTCTTACATTTAGTAAAGTCATCGTTTACAGGATACATTCCCACTGCCGTTATTATCGTAACTTTCTAATTAATAAGTTCCCCCAAATATTCCAAAAACGTCGTTGCTTTGTAATGTAGCATATTCATACCACGCTTTGTAAGCTTTGTGGAGTTGTCAAATTTGGTTTAGTCCCTAAACTCGTAATTTTAGTACCAATTTATGGTTATAATATAACTGGCTCTTATCTACAGGCAGGATAGTGAAATGCTGGAGAGCAACACGAGCGGCCGGTAGAGTTCTGCTAAGGATAGCCAGGGGATATATTTAATCACCCTGGTATCTTTATTTCTATCCTTAGGAGAACCAAAAAGCGATAAACTCAAGAGGCGAAGCCTCTTAACTGTTACACCGCTTGGGGTAAACGCTCTCGATAATACTGTGAACGCATTACTAGGGGCGGATAACCTCCGTTTGGAGTGTAAATTCGTTTCCGATTGTAATAGGTTTCTATAAATCTAAACACTATGCTTTTAATCTTTTCCATACTCATTGTTTCGGTTCTGAATTTATAGATGCTTTCTTTCTTTAATGTGGCAAAAAAGGACTCCATTCTGGCATTGTCATAACATTTACCAGTACTGCTCATACTCTGTTTCGCACCATGCTGGGCGAGTGCTTGACGGTAGATCCCGCTTGTGTATTGACTACCCCTGTCCGAATGAAAGACCATCCCATAGGCTTGATACCTCTTAACACCCGAGGTAAAGGCTTCGACACATAGCTCGGCTCTCATGTGATTTGCCATTTTAAATCCCACGATACTTCCATCGAAACAATCCAATACGGCGGCTAAATAAAGCTTTCCGTCAGCCGTTGGGATTTCTGTGACATCTCCAAGCCATTTTTGATTGGGTGATACTGCAGAAAAGTCTTGTTTGATGAGATTGGCACTGGCTTGAGCGGCTAGATCTGCTTTGGTTATTCCTCTACAGTGATGTTTCTTCTTGAGCATAAGATGGTTGATTTTACAGAGCTTAAGGATTACATAATAGCTACCGGTATAGCCTTGATAAAGTTTTAAATGGAGATAAATCCTGTATGCTCCATAGTCCGGGTTGTCCGCACGAATTTGAAGGATCTTAGCCAAAAGTTCTTCGTATTTGTAAGGCTTGGACTGCCTTTTTAACCACTTATAATATCCGGCTTCACTAACCAGTAATACTCTGCACATGGTTTTTATGCTGTGCTTGGTTTTCTCTTTAGTTTTGTGAAACCACATCCAATGAAAAAGCTCTCGTGCAGCTATTTCTTTTGGCTCTCTGCGAAAAAACCTAAGGCCCTTTTTAGAATATCATTGGCGGCTTCAAGGTCTTTAATCTTCTTTTCCATTGCTTTGGTTTCAGCTGTTTTTGGGTCAATACGTTTATGTCCGCTGCCAACAAAACTTACTTCTCCATACCGTTTTGATTGATTTTTCCATGAGTATAGCGTTGTTACTGGAATCCCCAGTTTCTCTGAGGCAGCCGTCGTCCCTAATTCGTAAGACAACTTGATGGCCTCTTGTTTGAAGTCTTTGTCGTATTCTCGCATCTGGATTTACCTTCTTTCGTTTTTCCTATTCTTACCAGAATTACGAGTTTTCTGACTTAACTAAAATGATACTACTCCATTGTCTTGGATTTTTTTCCAATATTCTTTTGCAAAAGATATCAGCTCTAATTTTTCAAAATCCATAAATTCAGAGCTTTTAAGTATCTCATCTATAGACATCTCAAAAAAGAGAATTAACTGGTTAATGACGTAATGAAAATCTCGTCCACTACTATATAACTCTTCAATTTTTTTATTATCCAGCATCATGTTATACCATGCATCATAGTTAGCCTCATAGTTATTGCAGAACAACATCACTGTTTCAGTCATTTTAACATACCCTCTTTCGTCAATAACTTATCTTTTCGAACACTGTATAAAACCAAATAGCAGTAGTTCGTAGAACTTAATGAATACGTTCGTCTTGAGGCGATGATATACTCATCGCCTCAAGACTTTGTTGATGATACATTACTTAAATCTCTTGAACTTGGAAATCAACAACTTCCATAAAATCATCATCTAATTGAAATACTATTGTATTTATGTCAAGGTATTCAGAAGTGTTATAGTTTTGTTGTTGAAGCTCGTTAAGAAATAGTACGTGTATTTCTGGAATGCTTTCCCCAAAAAGCAACTTGAGAATTTCGAGTTCGGTGGGGAATGGGTTCAATTTTCCGTAGATTACGATTTCGATTAACTTAGTTCCTTTTGAAAGTTGATGAGCACCTACTTCAATTGACTTCTTGACAGTTATAACGCGTTGAACATCGACTTTTAGACAGCCATTGTAAACCTTATAGACTTCCAAAACCTTTGATTTAAAAGCATTAAAGTCCATCTCTGAGAAAAAGTAAACAAATTCGCAATCATCGAAAATAGCCATTTAATCAACTCCTTTCAAATTAAATCTTAATGTTTAGTATATTAAACAATTTTACACCTCCCCGTTTAACCCATTACGCCGTTTTTGAAAATTAAAAATTACTTATTGTAAATTATTATTTACAATAATGAAAGCTTCATCAATTTTTAATTTACAATTTATTATAATATGAATTACAATACAATTTAAGACAAAATTTCTTAAGATAATGTTAAGAAAATATATTTTATTTAATATTTATCTAAACAATTGAAAAATCGATTCCGATTAATCACCCCATATGACCCGTCATCTCCATCAACCCCTTCTAAAAATCAAGGTCATGGTGCAGTCTCATAAACCTTAATCCAAGTCCCTCTTTCAGCGAGACACTTCTTTGAATAGATTCACCGTTGCCAATAGAATATGGGGAGAAGGGAGCTCCGAAGAACCAAATACAGTTTGGTGGAGCCACAAGGCCGCAAAACAACAAGACATAATTCACGGATATCTATTATTCATATGAAGCTAAAGGACGGAACAGAGGCTGACAGGCCGCTATTCCGTTTCGATTGTGTATGAGGTTAGTGAAATCTTGTTGACCTTATTAAGCGTAAATGTGTAATGATAGTTAGGTATCTCCACCCCGCCTTTTGGCGGTGAATAAAATTGACAGTCCAGCTTCGCTTGGGTTGAGCCAGATTATCGTAAAAGCTAAACAGCCGCCTTCATGCATTATGAACCAGTCTGTGGTTGACGCAATTAACGAAGTTGAAAGGACGCCAGTAGCGTCCTTTCAACTTTCCAGGAGTTTAGTGATAAACTTAGGCCAATTGTATCCTTTCTGGAAGCCCTCGTACCTAGAACCCGACTGATTGAGTATCAGTATTAGACTAGAATATATATCCAACAGTTCCCAACTGACTTTAAGCTTTTCCCATGTTAGACTTACGGTAGAGGTGGGATTATGTTTGTTAACCCAATGCTTCTCCGAAAAGTAGATACCCCTTTTGATGACTACAACTGGCTTAGTGAGTTAAAGTTAGACGGTATTCGGTTTCTATACTCTACGATGAGTGGTGTGAATTTTTATACCCGACATGAGAACGAGGTAACAGAACGCTTTCCTGAACTTGTTACAGAGCTGGTCCCCAAAGGGACAATACTTGATGGTGAAATTATTATCTCTGACGAAAATGGTAAGCCCGATTTTGAAAAATTGATGAGACGGTTTCAAGTTAGCAGTCCTAAGCGAATTCCTTCTATCTCAAAGAACAACCCTGTGACATTTTGTGTTTTCGATGTGGTTTATTTTAAAGGTAAGAAGGTAAATCATTTACCCCTGTCAGAGCGAAAGGAAATTCTTAATGATATACTACCAGAGGATTTGCAGCTGATAAATAAAGTGCCCTCTATCGAAGGCAATGGGAAGGCACTGTTCAATTTAGTTATAAAGCAACAGCTTGAGGGGATTGTGCTTAAGAAAAAAGACTCCAAATATGAAATCGGAAAACGGTCTCAGAATTGGTTAAAAGTTATTAACTTTCAATATGCAACGGTAGAAATTGCAGGGTTTAGAAAATCCAAATTTGGTTGGCTGCTACACTTTTCTGATGGTAGGTCTGCTGGTGTTATGGAGCTTGGAGTCCCCGATGAAGCTCGTAAAGCAGTTTACCAATTAGCTAAAATATTAGAGTGTAAAGAAGAAAATGATTATGTTTTCTTTCCAAAAATTAATGAACTGAAGTGCAAGGTTAAGTATCGTACGTTGACCAGGGCTGGGTATTTAAGGTTGCCCTCATTTGTTGAGTTTGCTAGTTAAAACAGAACTCATTGAGATATAGAGGTTTTTATCCAAGAGAATAGGACCTGAGGTATATAGCTAACAGGTTCCATTTTGAGGTGCAAAAACGCAAATTACCCCTTCAAATCGCAAGTTAATTCACGCCTAAAATCTATGAAAATTAACCAGTTCACACACAAAACCACAGATAAATTCACATTATTTAGGAGGCAAGTGTACACAATGCACATTTGCCTCCTTTTCCTAACGCATTCTCAGATGCGTCTTTCTAGTCTACTTTAGTTAGTCTATCCGACAACAACATATCTGCATTGGAAATTGAGAATAGGAGGTCTGAAAGTTAAATTTAATCGATAACCTTATATATAACGAACTAAATGAGGCACCCATAGGGATATACCTAACGGGTTCCGTTAAGAGGTTCAAAACTCAAAATCACATACAAAATCTCAGACGAATTCACATGACTTTATCTTGAAAATCGCATGGGGGCGGTGATTTCCGCTATTGGACCAATTAGCAAATATTGAGTCATCACCGACATTAGCAACCGCTGATACAGTAGTTACAAACGTCTTTCAATGCACATATGCCGCAGTTACACGGCTGCTAAGTTACTTCAAATCCGCCCTGAGGTCCTTTATTGAGTCTCTTCAACATCCCTTGAATCTTCTCAGCCACTTTCTCCACGTTAGCCCCTTCCAAATTCACCCTAAACATTGCCTTACGATAGAAACGTCCATAATATTCCATATCGAGGCGGATTTCCCGCAAGTAATGCTCTTTCTCGTGATTCGTTAAGTCTTTTTCCATTATGTTTGAATCATCATCGAAAAATATAATCCTATTTAATATATTCACAGCTCTATCAGTAAGGACAATAGTAATAGAATTTATAGATTGGATGATTTTCCAGTATGGTTGACGGAAACCACTCGGTGGAAGAGCCACTACATAGTTATCGTGATTGGCATCTACAATCTCCTGAAGGACAACAGCCACTTTTGCCCTGAACTTTTCAAGTCCAATTGATTCTTTCTGAAGGTAAGAAATTGCCCTTCCATAATATTTTTCAACTTCTCCATCCAAATCGAAGAAATTACATCCTAATTCTTCCGCTAACTTTTTACCCACCGTTGTTTTTCCTACACAAGCTACCCCACTAATAAAGATTCGCACACGATTTCACACCTATCCTAGTTTATTGGCATGAAGTCCTCAATCATCACATCAACCAGTTGATTTCATATATTTGTTCATCGATTATGTTGCTTAAACTTATGGATTCAAAGCTTTGAATTCCAATAGTCTACAAATGCCTTATACCCTCGCGCATCTGCAAAGAATGCTACAAGTTGCTCTCCATTTAGCTTATATGAATTGACAAACTCAACGTCATTACGACACGCTTTTTCCATACGATGGTTGCCATCAATTATTTCAAACACGCCAGGTCGGATTTCCACTTGAAGTACAGGCTTTGTAATATCGACCGTCGGCAAATGCATCTCGTTCACGGAACCTCGAATATGTGTCCTAAACCACTTATTAACATTGATTAACTCTTTTTTAGCATCAAGCTTCCCTGTCGCGATATGCTCAAGTATTCTAGAAATATTGAAGTTGAAAATTCCATTAGGATATATTTCATCGCCTTTATTCGTCGGAATTGGTATGTAATTGTTATCAAGCTTGAGCTTTCTGCTTTTATTCATCCTCACCAAGCCTCGCTATGTTCTGACTCTGTGACTGAGCTTTATCTAGGTTTTCTTTTTTATAAAAGAAGGCTTTCTTAAGACGCTGGTATTCTTCGTCCGAACATTTTCTTTTGATGCTTTCAGCGTATATTTCCGTCTGCTCAAACGACTTGAATGTAAGATTGCAAGGATAACCTTGGCATTTTCCGCAGTTATCTACTGCATTCTCAGTTGCACACTGTTGAATACCATACCTACAAAAGCTTGAAGAGGAACATCCATAACACATGATTTTTTCTGGAGATTCAATCGCTTCTCGCAAACCAAGTTGATTCCATAATTTCGCGACCGCATTGAGTTTCAAAACATCGCTACTCTGAGTTGCAGTGTATCTTGGGCACACGACACAGTCGTTCCCACAAAAAGCAAGCTTCTGCATAAATTCTCCTCTCTTTTTCCTGTCAATGGCGTTAGCGCTTTAGTAATTTTGCCCATTCATCTTGGGTAGGAAATCCCATTGTATAGAATACGTCAATAAGATGCCCTAAAAATCACTTTTTACAGACCACTATCAGCCGACGCAATAAAGATTTGCTGGTGGCGGTGACTTTCTTTTCTCTAGTCCAATGAGACCAGAAATCTCTCCAATTAGAATCACATCGGACTTTTCCACTAAATCCTTGGGATACATTTTAACCCAAGAACCCAAGGCATAGTTTTGCGAAAACAATCCAATCAGAAGAACAACAAACATGCTCATATAAGCAGACTTTTTCTATTCACACTTCTCCCACCCCAGACCTTTAACCTCTTAAACTTAGACCTAAAAAGAGAACATGTGCCCTTGAACACCGACAGCTCTTCCTACTGCACAGTATCAACAAAAGAAGCTTCATTAAACACGCTTCCATATCTTCTCAAATCCTTTAAATCGCTTTGTAGTATACCATTGTTGTCATATAGCTCAACTACTTCAACATCAGATGAAGATTTTGAATAAATAATATAGCCCTTTTCCACTTTCTCGTTATATACCTCACTATTTTTAAATCTCACCAAGATGTTTTGTATATCAACTGGTTTCTTTTTATCACGTTCAATCAACCAAGTTGAATCGTTAAAGTTACCAAATAATATTTTGATACCTTCATATTCAATGACATTGACTGTAAAACACATGCTGATTGGTGTCTGTCCTTGTGCTTTCTTAATAATCCTCTTGTTTTCATCGAGCAAAAACAAATTCGTATATGTATGTCCATCGCCATCGTATTTTTCGGTTAATAATAAAGTTCCCTCCTTGAAAGCTTTTTGGGCAAAAAGCTGAGTCTTGCCATTATTAGACGGTTCATGCTTTTTATAATACGACTCTACGATGTCTCCAACACTATTACTTGTCGGTGTAGAACATCCCATCATACTAAACACCAGCATGAAAATAACTATGATATATAAATGCTTCTTGCTCACCAGAACTCACCTCTTAGAATATCTACTAAACCCCTTTTTGCATTAAGAAGGCGCGACGAAAGTGCATATTGCAAAAGCTTTTAATAGAGTTGAATTTCGATTAGTATAAGGGAGTGCTTTGTGTACCTCCTTATATTCGCATTTTTCTGCTGATGCGACCTAGCGAAACCAAGGTAATGCTTATTTTCTTCTGTAATCATAGATTTCATCTTTAACATTTAATTCTTTACCATTTATCTTGAGAGTCTCATTATTCACCCATTCCATCTCAGCTTTTTCGCAATGATACTGCCAATAAATATTTTTCATTTTGCCACTACTATTATTCATTAATCTGCCTAAAACTGCATAATCAACTGTGGCCCCACCGTTATTTAAATAAGCCGTCACTGTATACGCTCCATTCGGTGAAGTTGACTCATTAAGATATTCTTGACCATTGATTCTTTGAATATCAAGAAATGCCCAGTTTAAAGCATAAGCCACTCCACCAAGCAAGATGGCCATACTAATGCTCGTTATTATGAGTCTTTTTTTTGTTATCTGCTTCATATATTCAGACCTCCAAAGATATCAATAATTTTAACTGAACGAAATCCTACAATGCGTCACAGCATATGAATAATGCGGAGGCGTCAATTAACAGGAAATTCTACGCTACATAAGAATGATGTGACATGACTATTTATTCCCCAAAGCATCCTCTAGCGCAGACCTTAACTTAGGAAACTTAAATTTAAAACCAGCACTAAGAACTTTCTTCGGCACGACCCTTTGTCCATGTATCAACATTTCCGCCATTTGTCCTAATGCTATTTTCAATAAGAACTCGGGAGTTGGTAACCAAGATGGTCTTGTTAAGACCTCACCTAGCACCTTACTGAAATCTCTCATTCTGACGGGTTCTGGAGTTGTTGCGTTTATCGGACCAGTTAGCTCTTGATGTTCGATTACAAATCGTATCATACTCGTTAAATCCTGGATGTGTATCCACGAAACCCACTGATTTCCTGTACCCAGCGGGCCACCCATGTAGAATTTATAGGGCATTACCATTCTGTTAAGAGCGCCTTCAGTTCCTAATACTACGCCAATCCGAATAGTTACTACTCTTGTTAAATCACCTTGAACCTTGTATGCCTCGTTTTCCCAATCTCGGCAAACTAGGGCTAGGAAATCATGCCCCGCTTCTTCAGTCTCAGTTATCTCATCATCCAGACGAGGTCCATAATATCCAACTGCTGACGCATTAATTAGAACTTTTGGCTGGATGGTACGATTATTTATGGCTGTAACAATTGCACCAGTAGTTCTAATCCTACTTGCTAATATCTCCTTCTTTACAGAATTAGACCATCGACGATTTCCAATTGACTCACCAGCTAAATTAATTACTATGTCAATTTCCTGTAACTCATAAATAGAAGATAGAGGTAAACTATTGTCCCATCCTATTACCTTAACTTTGTTTTCAAAACTGTTAGCGGTTTTTTGGGGATTCCTCGTTACAACGTATACCTGATATCCATTAGTAAGTAATCCCTCTGTCAAGTTTCTTCCGACAAAACCCGTCCCACCAAAGATTAAAACATTCATCTTTTCCTCCTCCAGAATGAAATCACTGAAACTATTTCAAAGATATATTACGACCACATTCATTCTGCCAAATTCCCTAAATGCCCTGTTATATTAAGGTCAGCACCCCTGAGAATGCTATAATCAAACCGTCAACCACCATACCCCTGTACATTCTGGAACTACAGTTAATCCCGCTTCATGTACTTCATTAGCTAATTCGTTACCCCAAAAAAACTTAGTCAATTCTTCGGCCTCTTCAAGAGATTGAAATTGGTAGTCCGTTCTTATGACCTTCTTACTAAATCCTAATGTCTCCAACAAATTGAAATACCCAACAAGAAAGTCTGGTGGCACTGGCTCTTTATGTCCTGTGCCTAATGTCTCAAGTATAATCAAAATGCCGCCCTGTCTGATAACTCTCTTCATTTCAGAGATAACTGAATGAATATTGTCCTGCCAAAGGGCAACATCACTGCTTCCTAAATAGCAAATACTCCATCCAGCTATCACAATATCTGCCGAATTATCCTTGGTAGGTAAATCTCTATGGTCAGCAACTTCAGTTCTCCAATTGGATAATCCAGCCTTTTTGAGTTTTTCCGCTGTAACATCCAGCATCGGTTGGGACAAATCAAATGCTGTAACCGACTTTGATAATGGAGCAACCATACACGTTAACCTGCCTGTCCCTGCACCCATATCTATAACATCGCTGTTAGTAAAAGAACATAGGCCCATCAGGTTACGCGAAATATTCCCTTGGTAATCCTCCCGTGAAATCAATCGTTCATAAATTTCTGCTTTAGAACTATAAACCTCTGTATGATTTGGCATCCCATTTCTCCCATCCAACTTATACAAATTTTCTAATGGACTCAAGTAATTCTCAATTTATACGCATTCGGTTTCATATGTAAATATGGTTTTTAGAAGGTTTCCAATGCCCTGTTTGTCCCTGATGAATATAATATATGGCCATTGCTGCTACCACACAGGGTATACCGAATTTCCTCTAACCCTATCACCACTTACAAAGGCCCCAGACATAAAACCCGATATAACCATAGGAATGAGTCCAATAGTAAACAAAGAATACATAGTAATATCAGCGTTGTGTAAAAAGAGAGAAATGATTAAACCTAATATGCCAATAAGTAAACCAAGTAATAATGAACGCATAACCTTTCACTCCTCTTTTTCACATCCTAGCATCTCTATTGGCTCTAGGTCAGCGTCATACCCAAAACTCTGTGAAGGGCTACTTTTTTCTGATATAAAAAGTAGCTACCTGCCCTCAACGTAACACTGTCATAAAATGAGTTGTCTGATATTGTAAGAACGGCTAACACTATTACGGTAATTTTCTTGATTCTTATCATTAAATTCCTCCATTATTTCAGTTTCTTTTTGAAGCCCTTATGTGAGTCAGGATTATATCCTACAGATTCATAAAATTTGCATGCGTCAATTCTATTAGATTCTGTTATAAGAATTATTTGAGTACAGTCCTTGTCACCAGCCATTCTTTCAAGCTCAAATATTAGTGCTTTTCCAACTCCTAGATTTCTGTATTTGTTATCAACTATCATATTTTCCAGCACCATAAATGGTTTGCACTCTCCATATAATTCTCCGCAGATGACACCCATCACAGAACCGATTAGCTGGTTGTTTTCGACTGCACAAATCAATATGTGCGAACCATGTTCATTAAACTGGTTAAACTTTTTACACATAGACTCAACGCAAGATTCTTCGCCTCAAAACTGCCTGTATAACTGTGCTAATTGAGGAATATCATCTAAAATCATTTCACGTATTTCCATTATTCACACCCATACTGTCGCTTCTCAGCTCACATGACGGCGTACATCTCACTGCCAATGGCAGAAGAAATGTGCCGACAATACGCCAATACCAGTAGAATTCTACCGCCAATACTTTCCTCTGCAATGACAGTCAATGTGGATAAGAAAAATCCCCAATATACACATGCCAATCCATGTGTATATTGGGGATAATGTGGATACTATCTAAATAGCACTACCACGTTGCCGTTCAGCATCCGCTAAAATTCGCCCAATTTGAGCATCCTCCACAACCTCGCTCCCGTTTCGATCTGCCTCATAGAGGGCATGAGTACAAAGAGTGTTAATTAGCCGAGGTATGCCCTTCGTCTCGGAGTGGATTAGAGCTAAAGCACTATCGGAAAAGACAGGGGTGGAACGATTGGCATGTTTCATTTGATGTCGAATATAGGCTGCAGTTTCTTGGGCGTTAAGGCCATTCAGGTGGTACTGAAGGTGAATGCGCTGGGCAATGGCCTCATACTTATTCATTCGTAAGGTTCGTCTCAACTCGGGCTGACCTACCAGGATGATGGAAAACAAGGACGCAGAATCCATCTGGTGATTTAAAGCAAACCGGAGCTCTAGGAGCATGGACGGGCTAATATCCTGAGCTTCATCGATCACCAAGACTAAGAATTTCTTTCCTTGAATCAACCGATCGGTTAAAACATGTTCAAGTAAACGTTTGGCCCTAAATAGAGAGAATAGTGGCTCCTCCCCAAGCTCACGTAATAATTCCGAGTAAAAATCCCGAGGTTTCATCCCCGCACGGCTGAGATAGATCACTTGGTAACGAACAGGGTCTAAGGTCAGACCCAGACGGCGGACAAGGGTCGATTTGCCACTGCCAACCTCTCCTGTAAGCACTCCTAAACCAGAATTGGAAACCATCAACTGTAAGCGAGCTAAAGCTTCAGCATAGGCACCGACCTCAAAGAACATATCGTTCATTGGAGAACGAGAAAACGGAATTAGATGGGTGGCATTTGGCAGATCAGTCATGGGTAGCCTCCTGCTTTGGCCCGAAATTTAAGGCTTCTTGGGCCCATGTCTTACGGCGTTTTTCCTCCGCCATTTTGAAAAAATTCAACCCAGTCGCTGGAGCTTCCTCCTGTTTTTCGACCTTGGATCTCGATTTGACCCGTTCATGGATACTGCGATTTAAATCGAGAAGTCGGGCATCGGGTAGCCGGTTTCCTTCATGCCATACTTGCATTACGCTTAGCTCGTAGGGGTCAAAGCGAAGCGTGACGGTTTGACTAGAAAGGTGAGACGGAACCTCGAAGAGATTACCAAAGACGCTGACACAACCGGCCTTATCCACCTTTCGCGCTTCTTCCCAAAGGAAGATCTCGGTCAGTTCCATCATCGATACCCGGCGCATAGTCCGTTTAATACCTGCAGCCCTATCCATAGGAGACTGACCGGTACTACCGTGCTTACGTAAGTGGTAGTACCCTTCTAACCAGGATGTAAAGGCCTCATTTAAGTGCTTCAACGTCGAAAGACTACCGTTTCCAATCTGTACATGGGCCTCTGGTCTGAAGCTTGTATCAATAAATCTGAAGAACCTCTCAATTTTTCCTCGGCCCATTGGTTTGTACGGACGCGAGTGAGAAAGCTTAATGTTTAACTTGGCACAGATCCGGACCAAATGGTGGGAAGAGAAAACGCTCCCATTATCGCAGTAGAACTGAGAGGGCACTCCGTGGCGCAAGATCGCTTTTTTGAGGGCATCTTCTAAACGAGGCAATTTCTCATCCCAGTAGAATTCTCCGTGGACAATCGCCCTGGAAAAATCATCAATGATGGCGAATAACATTGCTTTTTTACGTTTCTTAGGATTCTGTGGGTCCGGCAAATAAAGGGTATGTTGAAAATCCGCCTGCCACATGAGATGAACATCTTCCACTTCGAAACGTCGATGCCCTCTCGATGATTCCACAGCCTGCAAGAGTTCCTGGCGGCTGACACCTGCCTTGCGCAAGTGCCGGGATAAGGTACTTGGGGCAAGCACTCCCTCCGAGGCTAAACCGCTATGTTCTAATAGGTATATAATCTGCTCCACACTTCGCTCGGGTCGTTCACGGCGTAGCTCAATGGCCTTTTGTAAGATGGGGGCCGGTAAAGCTATGGCGTTTTTCTGAGGACGTTTTTTAGGTTTAAGCCCATCCCACCCCTCTTTTCGGTAGTTTGCCATAAAGCGCTCAAGCGTGCGTACACTAACCTGAGTCTTGTGGCTGCCTGGAATGGTGTAATTGAGCGCGGCAATTTGAGCAAGCTGACGCTTCAGCCCTCCAGGAATCATCGGAGTCTGACGAGATACAATCGGTGCTATTAATCCGTAACGAAACGCTGCCATCTGTTCATCTGTAGCAAAATCCATGGTTTCTCACTCCTTCAAACATAAAGTTAGGCTAGGGTTGCCCCTACCGCTATTCTGACTGAAAAAGTTTCGCCATTCTATGGACAGCTTTTGTGGGATCAAGCTAACCAACCGTCACCGCCCTTGAGCGTTTAATCTGGTAGAGCCAAGTAAGAAGTCCGATAGTCATAAATCCTGGTATTGTCGATCTTACTTGCTCCCAAGCCCTAAACAACCAGGACCATTCTCGGGCTGGTTTCGACGGGCCAACAGGGATTTCCACATGGGGCAACTTCTCTATGATAATCCGCCATTGTTCGGAGGATGAGTCTTTCAGTTCATCATGGATCGCTTTGCTCCAGCGCCAAAGAGTCTTCTCACTAAACCTCCCCGCCGAAGTGACTAGATCTTCCGCAATTTTTACCAAAGCTACCCCAGATAACTGTTGGCGGATCACTTCTTCTTTAACTTCCCATGCCACCTGATGGTGTTCCATCACAAAGTTAGGAAGAAATGATGTGGCTCTCCCACACTTGATACATTTAAACCGGTAGATGGATATAATGAACGCTTCTAATAACGTATACACTGTTCGTTTAAAACTTCCATGTTTATGTAGCATCGCTTTCTCAAAGCAGTGGGGACACACCCTTGGACGCAAGTGATTTGGGCAACCATCAATAAAGCCTTCAATATAAGACTGGACAGTCCAGATTTCTTCAGGTAAACTCATATTGGTAGTAACCAATGGGAAAGAGGAAACGAGGCTGGCGGGCCGATGATGTTTCCTCTTTCTTTTATCCTTTTTTAATGATTGTCATGTGGCCTATTTAGCCACATGACAATCATTATCTCCTAGAAACGACAAAGAAGGCAAGAAAAAACGCTCACTTTAATGTCAATTAAAGTGAGCGCCCACACCATACTATAGTTATAGCAAGCTTTATAATTTAGTAATTCATCTATATACAAATTGCCTTTGAACACATGCCAATTATGGATGAGAAGAGTTCCAATTTTTCCATATGTCCGTTCTCAGTAAACTTCCAAATCTAATCCTAAGACAGTTCCTTCTGCCCCAGCCATATCCGCGAGTAAAAGTGATAAGTCACCTCGTCCGCACCCAATGTCAAGAACACGCATCCCTTTTTTTATCCCTGCATCAACAAGTAGTTTTTTGTCATTTCTTCAACGCTTTTCGCCATTAGCTTCTTCCCTTCCAAACAAAATTCAACCTGATGACCTTCGGTTATTATCATTTCATTTAGATTAAAACCGTTGAGGGGTATGCCATCTAGCAAGCTACATGTTTAATAGCTTGCTTATATTAAGCACCACTCCCTTTACTGACGAGCTCCTTAAGTAGAAAAGTTTAGTCTTGTTCATTTCCATTCTGCTCATGACCTTATAATAGAAAGCATGGGAAAAATAAGCTGTGTTTATGAAGACTGCCTCCTGGTTATCTAAAAACCGTAAATCTTTGTGTAAGTTATCCATATCAAGATAGGTTAGGTTCGGCAAAATCTCTTTTAATCCTTTCACTAAATTAGGATGTCCACCAGCAATCACATAGTTATGTTTTCCAAGTAATTCTAATGCCTTAGAATAGTCATCTAAATCGTCATTTGATTCCTCGGATAATGTTTGCTGTTCAAAAATATACTCACGAAGTGCTAAGAGTTCTTTTCTATCTAACTCGGCTTGATTTATCTCCTGTCGCATCCGAGTTGCTTCCCGTTGCCAACGGATTGCATCATTTTTATAATTCAGTGTCGTGTTTTCTAAGCGCGCTATTTCTGACTTAAAATTGGCTTTCTCTTTTTGAAACAGTTCCAGTTTTGCTACCATTTCCGTTTTTAGTTTTAATGTATCTAAGTAGTTATCTTCCTTGGCACTAGATAGATATATTTTTCTAGTATTTTCATATTCCACAACAAGAGCCTTAATAAACAAACATGCAATTATAAAAAAATCACACTCTTCATCTTTCAATGTACCATCACTTTGTTGTTGATAATACGCTACCGAAAATTGGTCGAAATCATTCATCGTCAATGTGAGTCCTTCTGTCAAGACATGAGCATTAATACCAAAGACCTTAAAATAAGAAAAACCGAGGCTGCGGCCTCGGTCCTTTTTATTGTTCTTGGATATCCGAAATTTTGTATTCATAACCGTGGAGTCCCCTATAATACTCTGGGTACATATCCCCTCCACATTTCTCACAGTTAAACTGCGGAGGAACGGTTGGATCACCATCATCCATAGCATCAAAATTCCTTACGACTTCTAACGGTATTTTCTCTTGCTCATTACACTGCAAACAAATGTAATTGACAGAACTGTTCTCGATCGGCATTCTTCTCTGGTTTTGTGAATTCTTCTTTTTGTTGGGTTTTCGTTGTTTTGATACCGGTGATATTGTAAATCATCCTTTCCAGGCAAGCTCTTGCTACCTCATCACTTGCATACTTTATTGCCAATTGTCCATCTTTTAGGCAGACTTCTCCCTTGTACTCATAATAACACTGACAATGCGGACATACCATTGGATCTTTTCCTGTCTGCTCTTTTATCCGTTGCTCCCATTTTCTTCGTTTTACTATCTTTTTAACCTTTACGATCCATCGTCTTACTTCTTTTTGCCAGACTGAGATTAGTTTTTTACAACGTGCTTTGATTCTTCGGGAATACACACCATAATAACGGATTGTTTTAAATTGCTCATCCGGAATGTGTACGATTAATCGTTTTATAAACTCTTCAACTGTTAGTGTCTCCCGTTTCTCTTGTCCATCTTTTTTGTCATGATATCGATAGGTTACATATTGGCCGTCATATGCCTCGATCCGATGTAACGCTATTGCGGGTCGACGAATATAACGACCGATATATCCTAATTGAACTTTCACATTTCCCTTTTGCTTCGGAGCATAAACATAAAAGCCTTCTCCATTGGCTGAATAGGCTTTCTGTAAAAGATGTTGGATCTTCTTCTTTTCTGCAACGTTTAAATTGCTGCGAATTAGCTTCAAAACTACGGTCTGCCATTGTTTACGCAACATTGGAAAAGGTATATAGTCGTATACCTTCCACTCCCCATTTTTCTTCATTCCGCCCATGCTTACTAGCATATGAACATGAGGATTAAAGTTCATCTGAGCCCCAAACGTATGTAGCCCCGCTATGATTCCTGGCGTTATTTTAAATTTCTTCTTAAACCACTCTTGAATTATCCCGACCGCCTCATCCATAAGAGGTTTAAGTAACTGTCGATGCCTCTGAAATATTTCTCTTAATCCTTCATCTATCGTAAACACGACATGTCGATGATTTACCTGAAGAACGTCTTCTGCCATCATTCGGCTCCATTCCTCAGTTTCACCACTTGAACACGTTGTGCAAAATCTTCCTTTACAACGGTACGGAACGATCCGTAGATCATGGCAGCCTTCGCAAACTAATAGCTTAAACCCATTTTTGGGATTGCCACAATTCCGGAATTTCTCGACTTCTTTAATAACAATTGCTCTTATACGATCTCCGTACTTTTCGACAAATCTATCCCAGTGTCTCTCGTCGTCAAAAAAAATCCGCCTCAAAATGTTATTTTCCATGACTTCATCATACCAAATTCGCAAGTAAAGGGGTACCCTCAAAACTTATACTTTCTGATACGTTAAGAAAAACCGAGGCTGCGGCCTCGGTCCTTTTTATTGTTCTTGGATATCCGAAATTTTGTATTCATAACCGTGGAGTCCCCTATAATACTCTGGGTACATATCCCCTCCACATTTCTCACAGTTAAACTGCGGAGGAACGGTTGGATCACCATCATCCATAGCATCAAAATTCCTTACGACTTCTAACGGTATTTTCTCTTGCTCATTACACTGCAAACAAATGTAATTGACAGAACTGTTCTCGATCGGCATTCTTCTCTGGTTTTGTGAATTCTTCTTTTTGTTGGGTTTTCGTTGTTTTGATACCGGTGATATTGTAAATCATCCTTTCCAGGCAAGCTCTTGCTACCTCATCACTTGCATACTTTATTGCCAATTGTCCATCTTTTAGGCAGACTTCTCCCTTGTACTCATAATAACACTGACAATGCGGACATACCATTGGATCTTTTCCTGTCTGCTCTTTTATCCGTTGCTCCCATTTTCTTCGTTTTACTATCTTTTTAACCTTTACGATCCATCGTCTTACTTCTTTTTGCCAGACTGAGATTAGTTTTTTACAACGTGCTTTGATTCTTCGGGAATACACACCATAATAACGGATTGTTTTAAATTGCTCATCCGGAATGTGTACGATTAATCGTTTTATAAACTCTTCAACTGTTAGTGTCTCCCGTTTCTCTTGTCCATCTTTTTTGTCATGATATCGATAGGTTACATATTGGCCGTCATATGCCTCGATCCGATGTAACGCTATTGCGGGTCGACGAATATAACGACCGATATATCCTAATTGAACTTTCACATTTCCCTTTTGCTTCGGAGCATAAACATAAAAGCCTTCTCCATTGGCTGAATAGGCTTTCTGTAAAAGATGTTGGATCTTCTTCTTTTCTGCAACGTTTAAATTGCTGCGAATTAGCTTCAAAACTACGGTCTGCCATTGTTTACGCAACATTGGAAAAGGTATATAGTCGTATACCTTCCACTCCCCATTTTTCTTCATTCCGCCCATGCTTACTAGCATATGAACATGAGGATTAAAGTTCATCTGAGCCCCAAACGTATGTAGCCCCGCTATGATTCCTGGCGTTATTTTAAATTTCTTCTTAAACCACTCTTGAATTATCCCGACCGCCTCATCCATAAGAGGTTTAAGTAACTGTCGATGCCTCTGAAATATTTCTCTTAATCCTTCATCTATCGTAAACACGACATGTCGATGATTTACCTGAAGAACGTCTTCTGCCATCATTCGGCTCCATTCCTCAGTTTCACCACTTGAACACGTTGTGCAAAATCTTCCTTTACAACGGTACGGAACGATCCGTAGATCATGGCAGCCTTCGCAAACTAATAGCTTAAACCCATTTTTGGGATTGCCACAATTCCGGAATTTCTCGACTTCTTTAATAACAATTGCTCTTATACGATCTCCGTACTTTTCGACAAATCTATCCCAGTGTCTCTCGTCGTCAAAAAAAATCCGCCTCAAAATGTTATTTTCCATGACTTCATCATACCAAATTCGCAAGTAAAGGGGTACCCTCAAAACTTATACTTTCTGATACGTCAAAAAAAGAATATTTCAGCGTAATTATTTATGCTTTTTCTACGATTAGATTTGTTGTCGTGAAATTTAGATTCTTTTATTACCTTCATTTCAATGCTATCCAGAAGCTGGTGTAATGTTTTATTTTTGGATTTACTTGAAAGCCAATAAACTTCACGTAATTCCTTAATCTTTTCTGGAGTTGACAGCTCATTCATTAAAGAAAATCCATATTCAAAATTATAATCTACATTGAAACTTAGCTGAATAGAATCACCGAATGACTCAAGTTCACATTTTTTTCCTGAATTATAACAAAGATAAAATATTATTGATACAATACCGACTAATTCTTGTTCAGTGGTCTTATTAAATTTTTGTGTACTGTTGAATATATGACTACAAAAGTCATCTAAATAAATAGCTTTATTATTATGATAGAAATTCCATACCTTCTGATATCCAACTCTAACTAACCTCGTAAGCACATCGGTCTGTTGTTTCTCATAACACCAACAGAATATTCCAGTTACTTTAATCATTCTTTCTGTATACGACGTAGGAAAAGAATAGAAAAGCCTATTATTCTTATAACGTGAATTTCTGTACGCATTATAAAACTCCAATTTATTGGAAGTATAAACTCTGTCAATTTCGTCATGCAGGTTTTTATTACTTCCAAGAGCAATAAGAAAATTAATCTCTATTCTGTGAGCTAAATATTGCTGGTCAGCGTCTATCAACTTTAGTTCCATCTTTTACTTCCCATCTCTTAAAATTTGCTTAAAACATTTACCCTCTAAGAATATGCATTTATACAGGCTTAGTTTGACATAAACACGCTATGTCATATGTTATGTCATCGGGAATCAACTGAAATCTTGATTATATGCGGATTATTAGATAGAGAAATCTATCAGGCCAGGATAATGGAACCTTTCCATTATCCTTCTTACAAGGGGCCAAGACTTTCTATTTTGGTCATACCTCATTTCAATCTTTCACTGGTTTCTTAGCCTTTCTTAAATCATCTATGAAGGTAAATCGACTGACGCTTCACATGCTTTCTTTGAATCTAGAACTGCCTTCATCGCCTCCTCACGCAAATCTCGCCAATCTCGCCAATCTCGCCAATATGTATTATTAATGTAATCCTGCTCGTAATACTCTTCACATAAAATAGAACGAATCTTAGCAACCTTCTTCACTAAGTACGAATCATTAGAGATAATAACATCGATTTCACTTATGGTCTTTTTAATGAGAGCATCATTACCTTCATAAGAATCAGCGAAAATGTACATACCTAGGTTAGAAATCTTATACGCCTCGAAATTTTCTTTCTGCTTAACCTTAACTCTTTTATACATCTTTTTGCGAATATCAAATACTTCATTGTTGGAATTAAATCCAGGCATCCCCTGAACAAGAGTATTAAATCTCTCATATTCGCTTATAGAGGTAAGCAAGATGTATGGCAAGGGATAGATACTATACTTCAATAAATTCATTTTTAAGATTCCTTCTTCCATTTGATTTTCGGTGGTTGACTTCGGTAAGGGGAATTAACCAATTAAAGATGACATTTGTCTCCAGAACAGCATTTGCTAAACTACTCTGGTAATCCATTTCTCATCTCAAAATACTACTTGTACTGCCGCTTCACTATATCTATTCGACACGCACACTCCACGTTCCTAAGCTTTGGTAATTACTTCTTTGTTAAAATTATTTATTCTTCGCAAATAGTTTCTTTAACTCTTAAACTGCCATCAACTTACAAAACGATGTCTTTGCAGGGGTTTGTAAATCATTTAGTTCTTCCCTTTTGCTAATGAAGCCTTTTGCTTCTATATGCGTGATATTACACTTTTTTAAGGAAGGGAAATAGTCTGCTAGGTCGATAATGTTTTATCTATTATCTACTTGCACGGGGCCTTCCGACACTAATTAATGGGCATAGAACACCTGCCGTGCAGTCAGAAATAATAAGTGTTTGTTAGTTTAAATTGCTGGGTACCACATTGAACACTCCGTAGTCTGATATGTCCCAATCTAAGAATGCAAAACCCTTGCACCGTTGAAGCGGCACAAGGGTTATTTGATTTAGATGAAACCTTAAGTACGAAGCACCAAGACCTAGAGAAGATTCGGCAAACCAAATGTTTTTTTGCACAATCCCAGAAGATAAAAACTTAAACTAAAACAACTGAAATGCCTGTGCTGGTTGGAATAACCTCTAAGGTAAGTGACAATATGTTATGGTGATATATGTAAACGTACACCTACCCTCCTACACAATACTTACAACTAAAAAGAAGGGTTTTTTTTCTTCTTAATTTCGTCCAATTCTTATGGAAGTTTATCGCCTAAGGGTCTTGGTTTCCCTCTTCCAAGCAGACTCCTTCCTAATCCTCAAAAGCATCAACAAAACCGTAACCCCTAAATCGTTTTTCAATTATGGCTTTTATATCTTCTTCCTTCCATACTAAACCAAAAGCAATAGCAAAGACTCCAGTTCCATAATCCGAGAACAGTATTATGTCTGAATCAAATTCCCTTATTCGCTTAACCCCTATGCTAATAATCCCAAATTCATCTTCAATCAGACCATTTCTTTCGGCTTTTAAATCCGCGATTTCAAAACTATACGTTTCGTCAGTTTCTAAGTTAATAATTTCATCAATGATATTTTCATATACGTTTTCTTTTCCTTTATTCTTCATCCTTACTATTCGTCTCTTAGTCAAATCGTCCATAATTAATAAATCCTCCATTTCTTTTCAACTCCGTATTATTGATTCTTTACAAGTTCAAATTAACATAAACATTATAGATAGCTATAACCGTAATTTTATTAATCCCAATGCTGGTCGGAACTACCTATAGAGTCAGTATATAGACGCTCTAATCCTTTAATTTTTAATAGTTCCTTTTTTAGTTTCAACCCTTAACATATAAAGTGCATTGAAAATTCTCGGATAAAATTCAATATGCTGACGCTAGGCCAAAGTCATGGTCATTTCTATTCGTCAACTCATGGACAGGCAAAACAGTCAGCTTTTTGGCATTTTAATTCACACCAACAATTACCATCTCAATCACCACTGTTAAGCTATGCCCTCCTATTCTTTAAATAAAAACCACTTACAGGTCTGTAATTCAAACTTAAGCTCAAACGGCCTTAACTCCCCGTTAATCTCGCGCTGGCACAAGTAAACTATCATTCGATTCCCTGCTAGCTTTTCTTCAGACTTCGACGTCACTTTCTCTACCTTAATGACAACTCCGTTTAGTCGATATTTTATTGGATTCGGTGGCCCGTCCTCAGGAAACCAGGCAATCATTTCAATTGGTTTCATTAGCACTTTCATGTTATCCGCACTTCGCCCAATCTCCAGTTATGCACTCGCTACATCCTCCAGTATGGATGAGCTTATTTTGGCAAACTGGGCATTTGTCATGTTGGATTAGCCACTGTTCACACGGCTCCAGACAATAATCCACACGATTACACTCGACACATACATCTTTCATTCCGTTCACTTCGCAGTACATATATTTGTTTATATATCGAACTAGTGTTCTTATTATAACCACACTCACTGAGAATATCAATAAAAAAATGCGCCCTTGCTATATAAAGCTAGGGCACATGACCTGTGAAATAATCTTATATGGGACAACCTCCCTTCGGAGAATAAATTGAAATAAAGCACATGTTAAATTAATCTATGCGTTTCGAAATCCCATTAAATGCTTTTCCGTCTTGATATCCTATTCGCATGGCATTTTGGTTATTAGCAGTATAACGAGAGCTCACCTGACCTTTTCTCAATTTAAGGTCCTCATAAGCGGTAATAACTAAGCTATCGACCACTAATACTAGCCCCCAATTATTTTTCTCAACTTGTTCTTTGTATTGAGCAGATAAGCCTGATAACCACCCCGACATATAGTCGTTTCTATGTCCAGTGTAAGCTTTAGTTAGGTAATTTTTCTTATAGTCGGCAACATAACGACTCGCCCCATAAACAATGGCTTCTTTTGCAAATGAATAAACAGTTTCAGCTAAAGCAACATCCTCTTTTAACCCAAGATAAATTAGACCTCCATCATCTCTGTCGGACCTTGATATATATGACTTGCAGCAAAAATTCTTAGCGATGATACTTGCTAGGCTTCTTTTCCACCAGAGTAGTCGCTCGCCGTTTGTCACATTCTCTTGAACCACTTCTTTTGGGGTTTGAATATTTGATAGTCTCTCAATTTCCGACTGTTCAATACCATTTTCAACCATAAGTTTTTGGGCTACTAACAAGGCACTTTGAGCTTCATGGTCATTTTCATTGCCTTCCGCTAACTTAAATAGCTTCTGAATTCGTTCTAAGAGTTTTTGATTATCCATGGTTGCATCCATCCCCATCCAAAATATCATCAACTCTCAAAAGCTCCATTGTGCTTCATAGAACTGAATCAAACTATCGAACTATAAAACTCCTTCCAACTTGGTCTAACTTCGTCGGACCTCCTTGAACCTGGTTGAACCTCATCGTACTTTATCGCCACTCAACGGACTATCGAACTCAGTTCTTCCAAGAGGGCGTTCCACACCTTGGTAACCTTAATTACTTTACGATTACGAGAACGCCTTATCGATTGCCTGCTCTAAGTCCTTTTCCGTAGGTTTAGAATAACGACGAGTAATATTTATGTCCGCGTGCCCACAAAGGTCTGCTACAGTTGAAAGGTCAATACCCTTGCTAACCAGTTCTTTTGCGAAAGTGTGTCTAAGTTGGTGAGGATGGAAACCGTAATTCCCCAACATATGTTGGACTGTCCGAATGCTGATTCTCTGATGATAATTTGACAAGAACAGAGCAGGGTCAGTATCATCCCTAGTCACAACGTATCGGTTCAAATACATTCGAGCCTCTGCTGAGAGCGGAATCTTTCTAGATACGTTCCCTTTTCCGTTACGCACCTTAACCGACCCAGACCGCTCGGTTATAGTTAAGTCAGAACGATTCAAGGCAACTAGCTCTGATACGCGGAGTCCAGTCCTTAAAAATACGTTAACGATGGCAATATCGCGCAGGTTACCTTTACGCTCAATTTCTCTTAGGAGGTTGTTTCGCTCTTTACGTTCTATCGACTGTGGAGCGATATTTCGAACCTGACGGACTTCAGGAAGACGTATGTCCTCGATAATGTCTGGACGCTTAATGAAGCGAGCGAATTGTGAGATTGCCGCAAATCTATTATTAATAGTAACGGCACAGTTGCCCTTAGACTCTAGGCTTTGAATATAGAGCTGAACGTCCAGACGAGTTAGAGCAATTAACTGGCCGTCATTGTCGATAAGCCACTGGTCAAATGCTCCCAGTGATTGACGATAGTTTTTTGCAGTCAATTCGCTCTTACCTTTGGACAAAATATGGTCAGAGAAGTCCTTAATGATTTTAACGCAACTTTTTTCTGCCACTATTTCACCTCTTCTGTTTGTTTTACAGCTTTATTATAGCGCATAGTTGCGCATAATTCATCTTATGCGCAACTATGAGATGAATTATGCATAACTCTAGAATCGCTAAAGAGCCAACTACTATGTGGTAACCACAACCGCATATTATGTTCATATATCTAAAGTGACAAGTGAATCTTATTGCCATATTCTTCAATGATTTTTCAAAGCATCAATAGAATAAATCCCCTTGCACGTGTTCCGAAATCTTAGGTTTTTATACCATAGATAATACGATATAGTGAATTAATCTCCTCAATAGCTCCCGTATTTGTGCTACCTACTATGGAGAGCCTTTTAAGTAACTCGTAGCTGTATCCAGGGCTAAATACATCACCATTTATTTTGTAGTATTGTGCAAAATAATTAGTTCCAAATCGACCAACAGAAACAAAAATTATTTTTTTCACATTTTGCGTTAATAAAAGATTTCGCGCAGTTTCAAATGATGTACCATTAGTTAAAAAATCGTCTAAAACACAGACTGTTCGCCCTTTAAGTTTCCCTTTGTAAGATTCATTAAGTATGACTGTATCAAAATGTCTATCGCACGGTATTCGCTCAGTTTTTTCCATACCACGACTTTTTCTAGTAGGCGTGTGCCTGATGAAAAGTGGTGCTGCTTTCCTCCCGTTCATAACGATTCTAGCTCTCTCTTTAAATTGAAGCATATCCTTATTTAGCTCCGTTCCAGAAGAAGGAAAAATAGCCCAATCTTGAACTTCTCTAAATTCATCGTTATTAGCAATACCAGCTAGGAAATGATAAAGAAGAACTTCATAATATCTCTTATCACCTTCTTTTAATAAAGACTGAAAACCAGCTACAAGAGCTTTTTCTTCTTTTGTATGACTCCCTATATATGTATTTGCACTATAAAGCGATAAAACATGTGTACTATCACCTAAATCTGCATTATAGTACCACGAAGATTGGTTTTTAATAATCTCTATAAATTTAACCAGTAAGGCTGGATGAGAAATTTTAATACCGTACTTTTCAATTTCAACAGTTTTTACTTCTGACCACATCGGATTTATAAGCAGTTGTCTATTATTAGCAGCCAAGTACAAATCTTGCTCATTACTTCCGAGAACTACAAAATAACCTCCAGGATATTTTTCTACGAATTTTTTCGCATCTTTCCTATAAGGGAATTTATATTTAGTCTCATCTTTAAAAACAGACTTTGCTAATTGTAACTTTTCATAAGTGCGCGACATAAAAACTATAATGTCACCACTATCGGTAAGCTGAGTGAAAGCCTCAACAACACCTTCGTAGGGTACCTTTGTAGACGGACTGATAGCACTGTCTATAGAAACCATTAGAATCTTATTGTTCATTTTCCACAGCCCTCTCTTCTCTAAGTTTTTTATGCTTATTGACAACGGCTAATAAAAAACTATTTAATACTTCTTCAACAGTTAACTTGCTTTCCTGCAAAATATTATAGAAGCTATCATATAGTTCCTCGTTCAAGGCAATATTATAATCTTTTAACGACATCCTTCCCTTAATCATTTCTTTGGAAAACTCCTTTGTTGATTCTTGAATAATGTTACAGATTCTTTCACTCTTGGGAGCTAAAATCTCTCTATCCATTTTGAACGAACGAGAAGAATTATAGCCCAATTCATTAAGAACAACAAAGTAATCATTGATGGTATTAATTGGGATTGCGGTGCCATCCTTTAATATCTTTCGCACCCCCTCGATAACCTCTAAGTCATACACAGGTACAGGACAGAAAATGGGTCTATTTTGGCTTTTGGCGAAATCTACTGTATGCATAGTTCCACTTCTTATAGTCGATTCAAATACAATTAATGCCTCAGATATTCCACTAACAATTCTATTCCGTTGAACGAAATTTCGTTTTTGTGGGTTAATCCCTATAGGATACTCAGACATAATTAATCCATTATTATTCAGTATTCTATCTGCTAATTTCTCTTGGGATTTTGGATAAATTGAGTCTAATCCATGTGCAAGAACAGCCACAGTTGTGCCGTTATTATCCAAACACGCTTTATGTGATTCAGTATCAATACCATCTGCAAGACCACTAATAATTGCAAATCCTTCATCTACCCACAGTGGAACTAGGGCCTCAACCGTTCGAATACCAAACGCAGATGGCTTTCTCGTACCTACACATGCTATTGATTTTTTATAGGCATCTGGTTTAATGTTTCCCTTAGCAAAAAGTATTGGTGGAGGGTTTTTAATTTTAAGTAAATTACTAGGGTAGTTCTTATCGAGCAACGAAATTACTTTGATACCTTTTTCAGAGCTCTTAAATATTATTTCTTCGGCTTGATTTTTCACAATTTTAACCTTTTCAAAATCAATAAATAAATTGGGGATAATTGAATATTTCTCTATATTTTCAAATGAATCTTCTTTAAGTGATAAAATTTCTTCATTTGTTAAAGATTGTATGAAGTTATTGACCTTTTGGTCATTGAAATCAAGTAACAATTTTAAAGCTAATAAATTTGCTGACACTACAGTATCCTCCTAAATTGCTAATACAATCTCTTCCAAATGGATATTTCGACATATTTTCATTGTTATCCTTTATTTTTGAGGCTAACTATAGGTTTTCAACATATAGATATTTTAAACTCTGCGTTCAACATAATTATATTATTAGAATTCGTGCAGGAAATAGTTGGGGAATTATTGAATTTAAGACAAGTAATTTCCCACAACCCCCTTAACCATATGCAAAAAGCTACGCTTCATTTGAAAACTGTCGGGGTATTATAGCAATTTTGTCTGTAAGGAGGATGGTTGGAGATTAGCATAACAATAAAAAGAAGGAAAGTGGTGCATTAATGGTAAACATTGAGAAAAAGAAGTTAAGTAGATTATTTGAGACACTCAAACTTGTTGCGACCCTTGAATATGTTCGTATTTAATGGAGGTAAGGATGGAAGAGGCGGATTCAGTTTTAAATCAAGCTATCGATTTATGGCGTAGCTTTCAGGAAGAAATTCTATACAGAAATAGATTCATTTTAAACCACCCAGTTTTAGATTTTACAAGAACAATAGCGGAGAATCACAAAGAATCAATAGAAGAGAACACCATACTTTATAGGGCAAGAATATTTAATGAAAAGCCTTATTTCACTAAATACCTTGGTTCTGATTTCAATTTGGATGGATTGGATATGTATAGTACATTTGATACAATGCGCAATAAGACGGCTATTGAATCGAAGAGGAACTCAGGATTCTGGGGATATGATGAAGATAATTCATTCGTTCCTAAAGATAATAGTTCGGTAACAGAAGGAAGAGCTAACCCATCATTAATCAAGTATTTATATACTTCTGAATCTCCTTATACCGCCTTAACCGAAGTGAGGCCATACCTTGGAGGAAATATAAGTGTGGCAGAAATTAAAGTAACCGAAGAGATAAAGATAGCCGATTTCTCTTATCATGGTGTTGACAGCATTAACAGTTCTCTTGAAGATAAGTTAATGTTATTAATTATGTGGAAATTCTCTGAGCCTATCAACACAAATAAACATGACTATATCCCTACTCAATATATCGCAGAATACTTAAAAAATTTAGAGTACGATGGTATAAAATTTAATAGTTCATTGCACAAAGGCGGATGCAATATCACAATATTTAATTATCAAAAGTGTAAGGCTATCAGTTCAAAGCTGTATGAAATTAAAGATATTTGTATTGATTCAGACTGCATAGCTCCGCTAAATGAACAAGGACTAAAGCATTCAAAACTTAAACCTAAATTATTGCCGATTCTAAAAGTCTCCAGTACCCCCCCTAGTGTTGGTGGTTTGGAAAATCTCTTCTAAGACAGCACACAGAGGTTGATTATTCATATTTGATTCTCTACACCTTGGGAAACCGCACGATTACAGCGGACCCAGTCCTTTTCCACTATACGACCGAAAACATGCTATAACGCAAATAATAAACGTAATTAATTCTTAATACGACTTTGAGGAATTAAGTAACTCATGAAGAATTCTATTTCAGGAGCAGTCATTTTGAAACACTCTGAAGACTCTGAAACATAACATTGCGATGAAATGAGGAGGTCTGGGCAGATGTCGTTATATTGCGAATATAATACTTTGAAAACTGAAAGTGATGTCGAGCAAAAATTTATTTATCAGTTTTTGACGAATTCTAGTCCTATGGGTTTGGGGTTTAGACCTTCTGATATACAAACAAAGCAAATCTTAAGACAATATCTGATTGGTAAGGGTAAGCAAAAATATTATTATCCTGATTATCTTATTGCTATGAGAGGAATACCTTTATTAGTTATTGAAGCCAAAGCTCCTGGCGGGGATTTGGTTACTGCTTATTCGGAAGCAAGGTTATATGCAGTAGAAGTAAATGCCGCCTTCCCACATAATGTGAATGTTTGTAGCAAAATTGTTGTAAGTAATGGGACGGAGACATGGGCAGGATATTTTGACCAAGCTGAACCCGAACTGAAACTCTCTTTTGAAGAATTTCAAACAGAAAGTAAGTCTTTTGTTGAAATACTTAAGTTTTGTTCAAAAGATGAATTGTTAAAAGTTGCTAATAGACCCTATATTGAATCTAGAGGAAGGGCGATATTTAATACGCCAGTTTCAGAACTTGGCGGCAAAAGAGTTCAGGATGAAGAACTTGTAGAGAACACGTATGGAAGAACCTTGGTGTTTGAGAATCGCAATATATTTGACCCTGAAACAGAAGAAGATAGGGTCGGAATAGTAAAGAACGCCTATATTCTATCTTCCAAGAGGGAACAACATATAGAACCAATGTATAAAGAAATAAAAAAGATTAAACTTCCTAGCGAGGTAAACACTACCTTAATTTCTACTGACGAGCCAGCTGAGATTGTAGATAAATTAAATAAACATATTATTTTACATGAACAAACATATTCATTAATGTTGTTAATAGGAAATGTGGGTAGTGGTAAAACTACATTTATTAGATATTTCAAAGAAATAGTTCTAAAGGAAAAGTACAAAGAGTTATCAAACAAAAGTGAATGGATTTTTGTTAATATGAATCCCGCACCATTAAATAGGGATGAAATATATAGCTGGATAAAAACCAAAATTATTGCACAGATTAAAATTAATTATAAAGAGATTAACTTCACAAATATAGAAACTATTAAAAAACTATTCAAAAGAGAAATATCAGATTTTGAACACGGTATAGGACAAATTTTAAAAAATAATGAGGACGCCTATAGTGCAGAGTTATTCAAAATGTTACAGCAGTATACACAAGATAATGAAACTATTCTTAAAGCAATTTTAGGATATTTAAAAGAAACTAAGAATAAAGTACCAATAATTGTTTTCGATAACTGCGATAAAAGAAATAAAGATGCACAATTGTTGATGTTTGAAGTGGCCCAATGGATAAGGGAAAGCTACAAATGCATTGTTATTTTGCCAATGCGAGATAGTACATATGATACTTACAAGAATGAAAAACCTCTAGATACTGTAGTTAAGGATTTGGTTTTTCGCATTGATACTGCTGATTTGTTGAAAGTCCTGCAAGCAAGGTTAGAATACATATATCGATTAAGAGGAACTGACCAAGTTAGTTATTCATTGGAAAAAGGGATTAATGTAGTAGTTAAAAACAAAGAGCAAATTGAATATTTTAAATGCATTTTATTGAGTATAAGAAAAAATCGCTGGATTGCAGATATATTTTATAAATTAACGAACAGAAACATAAGAGACGGAATTCAGTTATTCGAGGACTTTTGTAAAAGTGGCCATATAAAATCAGAAGATATTCTTATGATAAGAACAGCAAAAGAAGATTCTCATTTGCCTGCACACAAGATTATTAATGCCCTTCTGAGAAAGAACAGAAGGTATTATAGCGATGAAAAATCCAATTTTGCAAACTTATTTTCTGCCAAATTTGAAGATGACTTCCCAGACCCATTTGTAAGAGTTGATATTTTACGCTGGTTAAAGAAATATATACACGAAGAAGGACCTAACCGTGTCCAGGGCTATCATAAAGTCGATAGATTAATAAGAGCCTTGCAAACTATTGGGCATAATGAGGTCGTTATTTATCGTGAGATTAAAAGCCTAATCAAAAGGGGTTTAATATTTTCCGAAATTGATTTCTCGGAAGTGGATTATTGTGACTTAATCAAATTATCCCCATCAGGCACTCTTCATTTAAACTTGCTGGGAAATATCAGCTACCTTGGGGCTTGTGCTGAGGATGTAATTTATAAAAATCCTCAAATCATGACGAGTATTTCGAGAAGAATCGCAATGCGCAATTACTTAGAAAAATTACCTGTAATGGCAACAGCAAAAGATATGATTGATTATTTAAAAAAATATAGAGGGGATTTTTTATCACAACCAGAAGTTTATTTGAAGGATGAAGAATGTTTTTCTATATATGATTTAAAAGAATGCATGGATACAGTCGACAATATGATGTTGTCAGACTCGTCAGCAACAAAAGCGATAGACATTTCCTCGAAATACCAAAGAGGTACACAATTAATTTGCAAGGTTATATCCAAAAGAAATTACAGTTTATTATGCCTTTTCGATAACGAATTGCGCGGTTTTTTAGCAACATTCCCGAACAAATATCAACTGTCCAATGAATCATATATCTCAATAAACGAAGGTGATGAGCTACTTTGTCAGGTAATAGAATACGATTATAAATATGCTAGCTTTCAATTAGAGTTTTTGAAAAAAGTCGATAGGGAATTTTAGTTACTCACTGAATGGGATTTATTCGATACCTAGAACCCTAGTATCATTGAATACCCGTGACACAACGAATAATTTAAACGAATGAATATTAAGACGTTTGAACTGAGAGAGTGCTTGACAATCTTGAACATGTGGACAATGATATGTTTTTGACGCCCATGTGAAGTATATTCAAGCGAAAATAATACGTATTATCTAGAAAAATTCTTTCTTATTAATGGTCTATGGATTGCAATAATGGAAGGTGACATATTATCCGACCGCACGTATAATCACATTGCTTTTAAAACGAAGTAGAATTTAATATTTATTCATTTAAGGGCACTAGTGTTAGGAATTGATTTTTTATCCCTTGTGAACGCACTGATACTTATGCCAAGTTATCTAACAAATAATTAATCAAAACCTCAGTATAAATCAATGCCAAATTTGCATCGTTTCGAGAAATCTTTACATTGACATCATTTCGGATTTCATCATGCCGAGCCAGATTCATATAGCTTTTAGTAGCTCTAACGATTTCATTTATCTTTATATAAGTATTCATTTCGGTACCTTCCGTAGTAAGTTTATCGAACATAGATTTTAAATCTTTATAACCGAGTGGAGTAGTATCATTTTAGTTAAGTCAGAAAACTCGTAATTCTGGTAAGAATAGGAAAAACGAAAGAAGGTAAATCCAGATGCGAGAATACGACAAAGACTTCAAACAAGAGGCCATCAAGTTGTCTTACGAATTAGGGACGACGGCTGCCTCAGAGAAACTGGGGATTCCAGTAACAACGCTATACTCATGGAAAAATCAATCAAAACGGTATGGAGAAGTAAGTTTTGTTGGCAGCGGACATAAACGTATTGACCCAAAAACAGCTGAAACCAAAGCAATGGAAAAGAAGATTAAAGACCTTGAAGCCGCCAATGATATTCTAAAAAGGGCCTTAGGTTTTTTCGCAGAGAGCCAAAAGAAATAGCTGCACGAGAGCTTTTTCATTGGATGTGGTTTCACAAAACTAAAGAGAAAACCAAGCACAGCATAAAAACCATGTGCAGAGTATTACTGGTTAGTGAAGCCGGATATTATAAGTGGTTAAAAAGGCAGTCCAAGCCTTACAAATACGAAGAACTTTTGGCTAAGATCCTTCAAATTCGTGCGGACAACCCGGACTATGGAGCATACAGGATTTATCTCCATTTAAAACTTTATCAAGGCTATACCGGTAGCTATTATGTAATCCTTAAGCTCTGTAAAATCAACCATCTTATGCTCAAGAAGAAACATCACTGTAGAGGAATAACCAAAGCAGATCTAGCCGCTCAAGCCAGTGCCAATCTCATCAAACAAGACTTTTCTGCAGTATCACCCAATCAAAAATGGCTTGGAGATGTCACAGAAATCCCAACGGCTGACGGAAAGCTTTATTTAGCCGCCGTATTGGATTGTTTCGATGGAAGTATCGTGGGATTTAAAATGGCAAATCACATGAGAGCCGAGCTATGTGTCGAAGCCTTTACCTCGGGTGTTAAGAGGTATCAAGCCTATGGGATGGTCTTTCATTCGGACAGGGGTAGTCAATACACAAGCGGGATCTACCGTCAAGCACTCGCCCAGCATGGTGCGAAACAGAGTATGAGCAGTACTGGTAAATGTTATGACAATGCCAGAATGGAGTCCTTTTTTGCCACATTAAAGAAAGAAAGCATCTATAAATTCAGAACCGAAACAATGAGTATGGAAAAGATTAAAAGCATAGTGTTTAGATTTATAGAAACCTATTACAATCGGAAACGAATTTACACTCCAAACGGAGGTTATCCGCCCCTAGTAATGCGTTCACAGTATTATCGAGAGCGTTTACCCCAAGCGGTGTAACAGTTAAGAGGCTTCGCCTCTTGAGTTTATCGCTTTTTGGTTCTCCTAAGGATAGAAATAAAGATACCAGGGTGATTAAATATATCCCCTGGCTATCCTTAGCAGAACTCTACCGGCCGCTCGTGTTGCTCTCCAGCATTTCACTATCCTGCCTGTAGATAAGAGCCAGTTATATTATAACCATAAATTGGTACTAAAATTACGAGTTTAGGGACTAAACCAAATTTGACAACTCCAGAGTTCTTTTGGGATAGCCTCAAGTGCAATATACGACCTTGTAATTGTTCCATGATAATCATTTGCTGCAAAACTTTTTCTCGCAGCTGCAATAAGCTCCTTAACCCTAATTTTAGAGTCTAAGCTATCTAAGAATATTATTTTTTCCCTGCTATAAAAGTAGTTCCACGCAGGTAAAAACGTTTCTAACCATTTTGATTTAGGTATGGATGTATTGAGAACTAAATTCATTTTGAATAATTCTTCAAATCCATGTCTATTAACCTTATCCAACGCAATCAGCACTTCCAGATTAAGCAACAGCTGCACATCACCATCTTTTCTAGCTGACTCAATAAGTTCTATATCTTCTCGTGTAAAGTGTATATTAAGTGGTCCTACGCTAGATTGGATTAAATCAATAAAGTTTGGCTTAATCAAATATCCAATTTCTAAATCACAAATACTAATTTTCCTGCTATTAATATTTAATACAAAACAATTCATGTAATTCTCGATATCATAACGCTGAGATACTTGAAAAGTGCAACAGATTATCGGTATGGTGCCATGTAGTTCTGGCCAACAGTTCTCACTACTAAACCTACACAAATATTGACCACCCAATTTTTCAAGGTATCCGTTCATATATTTCGCTCCAGTCTCTGTATTTTGCTTAACGTTTTAGGGATTCCGCGTCATTCCACTTTCTTTTCAGTTAAAGTGTTAGAAACTTATGTTACTACGCCCTCGCTAAACCAATCGTTCCTTGAAGATACCTAGACTAGTTCAAATTACAGGGTACAATTCATTTAACGTTAAAGTGAGACGCTTATTCTACTTCGGAACTACGAACGAATATACATAAATTTTCATCCCAAGCCCATGATTTTTGGTCCTCTGGGTGGTCGAGAAACTTAACCAATACATCAAATTCTGATGCTTTCAAGGCCGTCTCAAACCATTCTTCAAGGGATATATTAAGTGATAAGCATACTGCGTCTATCCGAGCTTTGATTTTTTCATTAACTGGGAAAGCTAAATACATTTAATTCACCTCACTGTAATATTTTCAGTTTGGCAATGATTAAGGGGCATTAATCTCATTAAACATGATTCTTTACTTTGAAAATATCGCCCCAATTTGAACAAGTGCATCGGCGTACTTATGAGAAGTGTAATTATTGGGAGCATCTTGACTGGACAGGACGATATATTCGTCTTTTAATACTATCTTTAAGCTAACAGCAGATTCTCCCTTTATTGATAGCACTATTTCAGAAATGTTTTCGGATTTGAAAACTCTGATTGGGAACTCTTTATTGCCTGATTGAAAATACATATGGTAAATATAATTTCTAGTGAAAAAGAATACACTTACACTCCCATGCCAGTCATCATCATATAAATTTATCGGATAAGTTAATATAATATCAGGAACGTTTATGAGCTTTTCTAAAACAGCGATGGCACTCTCCCATGCGTATGAATTACTGCACAACGTCTTCTTTACTCTGTCATATTTAAACATTTCATGCATATAAGTCACGTTCCTTATATAAAAATAATATCTATTGTTATGGAACACCTCACCGTTCCAGGCTGCTCTTGATATGATAAAGCCATATTTCTTCAATAATTGTGTCAATATCATTGGTGTCTTTGCTACCGAAAGCATACATTGAACGCTTTAACTGAAGCTCATTATTACTATTGACTTCACAATTTATCATTTCATTGTAGGAATTGTCATTGTTATCACTAATGCGACTCCCAAATTGGAAATAGATACCTTCAGAAAAACCCATTGAACTTCCATACCATATTTTTATACCCGTTACTTTATTACCATCTACATAAGCATAGAAAATGGTTTTTCTACTTGTAATTTCTTCACATGAGTAATCAAATTCTTGATTAGCCTGTTTTGTCTGTTCAAACATCTCTTCTAACTTTTTACAAAGCTGATGATAAACATTCTTTAGAAACTGATTCTTATCCATATCAGTTATCTTTTTCAGTTTTGGGATTAATCGATTGGCAACGTCGACAGGCATTGATGAACCCAGCCCTTTCTTAGGTTTGAGTTCAGGGATAGGTCCCAATTCAGCCATTTCATACATTGGAACATTGAATATTTTATATACCAATTCATCTAATTTATCTGGCTGCGTTCTATCACCCGACATATCTATTGCGTATACATCTTTATAATGGAAAGGGAACACTTTGGTATAATCCCCTTGATGTCTCATTATTAATATAAGTTTACCTAGATTATCTCGCAAGTAAGGCATGGTTAAGAGCGTCTCAAAACCAACCCCACCCTTAAGTCCATCGGCTTTTTGAGCGTAATTTTCCGTAAGTATGATGACTATATAATCGCTGTTTTTAATCTTAGAAATCATCATTGCATTTAAATTTACTGTCTCTAATTGTGTCTCAAAAACATCCATCGTAGCGTCTATACCTTTTCTTCTTAATTCATTTGTAAGATTCAACACCCACTGCTGATGAGTTAAATTGTCCCAGCTGTAGCTTACAAAAACGGTTGGATTCTTTTTTTGCATAACTCTGCCCTTCTGCATATCCTTTTAAGGTATTAATGAACTACCCACCAAGGTTTGCGGTTATTTCTGAAATCGATATTAATAATGTAGTTTACTTTTGCTTAAATTCGGAGGAAATTATCCTTCAAGTCGTCCTCTGCCCAACTTGTGGACACTCTAGGACACTAAATATTGGGAACGCATTACTCAGAACGCAGAATATGGGAAATACATCAACTTAGAACGACAAATATGGGAAACGCATCGACTTAGAACGACAAATATGGGAAACGCAGTGCCAAGTAAGCATAAGCATCGCCATCAAGAGGCTTGGTTCGCCCAAATATTTGCCAAGTTTTCAGCCTGTTGCAAAACGTGCAGAATTGCAATCTCTAGTTTATCTGGTGGATAACCATATTTTCTTAAAGTTCTTCTCACTATAACCATCAATCTTGCGCGTACACTTTCTTTGATTTCCCAGTCTATAGTTGCGTTAGACTTAACTTTATTTGCAATTTCCTTAGCAATATCTTTCAATGTTGCGTCTCCTAAAACAGCCACTGCGCTGTCGTTCGTTTCGAGTGCATCATAAAAGGCAAGCTCATCCTCACTTAATCCAAGGTTCTCACCACGTCTATCTGCTGCTGCGACTTCTTTGGCTATTCTAATTAATTCTTCAATAATTTGAGCCGTGGTTAATTGGTTGCTCTGATATTGATTCAGCGCTCCCTTGAGCATATCCATGAGTGATTTTGATTTCGTTATGTTACGTTTAGAACGAATAGTGATTTCGTCAGCAAGTAATTTTTTCAGAAGTTCCAGCGCAACATTTTTGAATTTCATACCCTGAATTTCTTTAAGGAAATCATCGGAGAGTATTGATATGTCTGGTTTAGCTAATCCTGCCGCATCAAATACATCGATAACCTGGTCTGAATATAATGCACCCTCGACAATATTTTTGATAACTGTCTCATATCTGTCTGTGCCACCATTTCCACCCGTTTCAAACTTGGTGAGTCGTGCTTTCACAGCTTGAAGGAAGGCAATCTCTTCAGCATGTTCAATCGTTGCCCTGTGTGGCTTCGATAGGGCATATGCTTGACTTAATAAGGAAACTTCTCTTACGTATCGAGTTTTAGCGTCATCTTTAATCCCTAAAATGTAGTCCTCAGCTCTCAGGATAATTGATAACTTCTCCTTGATTTCCGAAGAGAAGAATGCAGTATAATCAAATCCATGAAGCATTTGGCGAACTACCTCTAGCTTTTCTAAGAGAATGTCTACTGCTTTCTCTTGGGTCTCGGCGGGCATACCCTTGCCACCACTTTCCGCGTAGAAAGCTAACGCCTCCTTTAAGCTAGTCCCAATACCGATATAGTCCACAATCAATCCACCTGGTTTGTCCTTAAATACACGATTAACACGGGCTATTGCCTGCATTAGGTTATGGTCCTTCATCGATTTATCAACATACATAGTATGCAAACATGGTGCATCAAAACCTGTCAACCACATATCTCGAACAATAACCAATTTCAACGGGTCATTTTCATCCTTCATCCGTTGGGACAAGGCTTTACGTTGTTGTTTACTCGTATGATGTTTTTGCATTACAAGGTCATCAGAGCTTGCCGCAGTCATAACCACCTTGATAACACCTTTGTCCAAATCATCACTATGCCACTCAGGTTTCAGCTTAATAATCTCTGAATACAAGTCCGCAGCAATACGACGGCTCATAGCAACTATCATGGCCTTACCCTCAAAAACTTGTTGCCTACCTTCGAAATGGTCAACTATATCTCGTGCAAGGTTAGAAAGACGTTCTTGACTTCCTACAATAGCCTCAAGTTTCGCCCACTTTAACTTAGCAGTCTTGGCTTCGTCCATTTCGTCTGTCTCAGAAAGTTCATTGTCAAACTCTTCTATGAGTTGTCTACCTTCTTCAGTAAGGTTCACCTTTGCTAATCGACTCTCATAATAAATCTTGACAGTAATCTTATCCTCTACAGCCTGTGCGATGTCATAAATATCTATGTAGTCTCCAAATACAGCTGGGGTATTAGCGTCACGCCCCTCCACAGGAGTACCTGTAAAGCCGATGAAGGTTGCATTTGGCAATGCGTCATGCATATACTTCGCGAACCCATACACGGTACGCTGACCAATTACATTTCTGTTCTCGTCCTTAATATCTCTAAACTTTGCATCGAAGCCATACTGGGTTCTGTGGGCCTCGTCTGCCATTACCACAATGTTATGTCTACTTGACAACATTTCATAGTCGGACAAATCACCATCAGGCATAAATTTTTGAATCGTAGTGAAGACGATACCTCCAGAGGAGACCTTAAGCAACTCTTTTAGATGTTCACAATTATCAGCTTGTTGAGGGGGTTGACGCAACAGGTCAGCGTTACCTGCAAAAGTGTCAAACAGTTGGTCATCAAGGTCGTTTCTATCGGTAATCACAACCACTGTAGGGTTATCTAAGCTCTGTACAAGCTTACCAGAATAAAACGCCATCGAAAGTGATTTCCCTGCTCCTTGGGTATGCCAAATAACCCCTGCCTTTTTGCTACCGCCTAGTCCAGCAGCTTCAATCGTTTTCTTCACAGCCTTATTGACTGCATAATACTGGTGATAGGCAGCAATCTTCTTGACGGTTTCTAGCTTAACTATTTTGGTAGTCTTATCCTCAGTCTTAGTTGTTTCAAATGTCACAAAACCTTTTATGTAATCTAGAATTGTTTCTTTGTTAAGCATCCCGTGAATTAGTGTTGTTAGCTGGTCGTCAAACTTCGAAGCTTCATTGATTCCATCTTTCGTTTTCCATACGGAAAAGCGAGAGAACGGAGCGGTTAGAGACCCCACCTTTGCTTCGAGTCCATCAGATATAACGCATATTTCGTTGAAAGTAAACAGAGAGGGTATTGTAGCTTTGTAAGTTTGTAGCTGGTTGTAAGCTTTTCGAATGGTCGCCTTTTCGTCTGCGGGATTTTTTAGTTCAATAATGGCAAGAGGAATACCATTGATAAACAATAATATATCGGGGCGTTTATTGACGTTATTTTCAATGACTGTGTATTGGTTAATAACCAAGAACTCATTATTTCCGTTGGAGGGGTTGTCAAAGTCATAAACCTTTACATAGTCTCCTATAATATCGCCATTCTTGCGGTACTCAACAGGGACGCCTTCAACAAGCATTTTATGAAACAATTGATTATCTACGAGTAAGTTCGATGAGCTAATACGCAGGAGTTTTTTAATTGCGTCGTCTATTGCGGCTGAAGGGATAGAGGTATTAAGTCGTGCCAAAGCTGCTGTAACCCGTTCGACTAGTAAAATGTCAGAATAATTCCTGCGTTCGGCGTGTCCAGTGTCAGGAGCTATTTCTGGTCCCGCTATATAGGTATAACCTAAATCAACTAGCTCGGTAATTGCCAAATTCTCAATTTCGGATTCATACAACTTCGGCACGATTCGTCACCTCACATTTTCACTCTAAGCTCACCGCTAATGAGCTTAGGTAGAAGAGTATCTCGTAAAGCGGTAAGGGTACGGATTTGATTATTGTTGTTCACAATTTTTTTCATAAGTGCATTGACCGTAATTTCGAACTTATTAATAAGTTCTTTTGGTGGTAACTGAATCATAGTTTCTTTTAAGATGGTAGTGTTCAAGTTGTCCTGAACGGTACCGTCGGCTACTGCAATTAATTGCTTGGAGAGACTTTTTAGAAGAAAAAACAGAAACCATTTAGTCATAATCCTGTAGTTTCGAAATATTAGCCAACCGTCATGTATACATCCGTCAATTCCCATTACGTAAAGCAAACCGCAGGTAGCGCTATTAGATAAAATAATTTCTCCTTGTTTGGCAACTACACTTTTTGCAATACCTGATTCCCTGATTTTCTCTTTTGTTTTGTTAATAAAAAAAGAACTACTTGCGGTTGCGTCGCTTATTTTCACCCAAGGAAAAACTCCATCCACGACATATTCATGTATCGGTCTTGGGGATGCTCCTCTTGTGATATCAACGAAATCACCTAGCACTCCGCTCTCCCAATCATCCCCAACCTCCTCAATGAACCACTGTCTAAAAAAGGTCTCTGACAGGGATTCGAGGGTTTTGTTTTGTCGGTTGAGTAGGTGGATTTTATCATCGAGGCTGGACAGAATTGAGGTGATAGCTTTTTGTTCGGAGAGAGCAGGAAGAGTAATATCTAATTCCATCAAAATATCAGGTTTAATGGATGGATAAGCGGTGGTTGAATCCTCTGCAACATTAGACAAATATTCAGTATTCTCCCTTTGAGTTATAAAATAGTACAAGAAATCACTGTCGCACAATTTCTCTTTTATTCTCAATACAGCAAAACCAGTTGAAACAACCATATTCTTAACGCAGTTCTTAATTATTCCATAATGCTCATGATTAGGTCTTACTGTTGAATAAATAATATCATTATCATTTACAAGCCTTTTAGCTCTACTCGGTATTTTATCAGTTTTCATATTCAACAACTGAAAAGTGTCAATTTCGCCCTTTGTGATATTACCTGTATCAAGATAATTAATGTATTGCCAATCGCACTTCGTACTTAGTGTTTCAGGGTTAAGATTAACTATTTCCTTTACTTTAGTTTCTCTCCACTTGGTCATAGTTGTATACCAATTTTAAGCAAGTTATCTTTTATCTGCTCATCAAGCACAGTAGCCTCAGCAATCTGTCCTTTCAACGCAGAAGAAAGGTTAATAACTCGTTCTTCGAAGTTAAAATCATCTTCATCATCTGGTAATCCTATATAACGACCAGGGGTAAGCACATAATCTAATGAACGTACTCCTCCTTCGCCATCTAGACTTGCGGATTTGCAAAAACCAGGTATATCGACGTACTTTTCGCTTTCGGCTCTCCAGTTGTGATATACGGAGGCTATCAACTCTACATCATCCAATGTTAATTCACGGTTGCGGCGGTTGATAAGCGTGCCCATATTTCGAGCGTCAATAAAAAGAATTTCGTTACGGCGTTTTCGACCCCCATTTGCCTTATCTTTCGATAGAAACCATAAACTAGCGGGAATCCCAGTATTCAGAAATAGTTTTGTTGGCATGCTCACAATGCAGTCTACAAGCCCAGCTTCTATCAGCTTTTTACGCATATCACCTTCACCGTTATTCTTGCTAGAAAGCGAACCTTTTGCAAGAACAAATCCAGCGGTTCCCTTTGGCGAGAGGTGATAAAGGAAGTGTTGAATCCAAGCATAATTTGCACTTCCTTCTGGCGGTATTCCATATTCCCAGCGTCCATCAGTACGCAGCAATTCGCCACTCCAATCCTTATCATTAAAAGGTGGGTTGGCAATGACAAAATCCGCTTTAAGGTCTGGGTGTGCATCATTTAAAAATGAGCCCTCATTGTTCCATTTCACGTTGGTACTATCAATACCGCGAATGGCGAGGTTCATTTTGCATAGTCGCCATGTTGTCTGGTTGCTTTCTTGACCATAGATTGAGATTCTATCTTGTAGGTTTAGTTGCAGACCGTTGCCATTACCCTTGTTGTAACGGTCGCTATGGGCTAAGATAAACTTTTCGCTCTGTACAAACATTCCACCACTGCCACAGCAAGGGTCGAAAACCCTACCTTCATATGGCTCAAGCATTTCAACAAGTAGACGGACAACACTGGATGGCGTGTAGAATTGGCCACCTTTCTTGCCCTCTGCCAAAGCAAATTGCCCAAGAAAATATTCATAAACCTTGCCAAGGACGTCTTTTGATTTCGATTCGCTATCACCCAGGGCAATTGTGCCAATCAGGTCAATTAAACCACCAAGTGACTGCTTGTCCAGTTTCTCTTTAGCGTATTCTTTTGGCAAAACGCCCTTAAGCGACGGGTTGTCCTTTTCTAAGGCATCCATAGCATCGTCCACATCTTTACCGATTGTAGCCAGCTTAGCGCGCCCCTGAAGATAATCCCATCTCGCAGTTGGTGGTACAAAAAATACATTCTCTGCTTTGTATTCGTTTATGTCCTCGGGGTCAGCCCCCTCGTATTCACCCTTACCATCTTTAAGCTTGGTATAAAGCTCTAAAAAGCTATCCGAAATGTATTTTAGGAATACAAGACCTAGCACGACATGTTTATACTCTCCAGCATCCATATTCTTCCTTTGCTTGTTTGCGGTACTCCAAAGAACCTGTTCCATTGACTCGTTTGTGCTTTCGTTTTTTGCTTTTGCCAAAATTAAAAACCCCAATTCCGATTGTTTTAATTAGCTCTAAATTTTTTGAAACATTATAACCTTACTTTCCTAACCGAACCTTTCTTTTACTCATTGTTGCGCTATAAATATTTTAGCATAGTCGTTTGACATATACTTTTATTTTTTTAATAAACAAGTCTCTATGGAGTATTATTAAATGAGGATTATTGCCATTGAGTCAGTAAGTACACGCTCAGCTGGGGTTATTTTTATGAAGTTTAGTAAGCACGTTTATCGATGCTAAAAAGGTATAAAACATCCATTCATACCAAAATTCTCTATCATAATTACTTTGTTGAACTTTATTATGGTGTCTAATATCAAATCCATTAATAATATTAAAGAGGTCACTATCATCTTTATTTTCAAATTTTATTCCTTGCTTTTTAAAATACTCCAAAATATCCGCAAGAGTTCTAACCGCGTCTTTTTTCTCATTTATATCAGAGTTATACTTTAAAAACTTCGATATAGCATATTGAACTCTCATATCTACATTTCGAACATCCTCCGTAACAATTGTTTCTTTAACTAACACTTTCAAACCGTTAGATGGGACTTTATGTATTTCACCCGAGTCAGTTAAATAGTAGTCCTTCTCATATCTGACTAAAAGTTTATTAATTTCTTCAATGTATATTTCTTGTCCCTCTTTCTTGTCAAATTTCGTTGCATGCCATCCGCAGTTATTCCAGTCGTGATAATACTTATCTTTTGGCGAAGACACATGTTCATACAGAAATTCAATCATAGTAAATGTTTCAACTTCTTCATATTCTTCTAAATGACTTCTTATCGGCCAAACATCTTCTAACCCTGTTTTTAAGAAGATTTCGGAATCAATTTCCCTTCCTAAAATACCGCGTACACTTCCATCTGTGCAATAATAACCAATAGCCTCTTGAAAATAACACTCATTGTCTAGTCTTTCAAATAGATTTAGAAATAATTTTTTCAGCATTTCTAAATCAAATCTTCCTAATTTAATACCCCCAGTTCTCTCTCCGAAATACTTTTTATTTTCCATAATTGCCCCCTTATATCTAGTATAAATACTTCAACGAAAGTTAGTTGTATTCGTAATCTAAAATTTGACACTTACATTGAGCAACATTTTGTAAGCCGAGTCAATCACCGCTTATTTACCTGACAATCTACGCTTTCTAAGGCCCGTACAGACACTCACGAGGGGTTAGTGGGGAGCTGTAGCGCAATATCCCCAAATAATAAATATTAGGCACCGTATGGGGAGTCGTAAGCTAGGGTTGCATCGCCTTTGGTTCGAACAGCTCAGCTTATTACGCCTATTCCTAACCCTTTTACTTTACGAGCCCTTGTTTAAGACTCTTCATCGACTTTCCCTACATTCATCTCTATTCTTAATTTCGTTAGCAGAGGTTCAGCCCGCATTACTTCGGTACAAATAGATGATAAATCACCGAGATACACCTCGAAGCACTCATCCTTTCCAATTTGAGAATCTACTACGAGTCTATATTCAAACTGGTGGCAAAAATCCGTGGATTTTGTAAATACAGTATTGAAAAGGTATTGGTCATTCTCTTTAGTAATATAATTTAAATCCTTATATTTTACGAAATCTCTTCTGGCTAATAAGCCCAATTCGCTCAGTTTCTCATCAAATCTTTTTAAAAATTCAGCTACGTCATGAATGACTAGAACACAAAGCTCTCCATCATCAGAAAAATCATTTTTAAACTTCTCGTCAAAGTCCATGCTGGCTACTAGTTTTGGATGATTATAGGAAATCACATTTTGCACTATGTTTCTACAAGTAAGGCAGTACACTGGTTTCCTCATTTCCTCAGAAAACCTTAATGCTCCAGACGTTGCTGTTCCAACTAGTATATTAGTGTCCTGCGTATAAATCCTTATATTGTTCGCAAGCAAAGCTACACCTTCATTTTTATCGCCTCTCCCGTGGTTATTATTAGCTTCTTCATAATCAACATAGTATTCTAAGTTTTTCATATACAATTTTCCTAGGTCGCGCATTTCCTCCAAATTCTTTCTTTTACCAAATTTAAAAAATTGATGTACAGGTTTAAAACTACTACTTTCTTCCACAAAGTCACCCCCGTGTTTTTTGATTCAACTCGCTACTTGGCTGTCACCGCCGTCCGCAGAACTCAAGATATGTTCTGAATTTAGCAAACAAACCGCCCCCCTTCAGTTTTAGTTGTATACTAAATTCCTCCCCTTAATCAATAAGTTTAAAGACTACTGTAAAAAGGTCTAAGCACAACCTCACCCGCATTCCACAATGCCCCTTCCTGGAGCCGAGAACAACAGTTTGCCATTTGACAACGAAAGACATGAAGTTTTAAATAACTATCTTAATTCATCAATATAACGCTCCTGATTATCGTCATTAATAAATCTCCAAAATTTCCATCCATTAGTAGAGGTACTTTCTTTACCGCTTAAATCTTGTTTAGCTTTGTTAACTGAACCCGAAACGGAGTATTTAGCGCCTTTATATAAAATCTCTTGAGAATCAGAATTAAATGTTGCTTCCACCTTTTTGTTCCTATAAAATGCAAAAACTGAATAAGATACACTTTTCTTTTTAACTGGCTCATAGTAAGAATTTATAATTAAATCACGCTTATCAACTACAGTCTCTTTTACAATTCTAACAATCTCTTTAGCCCTGTCTTCGACGAAAACCTCAAAGAAATCATCAAATGCACCGTCAATTAAATCCACTGGTAACAAATGAGACTTCAAACTTTCATGTAGTAAGGTATTCCTATAAGAAATTTCTTTTAGGTAAGTTGATGGACCTTTTTTGCCAATCTTTATATTGAGAATCTTAGGTATTAATACTTTATTTGCAACACAATCCATCAACTCATTGCTATCATCACCCAGTTGTTCCTTTAAAAACTCACGTGGGAATACATGATGGTCCTCTAATTTAGAGTTGAATGTTATACGAGTTGAATTATTCCAATCCCTAAGACCTCCAGAGGTAAAATTGATTAGATTAAGAATCCCCTTATAAACAGAACTATTTTTCGAGAGGGAATATATATCTTCAACTTCAATTTGGGCTCTAAGTTTGGTGAAATATGACTTGTCAGTAACCTTCTTTTGCATAGCAATTAATTCAAGCACAGTGCAGTCATGGACGATTACTTCGTTTGTTCCCCCTCCATACCGCTGTGCAAAAACAGATGACCAATACCAGAAGTTCAAGAAAGTCCTTTGTTTTTCGGTCATTTGGGAGAAATCCTTACTAGGCAAATTTTGCAGAAAAATAATAATCGGTATAATCATGTTGAAATAAGGCATCCAGGATTGCGAGATGATATAAAAATTGTCATAAAGAAAGTTTAAAGCCTTTTTATAAAGTTCGCATATCTCATCCCAATAATTATTAAAATCCTCATAATTTAAAGAAGCAAGGATATAACTCTTATCCACATTTTTGCCATGACTCACTATATAAGAAATTGTTCTAACAATCGTTTCACGGTCAAGTCTATATTTATCTCCATTTAATTGTTCAAATTCTTCGACCTTTTTCCTAAGATTAAAGCCCGCATACAGTTTTGCACAAAGTATGTCTATAAAATTTAGCTGAATTCCTTTGCTATTACTTCTTTCGAAAAACAACGCAAATTTTTCCGAGCTCATATTTAATAGATAATACGAGATTAACTTTTCAGCTTTAAAAAGGTCTTGCAACTTCTTGGCAAATATTAGATAGCGTCTGAAATATATTTTCTTCTCTTCTTCTTCTTTACCTTTAACGAACAATAACTCATTGAAGAATTTCTGGCGAATCTCCTCTTCAAATAAATCACTCTCCATAATAAAATATATATCCGAGATTTTGAGTGACAACCTGTTTGATTCTTGTTGCCCAGAAAATTCTCGAAGAACTTCCTCCAATGTCATTTCCTTAAACTCTTTATTTTCTATCAAGTCTGCAAGTTCATCCTCGTTTTTTAGAATACACCATACCTCATCAGTGCCCTTGATAGCTCTGTATAAGGACGTTATCCTTTGTTGTCCGTCCAAAATTAGACGGAAGTGTTCAACATCAACCTTTGTACCTATTTCTTCCTTGCTATAAGAGAATACCTCAAGACTTTTTCTTTTCTTTCCGCTCATTTTTCGCGGTCGGTTGTCAATTTCTCTAACTGTAACTTCAAAAGATGGTATACCGTAAATAATTGAACCTACGAATATATCTCTTACTAAAGAGTCAAATAAATCGTAGGTCTTACCCATCTCCCAAACGAAATCTCTTTGGAACTCGGGAAGCATTACCCTCTTTTTATCTATTGTATCCATCATATTTTTCATTGACTCTGAACTTTGAGCATCTTCCATTCCATTACCCCCACTACTTTACTTCTACAATTTTCACATGAGCTAGTTGTCACACTTTGGCGTAGGGCCATACGACTCATTTTGAGCATTAATAACTCAGTCCTGAATCGCATCAACGATACCATCTTTGAGATAAACATATCCGACTGAACTATAAACCCACTGTTCACTTACGCCATATGAAGTAGTCGTTCTATTCACCTTATCTGGTTTCCCCCATCGTGAATTCAATACTTCGTTGGCAGTCATTCCTATTTTCGGTTGTGGTTTTATTGTTGGTAAAGATTCGAGACCAAGTTTAGCCAGCATTAAATCAGCACTAAAAGCATATCCCTTATCCCTCTGTTCCTGTATTTGTTTCAATAATTCTGTTTTGGACTTAGTGTTTATATTTTCCACTTCTCCCATTACGCTACCTGAGTCATAAGTCTTAAGGATTTCCCTTGTCATTCTAAACGCTACATCGAAATCGCCAGCAGAATAATATTTAAGAGAATCCAGATACATGGAAATATTTGACTCATCTTTGTATTCGCTAATTTCCTTCAGTACGTTCCTTGCATTTTGCCAATCTGTCTCCTTTGCCTTACTCCAATCGGTTTCTTTAATTGTTTTTACCACCTGAGTGTATTTTTCCTCTTTAGTTTCCATCAATAGTTTGTCTTGAGCTCTTTTGATTTCTTGTTGTTGGTTATTGTACGCTAATGTTTTATTCGTTTTATCTGCTTGAAAAGCTAACCCCAATAAAGCAACCGCTACTAATACAACTCCAATGAGAATCAAGATTTTATGATTCTTTTTCGTAATTCCCACATCCCCTCTCCAACAGTAGGTAGCTGTTTTTGAACTGTTGCTCAGCTCATCGCCTTGGAGCTGAACAGCCCCATTGCTGGATTAATGAGTCTTAAACATAACTAGTGAGTTTCAAATAAGCGAATTATGACTCAAAGTTATTCTGGCTCGAACATTAAGCTAAATCGGCAATCTTCTCTTTTAACATGTTTCTGTCCCAAAGGATTATATTATTTGTTTTAGCCAATTCTGCGGCAGATTCAGTAAAAAAGTTATTGGTGATAACAATACCCTTATTCAAGTTGTAATGGTTAATACCCGCCACCACCTCTTGTATAGCCTTGTTAGTAACGGACGATGAATAGCATTTTGCTTGGATGCCAAATTTACTGCCGTCCTTTTCAGCTATAACGTCAATGCCTTGGTCGCCAGAAGCTTTTGTGACCTCTGTTCTAAATCCCATTGATTCAAACAAACGGGCTACAAAATTTTCAAACTCTAATCCTGACATTAAGTCAATATCACTTATAGTTAGTTTCTTCGTAATGTTTGAGTTCAAAAGTTCTTCTTCAAATCTCCTCAGTTTATCAACCTTTTCATTTTCCCCTAGGTACATCAAGACCTGACCTAGACAATCCAAGATGGTTAAATCCCTATTTTCAAACTTACCTTCTCGCAATAAATAGTAAGCCAAAGCTGCTACATCAACAGCAGAGGATGTGTAATTATTTCTGGAGTAGAACAATATGCAATCTTCAAGAGAAGATGCTTTAATCACTTGCTTCATACTTGGATTTGTGTCTAATAACAAATTACAAAAATAATCTTCCGCAATAGTCCTTAATAATTTCCAGATGATATATAGTGCCTTATCTAGGTTGACCGTTCCATTTTCATCCTTCGGGAAACCAATAAAGCGAGGTGCCAATATTTGAAAAAGAGCTAAAAAATCATTCCCAAGGAAATTCTTAATTTCTTCAAATGCTTTGAAATTCTGAATTTCTACTCTTCTCGGACAAATTAACGTTCCTTCGCCTATCCTAGAAGTAGTTGCTCTTATCGACTGTTCCATGCTGCATATATAATCAGGGTCGTAATAAAGTGCTAAGTTATTCTTTCCAATGAAGTTGTAGCAAAGCGTATAAATCTCCGTAATAGCTTTCATTTCAGAAACACAACTGCTAACTTTCAATTCAAAATCAGATTGTTTTCTTCGTATAATCTCATTAACCTTATTGTAGTATTCTCTTAATTCTTCAATCCGCCTATTTGCAATCTTGAAATATGTAATAATCTGTTCATTTTCATGTAAGAAAATAAGAGTTTCGTTTCCGTCAGACTCTCCTTGCTCAACTAGAATTATACCGTTGGTCTGATGCTGTATTGTTTTACCCCCAAATTCAAACTGATGGAGATTAATGTCGTCATAACTGATTTTTAAATCTGTCCTAATAAGCTCTGTTTGTTCATCATTCATAATATTTACTGGACCCAACATTAACTCTATATAGTTGATACTTCTTAATCTAGATAATTCTTGTTTCACTAATTCCTGATGTTTCGCTTTTTCTTCTAGTAACCTCTGTTCCCTAACACTCCTTTTTTCGGCCAGCTCTTGCCTCAATACTTCTTGGTGTTTAATTTTGTCTTCTTGTAACCTTTGTTCAGTTTCTCGTTTTTCTTCCGCTAATTTTTGCTCCGTTTCTCTTCTTTCCTCCTCTTCTTGTCTAGTTTTATCGTGCCCTTCGGAACCTTGTTGTTCATTATTCTTCTGCTTTTTCCTAAATAGTGAAAACATTATTGTCAACTCCTTTAATTGTATTTGTGTTAAAGAGCACGAATTCACAATGCTCAGCGTTCGCTCAATTTCAACTCAGTTTCCAAAAACTCAAGAGCTTAAACCACTCAGTCCTGAATTGCAACTACAATACCATCTTCGATGATACATACCTGCCAGAACTATAAACCCCTTGTTCACTGACACTGTATGAAGTAGTTGTGCTATTAGCACTAGAAGGTTTTCCCCAGCTTGTGCTCAAAACTTCATTAGCCGTCATTCCTATTCTAGGTTTCTCGGGCGTTCTTAGAGATTTCTTTCCATTTGCGCTAAAGTCTCTTTCCATTCATTTTTACGTTTAATTGCGTGATGTTTTGCGTACTCTCCCAGGATGGTAGATGCCTCCAAGGTGTTTTCGCTACTATCCTTAATTTTAATAATACTTTTCTACATAATCTCTATCAAACAGCAGATTAAAATTGCCCCGATAACGATTAAATTCTTATGATTCTTTTCCATAATCTCCTCCATTACTTCTACTCAAATACAACTATACCACCACCTATAGACATTAATTTGGCGTAATGTGTAACCAAATTATAATAGTTTGAGCCTCTTAGTTGTGTTATTTGCTTCAGCTTTGGAAAGAAAACGACCTATTTTCAACTCAATCATAAACAAAATTTCCCTGATGATTCTTTTAAGGACTTGATTTGCAAACAATTCACCCGTTTACATCCCACAAATGCTTATTAACGCTACAAGGGATATTAGTGAAAATGCCAAAGATATATTCGCTAGTAAGTAATTGGTAGTTGGATTAACTCCCCACTTCAAACATGCGTCATGCGCTTGTGCTGTCGTGAGATTGATATAATCTTCATCAACTTGTCGATGTAATATACACTTATTTGTCCACTTCTAATGACTCCTTCTCACTTGACATTAGAACCTCCTTTCGAAGACTAAGGGCAACTCTGAACAATAAATATAGCCCCTAAGGGGGCTTATTTTTTCGACCAAGCTATGTGTAAATCCTAGGTTCAGATTTCGCAAAGTATGCGTATAACGTAGATTATACGCATACTTTGCATGACAAAACTTGACTATTAAGGCATCCCGAAATATGTTAATAAATTCATTTGTATGAACGCCTACGGTCACCTTGGCAGCTAACATCACATCCAATACCAGTAAAACACGAACCTGTTAATTTTAGTGTTATATAATAGAGTGAGCCATTCGTCTTTAGACCTTTGAATTTTGAGTATATACAATGAGTTCAAGGTAGTTATTAATTAATCACTCGGAAAGTGAAAGGAGCATTTAAGTGTATCAAAACCAAATAGAAAACAACGAAACAGCAGCTGCTAGATTTGAACGATTGATTCAAAAAGAAAAAGAGTATACGGCTGGTGTCCGAAATGCTGAAGGATTTTATGACTTTTTTGAACAGTTGTTCAAAAACAAATACGACCGAATTGACTCTGAATCCGAAAGTGAAGCTTAACTAAGGAAATAACTAAGGTCACAAACGGCTCAGATGACCGTCTATAATCCACCCCTTTGGGTAACAATCCATAAATAGACTTCTACATTGGTTTGTCTATATAAGCCAATTATAGCTTGTTAAAATCGGCCAAGTTACTCTCTTGTGCTGATTTTTGCAAGGAGATGAACCGATACTCTTTATCTTTAAGATTTTCCGAATTCTTTCAATACCTTTGTAATCCAAGAAATTATCTATGGGGCAATTTTCGGTTCTCAGATAGAAGTAGAATTCTAGGAAGTTATAAGGTCAATTTGTTCTATGATAGCTATCTACGTTCCTAACATGGCAGATGCCCTTTTAACACTCCTGAATAGTCTTGATTCTGAATGGTCTAAGTTCTCCCAATGTTAAAATTATAAGTCTATTAATAAAGTGAAAAGTAGTAGTTCCTCCCCCCGAGGAACTACTACTTTTATTTAGCTTTGAAAGAGAGGCTACTAATATGTTGCTACCACAAGTCGCAAAGGCAAGGTAGTTCACTTGGCCCTTCGAGGATTTATCAAATCAGATTTAGTTTTAGAAGCTATCGCCAAGGCAGAAGGAACCAAATAAGTCGACGGAGAAGTAAACATTACGCCAGTAAGTCAAACTAATATAAATTAATTTCCTTAAATACAATAAATATGTAATAGGATATTAGAATTATAGTAGTTAATGACAACAAAATCTTAAGCAACTGGTAAATAATTATTGCCCAATTAATTTAAGGAGAAAAGGAGTGGTTAAGCCTAGAATTTAATTCACATTAATCGATACACGGTTGCATTTGATGCAAAGAATGTCCTAGTATTTATTCAGCCTAAATTGAAGGGGGACAAATCGAATGATTTCAAATTCCGAATTTCAATCTGTATATCTATTTTCCAAAGACTATGTTGGATTAGCAGCAATGGTAGAAAATGTGCTCCCGATGTGGAACTCATGCCGTTCCCACAATGGCCAGCCGTGAGCCATAATACTCGGCAAACGAAAGGGGATTTTAATATGAGAAAAATTATCAATGGCAGAACCTACAATACTGCAACATCCGAGTGTATCGGCAGTTGGGATAACGGAAGATACTGTAACGACTTCTACAGTTGTTCAGAAGACCTATATAAAAATGTTAAGGGCACCTATTTCTTAGTTGGTGAAGGTGGCGCAATGTCCAAGTATGCAGTACACAGCGGGAACAATGCCTGGGGGGGAAGGGAATTAATACCTCTTACAGGCACAGATGCCCAGGAATGGGCAGAGAGTCACCTTAGTGCTGAGGATTATGAAGCTGAATTTGGAACCCAAGAAGAAGCCTCCCCCTCCGACCTCACAACACGAGAACGTGTGAATCTCACACTCGACTCTGAGCTAATGGCTAGGCTCCGTAAACACTCCGTTGATACTGGCATACCAATGTCTGGGGTGGTTGACAAGGCTATCGCTTATATCCTAGATTAGATGGACGCCACACCAAACTCACCCAACGGGGCATAACACCTCACCACCGCCCCTCTTTACCCTCTTCGTTAAGACCAACTTCTTGGACTATTAAATCACTTAAGTAAGATTTATAGGAGTGTGCCAAATGAAAATCAAAAGTATTGGGGGAACACCCCAGACAGTTGCATTTGATGCAAGGGATGTCCTAGTTTGGATTAAGTGTGGTGATAAGAGTATGGGGCACCCATCGTTTTTGATTACACCATATGAACTAACACAAGGTGATGGTTTAAAGTGTCCACTATGTAAAGGTAAGGAACCTATCAAAGCATACTTAGTTAGACATTACGATGATGACCATCGGTTAAAGAAAAATGGAATTTATCAGTACACTCACAAAGAAGGAGCAGTCACTACCATCAAAGAGGCAAAATCAAGAGTTGATGAAGTGTTTAAGATTCTTAAAAAAATACACCGAGATGCTCGTAACAATGGGTTAGTTATGATGGATGATATTAAACCTACTTGTGGTGAGTGTGGTGAAGGTATGGTTACTGTATTTTCAGACGGCACAAAGTTAATTGGGCGTATGGAAGGAAACTATAAAGGGGGGATTTTTTCTATAGACATTATTGAAATCGTGTAAAGATTTTTATGGTCCTTGGAAATTTATTTGTACAGAATCTTAAAGCCGTGCTAGACGCATTAGCATTTGCTCCATTATCAATGGATGAGAGCTAACGGACCGAGAGCGAAATGTTGTTTTTCCTAGGTACGATTATTCATCCTAATTCGCAATTAAAGGGGGATAAATACAGATTTCAAGTTTTGAATTTCAATCTATATATCTATTTTCCAAGGACTTTGCTGGTTTAGCAAAAAGCGTAGAAAATGTGCTCCCGATGTGGAACTCATACGGTTCCCAATAGTTATTTAGCAGGGTTGTTGAAGGGGTACATTTCCTTCCTAGCGTTATTTCAACAGTGGGTTCATATATGAGTTGGAAATAGTTTTAGAGATAGATTCCGATGCACTTGAACCAGCGGAAGTTCAATTTAACGATAATGGTCAAGCAAATCGACTCTTCTTGAAGGTGGTTAAGTGAATTACCAAGAGCTGAAGACTGGTAAGATTATCAGTTCGAGATGTCCATTAAGGGTGAAGATGATAACGTAGCGAGCTTATTACCTATTGGATAATGGCCGACCGAGAGCCATAATACTCGGCAAACGAAAGGGGATTTTAATATGAGAAAAATAATCAATGGCAGAACCTACGATACAGCAACATCTGAGTGTATCGGCAGTTGGGATAACGTAAGATACGGTGACAACTTCCATAGTTATTCAGAAGACCTTTATAAAAATACTAAGGGGGCATATTTCTTAGTTGGTGAAGGTGGCGCAATGTCCAAGTATGCAGTACACAGCGGGAACCATGCCTGGGGGGGGAAGGGAATTAATACCTCTTACAGCCACAGATGCCCAGGAATGGGCAGAGAGTCACCTTAGTGCAGAGGATTATGAAGCTGAATTTGGAACCCAAGAAGAAGCCTCCCCCTCTGACCTCACAACACGAGAACATGTGAATCTCACACTCGATTCTGAGCTAATGGCTAGGCTCAGTAAACACTCTGTTGATAATTGCGTACCAATGGCTAGGATGATTGACAAGGCTATTACTAACATACTAGAAGAAGGAAGCTTATCTAAGTGTGCCTCTTGCAACGACTTAGAAGAAAAGCTTCAGCAAAATACTAGAGCACAAACTATTTCAGAAGATGTTCGAACTTCCTGAGTTCTAGATTACCGATTTCAAGCACAACGAGCGACGATATGAGGTTTAGTCTAAATCAGGCATGACCTGAACTGTGCCCTTCCTGTAACTTTATAGACCTATGGAATGCCAAATCCATCTTTATGGATGCAACCGACACCGATGGATTTTGCTAAGGTTGCAATTATACAGCTATTCATTCATCCAAGTGTAAATTTGAGGAGGACAAATCGAATGATTTCAAATTTAGGATTTCAATCTGTATATCTATTTTCCAAGGACTATATTGATTTAGCAAAAAGGGTAGAAAAAACGCTCCCGATATGAAACTCATTCAATTCCCTGGAGTTATTAAGCAAGATTGAAGTTGAGAGGAACTTTGAAGTCAAATTTAGGAACGAATTATTCAGATTTAAAGAAGGTGATAGCTTCCAAAAAGTTCATGTCTATCGACGACCGTCTTGAACCTTGGCCAGAAGAATTGGCACTTTCTAAGTTGATTTTTCAAGAAGAGGTTCCATGAGTACATTTTATTCCTGGCGAAATGCTTGTTGATTATTTTATAAGTGGGTTCATAAGTGAGTTGGAAATAGCCAGCATACAAATAAGACGAGCAACTCTTGCACGATAAATAAGCCCCAAAGTGAGACTTATTTATTTTGTCAAAACCTCCTTCGAAATTGATAATATTGACACTCTCAGATAATAACATTATTTACATTTAGATATAGATATAGATATAGATATAAAATTGAACTTGGAATTAAATTTGTAAATTTAAATTTACCGTTAATTTATAAATATTTTTTTAGAAAAAAAAAGTGTTTTCGTATGTCTGTATAGAATTTATAAGGTGTGTTCGAAAATACTATCAGTTTACCGTTAAGATATGCGATTGATTTTAGGAAATTGATAATAAATAATTATAGTTATCTAACATTATAACTATAATTACTTAGAACAAAAAACAGCCGCATTATCAAAGTGCAGTTTAACAGTAAACTTTAGAAAGGCCGTGCAAAATGAATATTCCTTAAAAACCAGACTACTGATAGCTTGCTACTAACACGTTGAATAGGTTTCGCAGGAACTATCAGAAATACTAGGCTTGGCTCAATGCACACTTAGAAAGGGAGGGACCTCGCAAGATGAATACTATTAAAACCCTTACAGTGACAGTTACTGAGGCGGCAAAAATTATCGGAATCAGCCGAGGATTAGCTTACACATTAGTAAATAATGGAACCATTCCTTCCTTAAAACTTGGTTCCAGGGTGCTAATCCCGATAATGAGGTTAGAAGAGTTCATTAATAAAAGTGCGTAATCATTACGCCGAATTGAGAGGAGCTTCAAATCATATGAAGACTTACGAAGATATCCAAAAAGAAGCAAATGGTAAAAACAAAAATCTAAACGGATTAGGTAGCTTACGATATAAAACTGATACATTAATAGAAGGGAGAGCAATGGTCAAAGGTAAGGCCGTATCCGTTTATGTATTAGCAAAGAGTAAAGGCGACGGCAAAGGTGACCTTAAAGCAGAAAAAGAAGCAAGAAAGCAGCTGAATTTAGCTATATACACAGCCGAGCATACAGGAGTAGTAGAAAGTCGCATGACCCTTCAAGATTGGATGAAAAATTGGGTTGAGTTGCAAACTGATATGAATATACTAAAGGAAAAATCGTATGGAGACTATGTAAGTCTCATTGAATCTCATATTTCAGAGACGAATATTGGACGCACAGAAATCTCAAAGCTCACGGCAACAGAGCTTCAGGCTTTCTATATTAAAAAATTTAAATTCGGGCGCAAGCCCAAAAAAGCTCCTAAACCCAAAAGAACTTCCAAACGCTCCAAAGCACGGGTAAGTCCGACAGTCCCAGCATCCCCAGTTACAGTAGACACCTCACTTTCGTTGGGAACTATTAGAAAGATACATGCGCTCATTCGAGCTTCTTTAAATGATGCTCTATCAAAAGATGTGATATCTCGAAACGTAGCAGAACTGGTTAAACTTCCTAAAGCGAAAGAAAAAAAGGATAAGTTCGGTCAGGTAATAGAGAAAGTATATTTTCGTGCATTTTCACCTGCGGAGCGAATTATTTTTTTAAATGAAGCAAAGCTCACTAGTTTATTCCTAATATTTCTTACCATGTTCTATACGGGCTTAAGACTCGGTGAGGTATTAGCGTTAAAATGGAGAAATGTTGATTTAGAGGAAGGTGTAATACATGTTCGGGAGACAGTGCAGCGGGTCAAGACCCCTAACGGGCCTCAAAAAACAAAGATTATCGTAGGCTCGCCAAAAACTTTTGCGGGGAGAAGAACGATACCTCTTCTAACAATCGTAAGTGAAGAGTTTAAGAAATATCGCGAAAAGCAACTTGAAACAAAGGAAAAATGGGGCGAAGCATACGAAGATAAAGATATAGTATTTAGCACTGAGAACGGCAACTACCGCGAACCTCGAAATTTCACGAGAAGTTTTTACAATATCAGAAATAAGTCTGGGGTTAGTCAAATCAATCTCCACTGCATTCGACATTCTTTCGCATCTATGCTACTTGAAAAAAAAGTCCATGTTAAAATCGTCAGTTGCCTTTTGGGTCATACCGACATTGCAGTAACCATTAACACATATAGTCACGTTTTTCCAGAACTAAAGACGGAGGCTATAGGAGCACTTGACGATTACACTTTTAAGAACACAATGGATAATCTTGACCTTTTACAGCTAGAAACATTACTTCAAAACGATTAAGACTAATTATCAATGCAACCAGGCAGAGACGAGTTCTCTACAAGTGGTTGCATTTTTTTGTCTTGAAGCTATCTTTTGCCCCTGAGATAATTAATTAAAGATTATTACCCATCTCTAGTAATAATCTTTATTGTAATTTAACTTCGCCTCCCTTGTAGAACCTGGCAACTCTGAGAAGTCACCCGATAACCGTACACTCAGGAGAAATCACTTTCTACTCTCAATGTATTTCTAGTGTCCCCCCTTTAGGCTAGCGGAAATATTTAGCGTTAGTATATCCCTCATCTGTTTTTCAACCCAATGTGCAGAGGCGTAGTTTCTTGAACTTTGATGCTTTTTTCACGTATTTGGTCCTTATTTGGGAATAGCATGATTTTGAAGTTTAAGAAAAAAACAAAAACCCCGCAATCGCTTGCGGGGTCTAAGTTTTCTATGGAGCCGATGGTCGGAATCGAACCGACGACCTGCTCATTACGAGTGAGCTGCTCTACCTCTGAGCCACATCGGCATTTCATGGACGATAGTAATCTTACTCCATTTTTGTAATTTCGTCAAATATTATTTTTTGCAAAACAAATTGATTTGAGGGTTTATCTGAGCTTTTCTGGAAATAATACCCTCTCAAGGGGGAGTTACATGCTGAGCCGACGGGACTTTCTGAAATTAGCCATCCAAGGGGCCATTATGGGTAACTTTTTTGAGCTCCTCGCCCCACCCCTAGCCCAAGCAGTCGACGCGGGTGAGGTTAATAAACTTCCTGTGGTGATGATTGAGACAGGCACTTGTACTGGAGATAGTATCTCCCTTGATAATATTTGGACGCCAACGTTTTCGGATATCCTCACTAACATTGTCGATTGGCGTTATGATTGGAGTATGCTGCAGGCTCAGGGAGATGATGCCTACCAAGTCCTTCAAGAAACTTATGAAAAAATGCCCCACGACTATATTTTGCTCGTCCAAGGTTCCATGATCCAGCGGGATAACGGTCACTATAACCATGTAGCCTACGATAATGGCAGGCTAATTACTGGGCTGGAACTGGTTCGTCGCATCGGTCTCAAAGCCAAATACGTAGTGGCCATTGGCAGCTGTGCCACTTACGGAGGTCCAGTTGCCGGTTATCCTAATCCAAGTCAAGCGACTGGAGTACAGAACATTCTTCCCGAACGAAGGGTTATTAACGTTTCAGGATGCCCTGCCCATCCGGATTGGATTATGGGGACTCTACTCCACTTAGCCTTATACGGTGAACCTGAACTTGAAAAATTCGGGAGACCCAAACTTTTTTATGGAGAAACCGTGCATAACCGTTGCCCTCGAAGGCGCGACTATGATCAGGGAATTTTCGCTACAGAAATCGGACAAAAAGAATGTCTATTTCGAGTCGGCTGTAAAGGACCTGTCACCTATGCCGACTGCCCAATTCGCCGTTGGAACGACCACATCAATTGGCCCATTGGTTGTAACACGCCGTGCATCGGATGTACTGAACCCGGTTACCCCGATTTGATGTCACCGTTTACTGCTCACCTACCCGACATCCCCTTCCCTGGTGGGACAAAGGTTACCACTGATGCTATCGCACTTGGAGTTTTAGGATTAACCTCGGTTGCTCTAGTAGGGCATGTTGCCTCCTCTCTCTATAATGGTCGACTCCAAAAGAACTTACTAAAATCTACCGTCAAGGCTCCGAATCGACCTTCTGTGAAAAAAGTAAAGCTATTTCATCATTACAAGCTTAAAAAGTAAACTTGTTAAGCTAAAGCTGAAACCAAGACCCAGAGGACTCACTCCACCTAGAGTTTACGAACTCCCACTTCATAGCAAGGTCTTTAAATATTCGATATAAAGAGGTGTAATATTCTGGAGAAGAAAACAATCTTTCCTGTTTCACGAATTCACAATCCCATGTTATTGGAGGCTTGGCTCGAAGACGGGGAAATCAAAGACGCCTTTATTTCTGATACTCTCTATCGAGGATTCGAGCAAATTTTAATAGGTCGCTCGGCCATGGATATGCCTTATTATACTCAACGTATTTGCGGTATTTGTTCCTCCGTACATGCTATTACAGCAGCACTGGCTGTTGAGCAGGCTTTAGGGATGCAAGTTCCTCCCAATGGACTGTTAGTTCGCAATCTGATCTTGGCCAGTGATTTTATCCAGAATCATATTCGTCATCTTTACCTCTATACCTTACCCGATTACTTCCGCGGCCCGGATATTGCTCCGTTTATTCCTCATTCCGAATCCGATCTCCGTTTAACTAACAAGGAAGATATCAGAATGACCGAACACTATTTTAAAGCCATAGAAGTATCTCGTGTTGCCCATGCTGCCTTTGCAGTCTTCGGAGGCAAGGCCCCTCATGGTCATGGACTTGTTCCCGGTGGCGCTAGTATGGAAGTTGATGCCGATAAGGTGAATCGTTACCGCGGGTATTTAATGGAGGTCATGAGCTTTATTGACGATGTCTTGCTTCCGGATGTTGAACTAATCATGCAGCGTTACCCTGAGTACATCAACCTTGGTAAAGGGATCGGGAATTACTTGTCAATGGGGGGGTTCCCGAGTCCTGAAGGTAGCACTCTTTTTTCTGAAGGAGTATCTCTACAAGGAGAACAGGAAAGTTTTGATGAAAAAAAGGTGACCGAAGACGTAACAAATGCTTGGTACAAACCCCACGGTCCTCTACACCCTATGGAAGAAGATACTGTCCCCGACCGCAGCCAGGTCAAAGGCTACTCCTGGGTTAAATCTCCTCGTTACCGCGGTCAACCTGTTGAAGTAGGCCCTTTGGCACGGGCTATTATCAACAAACAACCCGTCATCGGTTATGGCGCCCTTGCCCGAACGTGGGTACGCGCACTTGAACTCAAGAAAATTACTAAAACCGCTCTGGAATGGCTTAATCGTCTCGAACCTGGGGCAGCAACACTTGATACAAAAATAGGACAGGATTCCGGGATAGGTATCGGACTCCATGAAGCAATGCGCGGTGCCTTAGGACATTGGATATCTGTGAAAAATGGGCGTGTCAAACATTATCAGATCGTTACCCCGTCTGCCCTGAACTTTGGTTCAAGGGATGAAGCTGGAACCCGTAGTGTTGGGGAGTCATCCTTACTTGGTTTAAAAATCCGATCGGAGGACCTTAAGGAAGCGGGCCGAATCATTCGCTCCTTTGATCCCTGCTTTTCTTGTAGTGTCCATATCATTGACGGTGAGAATTTATATGCTCTTAAAATCCAAGTCTGACTGAAATAAATAAGGGGATCACCCCCTTAAAGTGTCATGATTAATCGTATATTTAATGAAGGTAAGGTAACATTTTCTATGAAGCAACCTTCTAAGATGAGAAAGCCCGTCCTGAAACAGCTCAAACGAGCCTCCATCAAGGGTGAGATGGTACTTTCTCAGCCGATATGGGTAAGAATCTTTCACTGGGGGTTCACGGTCAGTCTGACTGTAATTCTCCTATCTGGCCTTGAATTGCATAAACCGGCGAATTTTTTAAATATCAACTATGGTAAAGTGTTGATTGCACATCTCATCTTTTCCTGGTTTGCCCTGGGATTTCTAGCGCTAAGAATTGCAGATGCCCTGATCCGCCGAGATAATTCATTGATTCCAAAGACTCACGACATCAAGCGTTTCCCTAAACTAATGGCCTATTATTTCTTCCTTCGTTCTGCTCCCCCGCCCAGTAGAAAGTATAATAGCGGACAATTGTTAATCTATTTCTCGTGGTTCCTGCTTTTTTTAGTTGCTAGTCTCCTAGGTTTAGCCTCCTATTGGCAAGGAAAGCATCTGATTTGGGTTTGGCATATGGTAGGAGGTTTCCAAATCCTTCGCTGGATAAAGTTTGCCATTACGATTTATTTTCTAGCTACGATCCCTGTTCATATATATCTTAGTTTAACTGAAGATCTCAGCCGTCTTCAGGCGATGGTCACCGGCTATGAACGAAAACCGCCCAATAACAGTTAGTCAAAATTTTCCTAGAATAAAATGATACTTTTCAGCTCAAGTTTGGGTATAATGAAGGGTAGAGTTTATACATGAAAGGGACGATATGCTTTGGCATTACATATTCATTTTGTAGGTATCAAAGGGACCGGGATGAGCGCTCTCGCTCAAATCAGTGTCCAGCTTGAAGATGCCACAATAACGGGGTCTGACGTAGAAGAAAGTTTTTATACCGACCTTGTCCTAGAACGCGCTCATATTCCCGTTTTGGGTTTTTCTCCTGAAAACGTTGAAAAGGCAGACTTAGTGGTCATCTCTGCAGCCTATACAAATCAGCACCCAGAAATTGCTCGGGCCCTAGAGTTAAATATCCCGATCTTGACCTATCCGCAATATCTCGGGCGCTTACTCGCCAAAAAGCGTGGTATTTCTGTCACTGGAACCCACGGTAAAACCACAACCACTGCTATGATAGGGCTCGTTATGCTCCAAACCGGATTGGATCCAACCATCGTTGTCGGAAGTGATGTGCCGAGTATTGGCGGGAATGCGCATTGCGGAAAAGGCGACTTTTTTTTAGCGGAGTCTTGTGAATATCGGCGCCATTTTCTTAATTACTCTCCCGAACACCTCATTATTACGAACCTAGAATTTGATCATCCGGATTATTTTAAGGATCTTGAAGATGTTATCTCAGCGTTTACTGAACTAGCCAGCAAGGTTCCCGAGTACGGTCATATCTATGTCTGGGCTGAGGACCCTAATAGGGAGGCCATTAAAGGATCCGCGCCCATTACAACGTTCGGAATCTCGGAATCTGCGGATATCCGGGCCACAGAGATCAAGTTCAAAGACGAAAAAAGCTCCATGAAAATCATGGTTAAAGGGCACTATATGGGAGATCTGAATCTCAATGTCTCTGGGAAACACAACATTATCAATGCCTTAGCAACTATTGCCGTGTGCCGGGAAATTGGAATCCCCATGGATCAAATTTTAGCTTGCTTAAGCCTTTTTAGTGGAACAAAACGACGGTTTGAACATATTGGTAGTAACACCAATGGGGCAATGATTGTCGATGACTATGCTCATCATCCTACGGAAATCCGCACGACCTTGGAAGGAGCACGGCTTTCCTTTCCCGATCGACGCATTCGCGCTATTTTTCAACCTCATACCTTTAGTCGCACAGAAAAACTTTTACTTGAGTTCTCTCAAGCCTTTCAAGGGGCTGACGAAGTTGTGATCGCGGATATTTTTGCTTCGGCACGCGAGCAAGAACATTTCACCGTGTCCTCCTTAAATCTTGCCGAATTGATTCAACTGCAAGGGGTTCAAGCCCGTTACATTGGACCCTTAGATGACATCAGGGACTATCTTAATGAAACAATCGCACCTGAGGATCTCGTCCTTACCTTAGGAGCGGGAGATATTTATAAAGTAGGATTAGGGATTGTCAGCTGACACACCGAAGAGCCCTCCCATTAGCAGATAAGCTAATGGGAGGGCCTTTTTCTCTATGAAGACAGTTTCTTTATGTGTCTCCCTATTCATACTGCTATGGATTTAGTCGCCGTATTCCATCGAGAATTTCACCCCAGTTGTGACAGCGCGTAATGCCCGTTGGGAGTTCCTCTTGATTGTAACTAGCATTCAGTAAGAAGACTGGAACTCCACATTCAGCAATTAATTTGGCATTTACTTGATAATCCTCGATAAAGGCTTCAATGCCCCATTGTTTTACAAAATTTACTTTACTATCAAATCCAGTGAAGAGCACATGTTCATGATGGATTTCTTGCATCTTAAACCACTGAACGGTAAGATCCCTTTCTTCAAGTGCCCTAGCCGTTATATAAATCACTTCATGCCCTTCCTGAAGAAGGGTTTCAATCCCTTGCTTGGCTCCAGGAATCGGATGGGGCATCATAAGTAACCGCTCTACATTACTGACAAAGAAATTGTTCATATCCTCTCTCGGAACATCAAACACTAAATGCATCTCGTAATCGTCAATCACAGCAATATTCTTACCATAGTGCTGATTCAGTTCTTCCAACCAAACTGGGTAACTATCGGAGACAACACCATCAATATCTACTCCAATACGCACGTTAGTCGATCCCCTTCAGCTTCGGAAGTTCAAGACTGGGAGGCAGATGGCGTTTATGTTCACTTTGGCGATGCAGAGTTTCAAGACGTTCTTGGACTTCAGGTGCGACCTGTTCCCCCAGTATATAGCGATCGATTTGATCATAGGTTATCCCCAAATCTGCTTCATCCGTCTGGCCGGGCCAAAGTCCAGCAGTTGGTACACGTGTCGCAATTCTGAGGGGAAGACCTAACATCCTTGCCCAAGCGCGTACTTCTGCTTTAGTAAGAGAGCTAATTGGCAAAAGATCCACGCCGCCGTCGCCATATTTCGTGAAGTATCCTGTATAGCTTTCTGGAGCATTATCCGTTCCCACAACCAAATAATTCAGGGCATTGGCCACGGTATACAGCGTCGACATCCGTAAACGAGCCTTTAAATTTCCCTGACTCATTTTAGCCCCTACTACATCCCGTCCATTGCGTTTCAGACTCTTCATCACTTGATCGAAGACCTGTGTATGAGCATTACTCAGATCAACTTCCAGCAGTCTGATATCAAAACCCTCGGCAATCCACAGCGCATCTTCTTGGTCATCAGGAGCTGAATGACAGGGCATAATCACTGCAACACAATTCTCTGGAAATGCATGTTTGCAGAGTCCTGCGACAACAGCTGAATCAACCCCCCCGGACACTCCTACGACTAACCCTTTCGCGTTAGCTTCAGCGACCTTTTGGCGTAACCAGTCTACAGTTTGATCGATACGTTCTTGTAATTCTTCATCAGTCCACATTTTAGTCCACCCCTTGATTATTTGTTTTTATATCGTTATGAATAGTTAAGAGTAATTGTTGTTTCATGTCAAAGAGACCTTTCGACAAATCCACAATATAGCGGTGAGGATTCGTCAATCGCTTCACTTCATCCCAGAAAGTGTCTAATTCTATTCGGGCATAAGCCTGAATATCGTTGAGGTTTGGCAATTCACAAACTCGTTTCCCATTTTTGAAGACTGGGGTTAAGAGTTCTCTGGTCTCAAAATTTGTTAAGGTTTTTCTTTTCCAGGTCTGAATGGGATCAAAAATCGTCAGCGGTTTTCTCTTATCAAAAACTTCATCTTCTAGTGCGATAACATCCGCCATTGCTTTTCCCCCTCGATCGTAGAAACGCACTACTTTTTTGATCCCAGGGTTAGTTATCTTGGAGACGTTTTCAGAGACCTTAAGTCGAGGATGAAAAACACCCTGCTCTCCCTCAGCAGCCAGCTTATAAACTCCTCCCAATGAAGGCCAATCTTTCGATGTAATCAGATTGGTGCCCACCCCCCAAGCATTGATTGCAGCACCTTGAGCTCGAATGGCAAAGATAGTTTCTTCGTCTAAATCATTGGACGCCACGATGATCGCACGTTTAAGTCCTGCATCATCTAGCATACGTCGGGCTTCTCTGGACAAATACGTTAAATCTCCGCTATCTAAGCGAATTCCTTGGAAAGGATAGCCCTCTGCTTCTAACTCAAGCCCGACCTTTATCGCATTGGGCACCCCTGATTTAAGAACATTATACGTATCGACAAGCAACAAGCAGCGATTCGGAAAAGTACGCGCATAGGCTCGAAATGCCTCCAGCTCGGAAGGAAAGCACTGGATCCAACTGTGCGCTTGAGTTCCTGAAACAGGGATATGGTAGCGTTTACCTGCTAAGATATTCGAAGTCGATTGACAGCCCCCTATAAAGGCGGCCCTTGCTCCTAAAACCCCGGCATCAGGTCCCTGGGCTCTGCGCAGACCGAACTCCATGACCGGGCCCCCCTCTGCGGCAGTGACCACCCGTGAAGCTTTTGTGGCAATCAAGGTCTCGAAATTGACTAAATTTAGAATTGTGGTCTCAAGGAGCTGGGTTTCAAAAATGCGTCCTTTTACACGAATCAGTGGTTCATAGGGGAAAACCATAGTCCCTTCCGGTATCGCATCTATTTCCCCTGTAAAGCAGAAGTTACGCAGTTCCTCAATAAATTGCTCATTAAACAGGTTCAGGCTTCTCAAATACGTTAAATCCTCTTCACTGAAGGAGAGATTTTCGATATATTCGACGACTTGTTCGAGCCCTGCGGCTAGTGCATATCCCCCTTTAAACGGTAACTCCCGAAAGAAGACATCAAAGACCGCTTCTTTATTTTGATATCCATTTGTCAAATAACCCTGCATCATCGTTAGTTGATAGAGATCTGTTAACATTGTTCGATTCTCCATTGATAATAGCCTCGCTTCACACTGCTTAATCATGTTGTCATCTATACAGATAGCATGCAATTTCTTAATCAAATCATGCGTGAGAATTTCGACCTCTCGGTAAGATTTTCCTGCTTTATCTCTAAAATAAAAACCTAAAGGGAATGCCTCTAGGTTTCTATGATCGATTATGTCACATTTTCTTGAATCTACTCAAGAGTTATCCACAAGCTCACTTTAGTTTTCCACCGTTTATCCCTAGCTTATCCACCCAAAATTCGCTTCTCCGCGACGTTATCCACAGAGTTATCCACACTATACACAGGGTTTTTTTCGCTTTTCTTTAAAGACCCAAGGAGAAAGCCACTAATATAGTATGGTACAAACTTTGGTCAAACCCTATACGGGTATCTAAGATTATATTAAGCCATTGCTTAGCTTACCCACAGGTGTCAGGTCTGTATGCTTAATTACTTTTAAGATTAATTTAGTTAATTCCGTAATTCGAAATTCCCCCACTACTTTGCTCGAGATTTGCCTGCACTGTTACCAGCTTAAGTTCTCCAATATTTGGCGACTTACTCGAATTCCTTCTGCAACAGTTTCGGGTGAAGGGCCGCCCTTAAGCTTTCGGGCACGTACGCAAAACTCGATTCCTATGGCTTCAAACAAATCCGCTTCAAAAATTGGGGAGAGCGCCTGATAGTCGCTTAAACTTAAGTCTTCCAACCCAATTTCTTGCTTACTGCAGTGTAAAACAATCCGTCCGACTAGTTCATGGGCTTCTCGGAAGGGCAGCCCTTTTTTGGCTAGGTAATCTGCGAGATCCGTGGCATTGGTAAAGCCACCTTTCGCTCCACGGGACAATGTAGCCCGATGGATCTGCATCGTTCTGAGCATTGGTTCTACTATCAGTAAACATTTCTGAATCGTATCTACCGTATCAAAAACTGGTTCTTTATCCTCTTGCATATCTTTGTTATAAGCAAGCGGAAGTCCTTTCATAACGGTTAATAGGGCCACTAAATCCCCATAGACTCGCCCTGTCTTCCCTCTTACTAATTCCGCTACGTCTGGGTTTTTCTTTTGAGGCATGATGCTTGACCCTGTAGAGTAGGCATCATCCATAGAAATAAACTGAAATTCTCCGCTGGACCAGAGAACGAGCTCCTCACACATTCGACTTAAATGCATCATCATGATTGAAGCGGCGGCTAAAAACTCAAGGGCAAAATCTCTGTCACTCACTCCATCTAAACTGTTCAAGGTCACACCCGCAAACCCTAGTTCGAGGGCCGCCTTCTCTCTATCTAGTGGAAACGTCGTTCCAGCCATTGCTCCTGAACCGAGCGGTGAAAAATTTAGGCGTTTACGGGTATCTTTGAGCCGATCGAGATCACGCAAAAACATTTGAACGTAGGCCATCATGTGATGGGCCATGGTAATCGGTTGTGCCTTCTGCAGATGGGTATAGCCCGGCATCCATGTTTCGAGATGCTCCTCTGCCAAATTAAGCAGCGTATGCAGTAGTTTCTCCACTAAAACCTTCGTCTGGTCAATCTCCACTCTCAAATAAAGCCTTAGGTCTAAAGCGACTTGATCATTTCGGCTTCGCCCTGTGTGAAGTTTTTTTCCTACTTGCCCAATTCGCTCAGTTAAAAGCTTCTCAACATTCATATGTATATCTTCAGCGCCGATCTCAAATTCTACCCTTCCCGCCTGGATATCATCTAAGATCCCAGCTAAACCCTCAATTAAATCGTTTGCTTCCTCTTCCGAGATAACCCCGACACTGCCAAGCATTCTAGCATGGGCTATACTCCCTTGAATATCTTGTTTGTATAAGCGTTGATCAAAACGTATTGAGGAATGAAAATCTTCCACCAATGCGTCCGTAGTTTTTTCAAAACGTCCGCCCCAAAGCTTCACGTTACATCTTCCTTTCAAGTTGTAATTTTATGCAATACAGCCTTCCGACCGCTAACTATTAAGCCTTCTCATGGTAGTGTTTTAACCACGAACATCTTTTTCTAGTCATAGCGGCACTCCGCACCCTAACCTTTTCATTCTCTGGTGTTCAGCCGGGCATTAAGGTCCAGATAGTGTGAAGATAAGCGCCGGGTATCGGCGCTTATCTTTGTTTATTTTCATTTAACTTCACTTGTCGGCGAAGGAGGAGACTCCACTATACGATGCGTAAGTATTCGACAGGGATTTAGCCCTTTGGCGTAAGTCTTGATGTTCAGCTTTTGTTGAACAAGTTTACTTTCGTAAACCTGATTCCTTCTCCATTAAAGCTCTTACTTTTAACGGCAAACCGAAAAGGTTTATAAATCCGCTGGCATCCTTTTGGTCATATACCCCATCTTCGCCAAAGGTCGCATATGCTTCATTATAAAGGGAATAGGGCGATTTTGTACCTGCTAAGGAGCAATTGCCTTTATATAATTTCACGCGTACCGTGCCAGTGACGTTTTTCTGGGTTACATTAACAAAAGCATCTAAAGCTTCACGAAGCGGTGAATACCAAACTCCGTCATAGACTATCTCTGCATATTTTAAGGCGATTTGTTCTTTATAATGGAGTGTGAGACGATCAAGTGTAAGATGTTCTAGGGCCTGATGTGCCATATAAAGGATTGTTCCCCCTGGAGTCTCATAGACGCCACGAGATTTCATCCCGACAAGGCGGTTTTCTACCATATCGACGATTCCAACCCCATTTTTTCCACCTAATTCGTTGAGAGCTTCCAAGAGGGCCACGGGGGCAAGTTTCTGACCGTTCAATGAGGTAGGAACCCCTTGTTCAAAGCCAAGTTCGAGGTAAGTGGCCTCATCCGGCGCATCTTCCGGAGAAACACCCATTAAGAATAGATCACGCTTAGGTTCATTCCAAGGGTTTTCTAGGTCTCCACCTTCATGGCTTAAGTGCCAAAGGTTGCGGTCCATGCTATACGGACGATCTTTAGTTACCGGAACAGGAATTCCACGTGCTGCAGCATAATCAATGCAATCTTCACGAGACTTGAGATCCCAAATCCGCCAAGGAGCAATAATTTCTAAGTCTGGGTTCAGCGCTTTAACACTTAGCTCGAAACGCACTTGGTCGTTTCCTTTGCCGGTCGCACCATGGGCAACAGCAACCGCCCCTTCCTTCTCCGCAATCTCCACTAAACGTCGAGCGATTAGAGGGCGGGCAAAGGAAGTCCCCAAAAGATACTTCCCTTCATAAACCGCTCCAGCCTTTAAAGTCTGAAAGATAAATTCCGAAACAAACTCCTCTCTTAGATCTTCAATATAGAGTTTGCTCGCACCACTTTTAATCGCCTTTTCTTGAAGAGGAGCTAACTCTTCCCCTTGACCGAGATCTGCAGCCATTGCAATGACTTCATAACCATAGGTTTCTTTGAGCCAGGGTATAATAATGGATGTATCCAAACCACCAGAATACGCTAAAACAACTTTTTTCATATTAAATCTCCCTTTTCTAAAATAATCTAAGGAACGTTCGGTATGCAAGTTGGGGACGGTTCTCGACTTGCATACAACTTGCACTCTTCGTTCCATATTTCAACGAATCTTATTCCTTTGTACTTGATTCGTACTTTCCCGCCTCGTCGCAAACCAAACAAGAGTTACATTACTAAGGCCATAATCGCCTTTTGAGCATGCAGACGATTTTCTGCCTCATCAAAGACCACTGACTGAGCCCCTTCTATCACATCATCGGTAATTTCCTCCCCACGGTGTGCTGGAAGACAATGCAGTACAATTGCGGATGGATTTGCTAATTTCAGGGCATTCGAGTTAATCTGATACCCTTTAAACGCTGCCATTCTGACTTGAGCTTCTGCTTCTTGACCCATACTTGCCCATACATCTGTGTAAAGAACGTCGGCACCTTTTATCGCCTCTAAAGGCTCATCCACGACTTCTACACATCCACCGTTATTCTTGGCATCTGCCTGGGCTAGGGCAACTATCTTGGGATCTGGCTTATATCCAGGCGGTGAAGCAATTACCACGTGCAATCCCATCTTGGCACAGCCAAACATCAGCGAATGAGCCATGTTGTTTCCATCACCAACGTAGGCAAGCTTCAAACCGGCCAGGCGCCCTTTATGCTCTTGAATGGTCATAAGGTCAGCCAATACCTGACAGGGATGTAACAGATCTGTGAGTCCATTAATGATTGGAATAGTGGAAAATTCAGCTAAATCTAAGACTTCTTGATGGCTGAACGTTCGAATCATTATCCCATCGACCATCCGCGAAAGAACACGTGCCGTATCAGCAATCGTTTCCCCTCTGCCCAGTTGAATATCTCGACCACTTAAAAAGAGCGCATGCCCCCCTAATTGGTACATTCCCACTTCAAACGAAACTCGGGTCCGTGTCGAAGACTTCGTAAAAATCATCCCCAAGGTCTTGCCTTGAAGCACATGACGGGGATGTCCCGCTTTTTGCTCTGCCTTAAGTTCCCTAGCTACATCGATGATGCAGCTTAATTCATCTTGAGAAAAATCATGAAGCGAAATGAAGTCTCGTCCTTTAAAAATAGCTTGATCAATTTTTGTCATTCTTACCCACTCCTTCAATATGAATTATTATACATTCATATGTATAATAATTCAATACTAAAACTATTGTTTTCTCAGTTTACCTCTTTCAATTTTTTGATCTACCTTGCAAGCTTAGTATAGTTTGCTGCAGGATTAATAAGCTAATACAGCGAAGATAGATTAATCAATAGTCGCATCTATTTCTCGAGCTTAGTAATTTATAATATAGGAGGAAGTAATATGACCTGGTCCGAACGCATGAAATCCGCATGGATTACTTTTAAACGTGCCGCTCTCCCTTTGTACGCCTGGACTCTAATTTTTATTGTAGTTCTTGTTGTCTTAGCAATTGCCATGGTTTTGGGAGTATTCGACCAATTACGCTGGACAATTCCTCATATTTATCAAGGATCCTTTTCATCAGGAATGCCCGTTCCGGGAGTACCACCTGCTCCATATTTCTCTTCCTCTATGCCCCCGTTCGGTTCCCTAGATGATGATCCCTTTGCCTACTTCGGAGGCTATAACAACTTCTCCAGGATTCTATCTGCGGTCGGCAGCGTAGTCGGAACTCTAGCCTTGATTTTAATGGTTGGTTGGTTAATTGGATCGGCTTTTTACACTGGCTTATTTAACTTAACCAATAAGGCTTATCGGGAAAAAGTATCCTTCAAAGATTTCCGTTTCAAGGGTTTCTTCCGTTTTCTCGGCTGGCAAGGGTTTATCGTTTTAATTCAGTTATTGCTCTTGATTGTAGGGCTGATCGGTGTCTTTTCCCTGAGACAATCCGAAGGTGCTATCGTCGCTTTCCTGATTGTTTATGGTCTCTTTCTAGTGTTAGGGTTGCTATTTCTTGTGCCTTGGTTTTCCTCCTCTTCAATTTATCTTCTAGCCCACGGTCAGGAAAAGTTTTGGGTTGCACTTTCCGGCAGCTGGCGATTTTCCAGAAGACACATGGGCTCCCTATGGGGATTTATAGGTACCGTAATTCTGATTCAAATCGCCATTGAAATTCTGATGGGAATTTCATCGTCAGGGCTTGCAGGGTTAGCAAACTTGATCATTAGCCCTTTTATCGCAGTTCTATCCATCGTTTGGGTCCTAAGTCTTGAAGACGAGGAACGCAAAAAGGCTGACGACTTATATGATTATTCTACCACAAATTCTACAAATCCCTATCCTGAAATACAGACCCCCATCATAACTCCACCAGTCTCTGCCTCACCTGACATTCAGGTCCCGCCCTCTGAGCACGCGTCTGAAATGAGTAGCCCTGAAGTTAAGAGCACACAACAATTTAACCAACCCAAGCTATCCTTGCACAAACCTCAGCCTGCAGAGTCTTTACCCAACATCCCTGCTGAGCCCGTCCCCAACTATTCGAACGAAACCCCGCAATTTTGCCCCTCTTGTGGAAAGGCTAATGCGGGGACGGCATATTGTCCGAAATGTGGAACAAAGCTAATTTAACCATCAAATGTTGAAATTACTGCCTTCCCCTTTCGTTAGAGTAGTGATGGAGGTTAATACCATGAAATTAATTAGAGAAATAGATTTACCGGGTATTGGCAAGAAGTTTCAACTCCAAACCCGCAGCGGAGAAAAGATCGTTATCGTGGTACATGATGACGGACGAAGGGAAGTTTATCATTTTTATCGTGAGGACCCGGATGATTCTATCTCGATGGTAACCTTAGATGACGAAGAATCGCGCTATATAGCCGCTATACTCGGAGGGATGAATTATCGTCCCAAAGCATTAGAGACTGTGGATGTTGCCTTAGGCGATATGCTTATAGAATGGTACAAAATTGAGCCTGATGCCTATGCTATTGGAAAAACCATCGGGAATATGTGTATTCGCAAGGTTACCGGTGGGACGGTTATTGCAATTGTAGAATATGATCAGAGTAAAATAGTCAATCCCGGTCCCGAGGCAACGTTTCGAAATGGCGCTACTGTTGTAATTCTTGGTGAAAAGCACCAGGTTAAAGCATGTAAGCAGCTGTTATTTCACGGGAGTGTTCAGTAATGGAGCACTTGATACTGGAAATTGGACTTGCACTAGCTTTAATTGCAGGTGCAGGGATTCTGGCCGGTAACCTCAGAATTTCTATCGTACCAATTCTAATTTTAACTGGCATGGTAGTTGGCCCACAGGCGCCTCACATCAGCGTCTTGGACTTTAGATTTATTCAGAGCGCCCCGTTAATTGACTTCATGGGACGTTTAGGTGTGCTGTTTCTCCTGTTTTCCTTAGGGTTGGAGTTCTCTATTAAACGCCTTTTGACTGCGGGACCCTCCATCATCAGAAGCGGGACAATTTATATGGTTATTAACTTGACCATAGCTATTATATTTCCTATACTGCTGGGTTGGCCGATTAAGGAAGTACTTGTTGTGGCAGGTATTATGACTATTTCCTCCAGTGCAATCGTAGCAAAGGTAATTGTTGATTTAAAGAGGGCAGCTAATGATGAAACGGAGATCATTTTGGGTTTGATGATGTTTCAAGATGTCTTCGTAGCTATTTATTTCTCTGTTGTTTCCGGTCTGGTTCTTGCCGGTTCCACTTCCATTTCAGAGATAATAATGAGTGCATTAATGGCCCTTTTATTTATCGGTGGTTTTTTATTTTTGGGGCATAAGTTGGTTCCAAAACTCGACCGTTGGTTGGATATTCCCTCTGACGAAACGTTTATGTTGGTAATTTTTGCTATTTTAGTTTTGGTAGCCGGTTTTTCTGAAACTCTACATATTGCTGAAGCCATCGGAGCTTTACTCATTGGTCTGGTACTGGCGGAAACAGATCATTCCGAACGCATAGAGCATTTAATTGTTTCCTTCAGAGATTTCTTTGGTGCCCTTTTCTTCTTTAGTTTTGGTTTAAGCATCGACCCCTTTGCCTTGGGTGGGGCAGTTTGGCCTGCTGTAATCGCTGTTATTTTAACCCTTTTAGGCAATATTGTGTCGGGCGTTTGGGCAGGGAGGAAAGCTAGTCTCTCCCACAGAGCCTCACTGAATATTGGTCTGACTATTATTTCGCGGGGTGAATTTTCTATTATTTTAGCCACTCTTGCGAAGGCAGGCGGATTATTAACTTCGTTGCAACCCTTTGCCGCCTTGTATGTTCTCATTCTTGCCGTACTGGGACCCCTGTTGACGAAGGAATCACGTTGGGTCTATAACCGATTAAGGCCATTACTAAAATGGCCGCAACTTCCAGATAGAAGAAGGTTAAGGAAAAATACAGGTCATTGAAGTGAGCTGTGAGGTCAATCAATTAAAGTAAAGACGTCTAAAACTCCCGCTCGACAATCTCGAGCGGGAGTTCCTATTTTTTCTCTACAATGCTAGATACTCCTGCAAGGAGAGCACCTGGGGAGTGGTATGGCTCCGAATTTCATGCAAGGCCCGAACGACGGCTTTGGCCGTATCCATCGATGTAAAGCAGGGAACCCCATGTTCCGCCGCTAGCCTTCTTAGCAAATAACCGGTCCTCCCTGGGGTCTCTTTAGTGGGAGTGCTGAGGACAAAGGAAAATTCTCGCTGCCGGATGGCCTCTTGAAGAGCCTCGCTGGATTCACTGACCTCTTCAACCTCTACACCGCACAAGGCTAAGGCTTTTGCCGTATCTCCCGTTCCCTTGACTCCAAACCCTAACTGAGCAAGTTGGCGAGCCAAGGTGATGGCCTCGGGGCGATCTTTTTCCGCCACAGAAACCAAGATGTTTCCGTCCTTGGGGAGTGGAATATGTGAGGCTGCAAAGGCCTTGGCCAAAGCGTGCCCAAATTGAGTGTCCATTCCCAAAACTTCACCGGTCGATTTCATTTCCGGTCCCAGAGATGTTTCGACTTTAGTCAATTTTTCGAAGGAAAAAACCGGAGCTTTCACGACGACGAAGGGTACTTCTGGAGCGAGCCCATGTTTGTAACCCATGTCCTTCAAGGTTTTACCTAAGGAAACTTGAACCGCCAAATTTACTAAAGGGATTCCAGTGACTTTAGAAAGGATAGGCACTGTACGGCTTGCTCTAGGGTTCACTTCAAGAACATACACTTTGCCTCGAACTACAACATATTGAATATTTATGAGTCCTTTGATGCCGATTCCCAAGGCAAGACGACAGGTAAAATCCTGAATTTGTTCTATTTCAGCAGGGGTTAAACTTTGAGGCGGATAAACTGCCGAACTATCCCCTGAGTGAACTCCCGCGCGCTCGATGTGCTCCATAATACCCGCGATCACGGTAGTTTCTCCATCCGAGACGGCGTCCACTTCGACTTCTTTTCCTTCCAAGTACCTATCCACCAAAATGGGATGCTCGTCGGATAGGTGAATTGCCCTTCTTAGATAATCTTCAAGTTCCTCGAGGGTTTCAACGACTTGCATAGCACGTCCGCCAATGACGTAGGAAGGACGAACGATCAGCGGAAATTCAAGTTGCTCTGCAACTTTTTTCGCTTGAGCAACAGACGTTACACTTCGCCCTTCGGATTGGGGAATTCCAAGTTGACTTAAAAGTAATGCAAAACGTTCACGATCTTCTGCTAAATCAATCGCGTCGACGGTTGTACCTAAGATTTGAATCCCAGCAAGACTCAATCGACCCGCTAAATTAATAGCCGTTTGCCCTCCGAATTGGACTAATACCCCATCCGCTTTTTCCTTCTCTAAAACATGAAGCACATCTTCCACCGTCAACGGCTCGAAATATAATTTGTCGGCAGTATCAAAATCTGTAGATACGGTTTCTGGATTATTATTAATCATGATGGCTTCCACCCCCGCTTCTTGCAAAGCAGAAAGGGCATGGACAGAACAATAATCAAATTCAATCCCTTGTCCGATCCGAATAGGGCCTGAGCCTAGGACAACTACTTTAGGACCCGTACTAATAGCAACCTCATCTTCTTCTTCATAACTGGAATAGTAATAAGGAGTTGCTGAGGTAAACTCTGCCGCGCAAGTGTCAACGGTCTTATAGACTGGAATGATTCCGAGGGCCACACGCATGGCGCGTACTGCTACTTCCGAACGCCCGGTGAGCTTCGCAATCGCTAAATCAGAAAATCCTTGCACTTTAGCAAACCGCAGTAGTTCAGTGCTTAATTCCTCCCTCTGTAAGCGCTGTTCAAGGGAGACAAGGTCTTTGATTTTTGACAAATAGAAAGAATCGATTTGGGTAAGCCTTTGAACTTCAAGAATGGTCCAGTCTCGGCGGAACGCTTCAGCTAACGCGAAGAAACGCTCATGATCCGTTCGAACCAGCTTATCTTCAATCTCCATCTCTGTCCAGCCTCCAGAGGCCTTGATGCGGAGCCCTACGCTTCCTATTTCTAAAGAACGTGTTGCTTTCAACAGAGCCCCTTCTAAAGTCCGTTCCATCGCCATGACTTCTCCGGTCGCTTTCATTTGCGTACCGAGACGGTGATCTGCGGCAGGAAACTTATCAAACGGCCACCGGGGGAACTTGACAACGACATAATCTAGAGCAGGCTCAAAACAGGCACTGGTATTCCCGGTCACTGGATTTGTTAATTCTGGAAGGGTAAATCCAACGGACAACAGGGCTGCCATTTTGGCAATGGGATAGCCCGTTGCTTTTGAGGCAAGCGCACTGGAACGACTAACCCGCGGGTTAACTTCGATCACCACATATTCACGACTCATTGGATTTAAAGCGAACTGGACATTACAGCCACCGTTAACCCCTAAGGCCCGAATAATTTTCAACGAGGAGGCCCGCAGCATCTGATATTCAACATCTGTTAAGGTTTGGGACGGTGCTACCACGATACTATCTCCGGTATGGATTCCGACTGGATCAATGTTTTCCATGTTGCAGATCGTAATACAGTTATCCGCGTCGTCTCGCATAACCTCATACTCAATTTCCTTCCAGCCCGCTACACTGCGCTCCACAAGACATTGTCCAATCGGGCTAGACTGTAGTCCTCTTTGCAAAATATCTTCTAGGCTTTTAGCATTTTTAACAATCCCCCCACCCGTCCCGCCAAGAGTATAGGCTGGCCGAATAATTAAGGGAAATCCTTGCTTTTTAGCGAACTCCTCACCCTCTTCCAGGGTTGTCACGATCACACTTTGGGCCACAGGTTCGCCAAGGGAAAGCATGGTTTCTTTAAAGGCCTCACGGTCCTCTGCTTTATAGATTGTTTCAGCATTACAGCCAATCAGGTCTACACCATAACGCTTTAAAATCCCACTTCGTTCCAATTCCATCGCTAGATTAAGTCCCGTTTGCCCACCTAAGGTGGGTAGTAGCGCATCAGGACGTTCTTTGCTCAGAATCCTCTCTAAAACCTCGGGTAACAGGGGTTCGAGATAGGTAATACTCGCCATGGTTACATCCGTCATAATCGTTGCCGGATTACTGTTCACCAGCACCACTTCTACCCCAACTTCACGAAGGGCCTTGCACGCTTGGGTTCCGGCATAATCGAATTCTGCAGCCTGCCCAATGACAATCGGTCCAGACCCAATGACAAGGACCTTTTTCCACGCCGGGTTAAGTGGCATCTTGAGCCCTCCTTTTCTGCATTAAGTCCGCAAAATCCTCAAAAAGATACAAGGATTCACTCGGGCCTGGTCCAGCTTCTGGATGGTATTGCACAGAAAAAACAGGCAAATCCCGATGTTTTACCCCTTCAACACTTTGATCGTTGAGGTTTCGATGAGTCACATATAAAGGAGTCTGTTCCAGACTTGCTTCAGCAATCGCATAGCCATGGTTTTGAGAGGTGATCGTCACACGTTTCGATTGAAGATCTTGGACGGGTTGATTTCCCCCTCGATGCCCAAACTTCATTTTATAGGTGTCTCCTCCCAAAGCGAGTGATAAAAGTTGATGCCCCAAACAAATTCCGAAAATGGGTCGTTTCCCGATCAAACTACGTATCGTCTCTATCCCCTCTGCAACCTCCTTAGGATCTCCAGGCCCATTGGATAGAAAAATCCCATCTGGATTTCTCTCTAAAATCTGCTCTGCAGACGCCGTATGTGGAACCACTGTCAATTCGAACCCACTCTCCTGCATAGCCTGTAAGATATTTTTCTTAATCCCAAAATCCATCACCACGACATGGAACGATTCACTCTTGGTAAGGGCACCAGATATAGCGGGTAAGGTGTAGATTCCAGGGGTGCTGACTTTAGCCACAACATCTGTAGGAGAAATCCACTTCGTCAACCTCGGGACCCACTCATCCAGATGTTCAACCTGAGTCGTAATCACTCCGCGCAAAACCCCGTGTTCACGAATAATCCGTGTTAAAGCACGTGTATCAATCCCTTTAATCCCCACAACCCCAAATTGAGCTAATGTCCTGGAAAGATTTTTCTCCATCTGCCAGTGACTAGGATGACGACCCGCCTCTTTCACGATAAACCCCTGAACCTGAGCTTTCTTCGATTGATCATCCTGACTGTTTATGCCGTAATTCCCAATCAGCGGATAGGTCATACATACCATCTGTCCCGCATAGGATGGGTCGGTTAACACCTCTTGGTAACCCGTCATTCCTGTGTTAAAAACGACTTCTCCCACAGCTTCTCCAGTTGCTCCGTAAGACTCCCCTATAAAGATTTTTCCGGTTTCAAGTACGAGTGCTGCTTTCATTCCATCCTCCTCGAAGAAAAATCTTTTGAACTCTGATCACTGGCTTCACTGCCAAATTTTCTTTAACACATCATCCAGAATCCCCAAGGCTTTATCCATTTCTGGCTTCTCAACGTTCAATGGTGGAAGGAAACGTAAGATTTTACCTCCAACACAGTTAATCAGTAGTCCATTTTGTAAGCAAGCCTCCACGATTTCTGGCCCTAGCTTGGAAACTGGCCAACCCAATATGAACCCTTGTCCCCTCACAGGCCCCCCTGTCTGATATTTCTGAGCCAATTGTTCGAGTCCCTTTTTAAACTCTTCTGCTCGCTCTTGTACTCCTGCCATAAATCCATCTTCGAGCATCACATCTAACACTGCACACCCTGCTGCTGTGGCCAAAGGGTTACCACCAAAGGTAGAAGCATGATCACCAGGCTGAAACGCTGCGGCCACCTTATCAGTAGCAAGCATCGCCCCTATCGGAACTCCACCACCCAGAGCTTTCGCTAAGGTCATAATATCTGGTTTCACATCGCTCCATTCATAGGCAAAGAGCTTTCCTGTCCGTCCAACTCCACACTGAACCTCATCAAAAATTAGCAAGGCCCCGAATTCGTCACACAAAGCTCGTGCTTCTTGTAGAAACTCGATCGAGGCAGGAATCACTCCACCTTCTCCCTGAATGGGTTCAATAAAGACGGCAGCTGTATTTTGGTTGACCTTCGAACGAAGGTCGTCGATATCATTAATAGCAGCATAGGCAAATCCTACGGGAAGCGGATCATACCCTTCCTGATATTTTATCTGTCCTGTGAGTGTGAGAGTTGCTAAGGTCCGGCCGTGAAAGGAATTTTCCAGGGTAACTACCTCGTGTTTATGTGCCCCATGATGTTTCTTAGCATATTTTCGAGCAAGCTTAAAAGCCGCTTCATTCGCCTCTGCTCCACTGTTACAGAAGAAGACTTTATCTGCAAAGGAGTTCTGCACTAAGCGTTCTGCCAAATCGACTTGGTTCGGAATCCAGTAAATATTTGAAGTGTGTAATAGCTCTTTAGCCTGTTCTTGTATAGCACGAACAATCGCTGGATGGCTATGCCCCAATGAATTAACGGCTAGTCCTGTCACGAAATCCAAATATTGTTTCCCTTCTGAATCCCAAACCCATGCGCCATCCCCTTTGACGATCGTCATTGGCAGACGACCATAGGTATTCATCACAACTTTTTTTCCATGTTCTATGATTGCCTCAGTCGACAAGTCTTTCAACATCTCCATCCCCCTTTTTCGATATTCGATATTCGCTATTCGGTGTTCGAACCACGAATTCTGGCCTCTGGCCTCTGATCACTGACTTCTGGCGATAGCCTATACGAACATCGTTCCGATACCGCCATCCGTGAATAATTCTAGTAATATAGCATGACTTAACCGTCCATCAAGGATATGCACACTACCTACGCCACTCTCCAACGCCGAAACAGCGCACTCAACTTTAGGTAGCATTCCTCCGCTCAAGATTCCCTGCTCCACCAGTTGGTCGACTTCCGCTCTGGAAATTGTGGAAATAAGCGAGTCCTTATCCGAAAGATCACGCAGAATTCCGCTAACATCTGTGAGTAGAAGCAACTTATCCGCCTTGAGTGCCTCTGCAATTTTCCCGGCAGCCGTATCTGCATTGACATTATACGTTTCCCCGCCTTCCCCGCTGGCAACAGGTGAAATCACCGGAATATAGCCTTGTCCGAGTAAAGTCTCGAGAATATCTGGATTAACACTCTGGATTTCTCCGACACATCCCAAATCTACTTCTTCCATCTGCCCTTGGCTATTGGGCATCTGCATGGGCTTCTTAGTTGCAACAAGTAGCTGCGCATCTTTGCCGGATAAACCAACACTCTTTCCACCAAAGCGATTGAGCAGAGATACCATCTCTGTATTCAATTTTCCGAGCAAGACCATTTGGGCGATCTCCATGGTTTGGGCATCGGTCACTCTTAAACCCCGTACAAACTGACTTTCAATCCCCATCTTCTTCAACATGGCATTGATCTCCGGGCCCCCTCCGTGAACCAAAACGGGACGTATCCCCACGGAATGCAAGAGTAGGACATCCATAATGACGGATTCCTTCAATACAGGATCCACCATGGCATGCCCACCATACTTAATAACCACAGTTTTACCTGCAAATTTTTGAATATACGGAAGAGCTTCTACTAAAACCCGAGCTTTTCCTAAACCTTGTTCCATCGGTGTCATTTCCATCTCTAGCACCACCTCCACCATTTATTATGACTCTATAGACTTTTATTCTTAGTTATTGCCTCTTAAGTCTTAACTCTTAGGTCTTAACGCTCAGTTCTTTAGTTCTTAAGTACGATAACTTCCATTAATAGTGACGTACTCGTGCGTAAGATCGCATCCCCAGGCTGTTGCTTGTTCTTCCCCGTTGTGAAGGTACAAGCTAATCTGGACATCTTTTGCACTTAGAATTACCTTGGCCTGCTCTTCTGAAAACTCGACTCCTTTGCCCGCTTCAGCGACGATGAGATTTCCCAACCAGACATCGACCTTTTCAGGATCAAACTCTGCACCAGCATAGCCAGCAGCCGCTAAAATCCGTCCCCAATTGGCATCTTCTCCGAACATTGCGGTCTTGACTAAACTCGAACCACAAATACTCCGTGCGATCTTTCGGGCATCGTCTTTTGTTTTGGCCCCCGATACTGTCACTTCCATAAACTTGCTGGCCCCTTCTCCATCTCGAGCAATATCTTGGGCGAGCTCAATACACATCATTTTGATCATCTTTTCGAAATTAGAACGGTCTTCTCCGGTCGGAGCCACTCCAGAAGCCCCGTTTGCCATCAAGAGAACCATATCATTTGTACTCATGTCCCCATCGACCGTCACCATATTAAAACTTTCTTCTACAGCTTCACGCAGGATATCCTGCAATTCTTCTGACGGCAGGAGCGCATCCGTCGTTAAGAAGCCTAACATAGTACCCATATTAGGGTGAATCATCCCCGACCCTTTGGCGATCGCTCCCAGATGAATCACCCCCCCCTGTGCACAGGGAAGCTCGTATGCATATTCCTTCACCAGCGTATCCGTCGTCATGATCGCAAGAGCTGCCCGGTGTGCCCCTTCATCCGCCGTTTCCTTCTGCCCGCGGATCCCTTTGACCACATCATTAAGAAGAAGCGAACTCGCCGACCGAATACCATTTAAGACTCGATCGAGCGGCATTTCAACCCCGATTACACCCGTCGAGGCTACCAGTACGTCCTCAGTCGGTACAGCCAAATACATACCTGCAACTTCAGCCATGGCAAAGGCCGCCTTATCGCCAAATTCTCCAACACAGGCATTGGCATTCCCACTATTAACGACAATTGCTCGGGCTAGACCATTCTTCAAATGGCGTTGAGTTAAATATAGAGGGTGAGCCTTGACCAGGTTTCGAGTATATACACCCGCCGCTTGCGCTTGAACATCAGAAAAAATAAGCGCTACATCATACTTATCCTTACTTTTAATTCCTGCTTGGACACCAGCAGCATAAAATCCTTTTGGGGCAGCTATGCCGCCGTCAATCAACTTCCAAGCCTTTTCTGTGTTATCCACTAATTCACACTCTCCTTTACTAATAGAAATACATTAGGGCCATAAGGCGGTTCCTTGAAGGCCTTGGCCTTCAGGCCATCCCATTGCTAGATTCATGTTTTGTACAGCCTGACCTGCTGCACCCTTCATTAGATTATCGATCGTTGCCACGATAATCGCATTGCCAGTTCTTTGGTCAACAGTCAATTGTAAAAAGGCATGGTTACTCCCACTGGAGAACTTCGTCTGGGGCCATGTTCCCTCTGGCAAGATATGAATGAAGGGCTCTTGTTCATACTGCTCTATCCAACACTTGCGCAAATCTGCCTCTTGGACCCCCTCCTGAACCGTAGCATAGATAGTAACTAGCATTCCACGCGTCATGGGGACTAAATGAGGCGTAAAATTGACAAGCAGCGGTTGCCCAGCAGCGCGTGAAAGTTCTTGTTCGATTTCTGGAGTATGACGATGACTTGCCACTCCGTATGCCTTAAAATTTTCATTGACCTCAGAATAGTGAACCCCTAACGAGACTCCTCTTCCGGCCCCTGAAACACCTGATTTTGCATCAATGATCAAATTCCTCGTCTGCAACAACTTCTGATGTAATAAGGGGACTAAAGCAAGCAAGGTAGCGGTTGGATAACAACCCGGATTGGCTATTAAGGAGTGTCCCTTGATTTGCTCACGATAGAGTTCCGGTAAACCGTAAACTGCCTCTTTAAGAAGCTCAGTCGCTGGATGCTTAATCTTGTACCATTCCTCATAGACCTCTGCTGAGTTCAAACGGAAATCTGCTCCCAGATCAATCACTTTTATCTTACGAGCCAAAAAGGCACTCGTTCTTTCCGCCGTCAAACCATGAGGAAGAGCACAGAACAGCACATCCAGATCCGGAACATTTTCATCCTGCAAGATCCCTACGTTTTGATTACGCCAATGGGGATAAACTGCCTCATATGCTTCACCGGCTACGCTAGACGAGGCGAGATATAAATCATCCACCTCTTCATGTCTACGCAATAACCGCACTAACTCTTGCCCTGCATACCCTGTGGCACCTAACACTCCAACTTTCATATCTTGCCCCCCTTACTGGATCATACCTAGCAGTAATTTTGCTCATTGTAATTTTAAATAATTATACATATATATGCATAAAAATTCAATACTACCTTAAAGAAAAGAGGGGGTTCTTCCCCTCTTTTCTAATATTATTTATGTAGCCATTTTAATAATGTACCCAGTATCGATCGAAAAATCACTTAATCAAGCGAAATTCTCGCTTAATTTGCCGTAAAAGTTTTACGTCCGTTAGAACATCCCAGCCGGTTAAGGCCAGTATTTGCATTGCTAACAAAACTAAGCTTTCCCCATCCGAAGAAAGCGAAGCTTGAGCAAAATCACGCGTATGCGGGATTTCCGATCCTGTCCCTAAGGTTAGATAAGGATGGATTGACGGTACGACACGACTGACATTTCCCATGTCTACGGACCCCATAGCAGTTTGCGGAGGTGTTACTTGAGAAACCCCCATTTCGAGGAGGTTTCTGGTAAAGCATTCTGCTAAGGTTAAATTCGTATGCATTTCATCATAGGAAAACTCAAATTTTTGCCAAGTCATATTAGCTGAGACCATCGAAGCAGCCCCTTCAGCGCAACGAATCACTTGTTCTCGCAATTCATCTAAATCTTTACGCTTTCGAGCCCGTAGGTAAAACCTTGCCACAGCACGTTCAGGAACAATATTGGGAGCTGTTCCCCCCTCAGTAATGATCCCATTAACTTTCATGTCCTGAGGCATCTGTTTTTTAAGCGCGTTGATACCTACAAAGAAATTGATTAAAGCATCCAAGGCGTTAATCCCAAAATGAGAAGCGGCTACTGCATGGGCAGCACGTCCAAGAAACGTAAACTCTAAGGCATCTAGAGCAAGGCTAGTAATAATAGGGACGTATTGACTGCCTGGATGAACCATCATGGCCACATCAATGTCAGCAAAGATTCCCTTCTCAACCAAGGTTACTTTTGCGCCGCTAGTTTCTTCCGCTGGAGCACCAATTACTAAAACTTCCCCAGACAGTTCTAAACTCTTACTTAAAATGACCGCCGCCCCTGCACTGCTGGCTCCAATTAAATTGTGCCCACAACCGTGACCAACATCAGGTAAAGCATCATATTCTGCTAAGTAAGCAATCCTGGGCCCAGGACGGGTACCTGAAAAACGAGCAATAAACGACGTCTCCACTCCCGCGATCCCTCGGCTCACTTTAAACCCGTGCTTCTGAAGAAAGCAACTTAACACTTCGCAGGCAAAGTATTCCTTATAGCCGAGCTCGGGATGCTCCCCAATTTGACGGGCTACTTCCCATACTTCGTTGCGTAGATGCTGTGCCTGATCTCTGAAAAAAGCTTTAATCGCATCCATGGAGCATCCCATCTCTCTTCTCAATTTCTCATTATATATCTAGGAAACTTACTTCGGGGAGTTCCTCTCCATCCCAAGTCTAGTAACCTCTCCAGGCCTTAACGCCCTAGATAAGCCACCGAGTAAATGCACTCGAGATTAAACTAAGGGCCTTTCATGATACACCGAGTTTGAACGTTTAAAGACTACAATAACGGATAAAATTCCTAGCAGCGGCCAAGACAGCACTTCCCAGAGAAGACTTATACCTATCTTCAGCTCTCGTAAAAGTAACATATTTTGGACAATTTGATTTCCAACTTGCAATAAATCTCTTTCGCTAACAAAATATCCTCTGGTCTTGGTTGCTGATCTAGGAGATTTTCATCTAAGGTCACCGCAACCTCTCTACCTCGTTTACGTAAAAGGTCAAGGGCTTTATTGCGCGCTATGGCATATAACCAGCCCCGGAAAGGATGTTCTTCAGAGTAGCGGTATAGATTTCGATAAGCAGCTATAAAGGCCTCCTGTGCGTAATCAAATACATCCTCGTCTGATCTTAGCATTCGCCGCAAAAAATGTACTAACGGTTCCTGATAACGTTGGACAAGGCCAGCATATTGTTCGTGATGACCTGCGAGTACTTGCCGAATTATCTCGGCATCTTCCATTCCATTCAAGCTCCAATCTTGAGTTTTAAAACCCAAATTATCCTCTCACTCTTTAGTACGTTCAGCTGCCATCAAATGTTTCACAGGAAGTAATAATCTTCGCAATTCCATTTTAACCCACAATCCCTTTTCTTGGCAATCATATTGCTAAATTATGCATAATTAACCCTTTAAATTCACAAAAAGCGGGTAAATAAAAGGACAAGGTGTTTTGGCGGTCTCGCAAAATACCTTGTCCTTTTATTATTTAACTAGGCGCTGTAGCAATTCTTCAGTGGTAAGACCCATTGACAAATTAAACGTCCCTGCAGTGAATCTTCTTTCAACCCTCTTTTGACGAGCGTCTACTAAGAAGGTTTCCTTATCCTTTATAAAACCCTGAGCCACTAACTGATCCGCGATCTTTTCAGCACTTGCCCCCTTAGGAATGACAAACTGCCGATCAATAGGAGTGGTGGTACTTTGCTCACTGAATTGGTCAACCTGAGTGGGTTGTGTTGTCATTGAAGATTTTATGGGATCAGGTTCAGAGGGGTTAGGTGGTTGCTTCACGTCGTTTACAGGCGAAGAATCCCTAGGTGCTACACCTTGTCCCTGTAGCGGGGAGAGAACCATAGTCAACATCGCACTTAATATTAGCCCAGAACCTAAACCGAGCCAATAGGAGCGTGTTATTTTCATCGGACTCCTCCCTTAGACTGCATACTCAAGACCATCCTTACCGCATCCTGGCTGATTAATAAGCGCTGAGAAATTTCAGGAATACATTGCCCCTGAGCAGCAAGCTCTATTACCTCTCTGAATTTCCCTGAGATATGATGATTCGCTTGAGGAGCGTTGTTGGAAGCCCGTAGCCTTGATTCAGCTTTTTCGTCGAGCCTGCTTTTAGCAGCATTATTACTTCGTTCTCTTTGTTCCTGAGGACTTATCGAATAGATTCTAGCCTTTTGTATAGGTTCTTCTCCTTTAAGGCCTACCTTTTTAAGTTCAACTTTACCAGGTCCAACTTCATTAAGCTTAATTTCTTGGTGATCTGGCTCTTTCAGCCCGATTTCCTGATGCTCAAGTTTTTTTAGGCCAGTTTTCTGATCTTGTAGTTCCTTGGAGACTGCAACCTTTTCATTATTTGCCTTGATATCTAAGTCCTTGTGGTCAACTAATACCGGTTTATTTTCACCACTATTGTACAATAGTTTTGTTTTTAGAACTTCGTCTTCTAAAACATGAACCTGATCCTGAACTCTTAAAATCTCGCTTCTCAGATATGCCAACCCTTTAAATACTGTAAGATTTTCCTCACTGCGCGGACTCTGCCAACGCCATCCTATTAGCAAAAATACAACCCCTAAAAGAAATAATCCCAAAGGAATAATGTCAAGCGCCTCCTCCATTTATCCAATAAGACCTTCATTATCTATCTGTCTCTGAATATTGAAGGTTTATCTACCAAAACACTATTCGCGATATTAAATAGAATTTCCTGCAAAATACAACAATCTTCTGCAAGATATTCTTACTAATTATTTCGCTTACATTTCTTGAGTCACATTTTCCTTAGTCTTCTCTGATTATCCCTTAAACATTTTCAAGTTATCCCTTAAATATCTTCAAGCATCATGGACTTTTAGCCCCTTCAAATTGTTTTCTAAAATATACCGTTAAACCCTTATAGATTGCTACAGCAAGCTGTTGTTGATATTCAGGAGTCGTCAATAACTGTTCTTCCTCAAGATTAGAAAGAAAACCGAGTTCAACTGTGACTGCTGCTTGATTGGCCTTTTTTAAAACATAGATATCCTGATTTCCTTTGATTACTCGTTTACCTTTTGTCATGATATTCAATTCTTGTTGAATTGCTTGGGCTAGTAGCTTTCCTGACCGTGAGTCTGCATGATAAAAGGTCTGTGCTCCAGTGAGTTTTGCGTCAGGAAAACTATTAGCGTGAATGCTAAGGTAGACTTCCGCTTGAGAATCCATTGCCAGCTGAATACGTTGCGCTAAATCCTCTCGTTTACGTTCCGCCAGTCGCTGTGAGGTTCCTAAGTCGCGGTCCTCCACTCGAACCATTATGCTTTTTGCTCCACTTTGCTGAATTAGGGCTTGCAGGCGTTTGGACACGGCTAATGTAACATCCTTTTCCAGTACCTTGCTTATACCCACCGCGCCTGGATCCACGCCCCCATGACCAGCATCAATTAAGACAACTCGATCCCCTAATGTCCAGCTCCATATTTCTCTATCCTGTCCCCTGAAACCTCCTACTAGGACTAGCGTCAAAAATAGTGCGAGCACAATTCCTAAAAATACCTTACGTCGTTTCACACTTACAACCCAAATCGGTCTCATGCCTATCCCTCCCCTAGTCTATTCCGTCTTACCTTATGGGAGAGATATTCAGAATATGCGTTTGGCTTGTCACAATACTAGCTTTTTCTCAAAACCGGTATTAAACACGTAAAAAAGGAAGGGATAAATCCCTTCCTTGCTGAGACAATATGAACAATTTTCCGTAGTAATATAGTGAATCTTAACGCTTCGAAAATTGGGGAGCCTTACGAGCTTTCTTCAAGCCGTATTTACGACGTTCCTTCATACGTGGGTCACGTGTCAGGAAACCAGCTCTCTTGAGACTTGGACGAAGGCTACTATCAGCCTTCAGTAAAGCACGAGCAATACCTAAACGTATCGCGCCGGCTTGACCGGTGGTTCCACCTCCGTGTGCGAGAGCGATAACATCATACTTAGCCAAGGTGTCTGTAATGTTGAAGGGTTGTTGTACAATCATTTCCAGTGTTTTCTTACCGAAATACTCCGCTAATTCACGTTTGTTAATGATGAACTTTCCTTCACCCGGAATAAGGCGAACGCGTGCGATGGCATTTTTGCGTCGTCCTGTTGCAGCATATTGTAATTGAGTTGCCATGTTTTAACTTCCTCCTTCCTTGAATCTACTGAATTGTCCAGATTTCAGGTTGTTGAGCTTGATGGGGGTGTGATTCTCCCTTGTACACTTTTAACTTTGTGTACATCTGGGCGCCCAACTTGTTATGAGGAAGCATTCCCTTCACGGCATGTTCCATAGCTCGTTCAGGCATAATTTGCATTAACTTTTTGTAAGGTACTTCTTTTAACCCACCAGGATATCCGGAGTGACGACGATACATCTTATCGTTGAGTTTATTCCCTGTTAACACTAATTTCTCAGCATTAATAATTATGACATGATCCCCAGTGTCAACATTAGGGGTGAATGTCGGTTTATGTTTACCTCTCAGGAGACGTGCTGCTTCAGTAGCAATACGACCCAAGGGGATTCCCTCAGCGTCAATGATATACCATTTGCGCTCCTGGTCTTGTGCTTTCGCAAAAAACGTAGTCATTACTTTCCCTCCAATTAGCAGTTTTCTGTTTTCTGTTTTATTCTCACTCGCATGGGGCTCAATCATGCTCGCGGCCAATGCTCAGTCATGGGGCTCAATCATAACCAAGGCATAAAAACTCATGTTTATATTTTATAAAAATTACACGCTTATGTCAAGCTATATTTATAAAAGGTCCACAAAGACATCAAACGGAGTTTCTTCCGTGTAGTTCACATGAGCAAGGGTTAAACCATGGGCTGGAGCAATCTCGCGTGCCCTTTTCCGCTCTTGACTGGCGATAATGTCTGGAATTTCCTGAGGACGGATCCGCCCTTTCCCTACATCTATGAGCGTTCCTACCATGATTCGAACCATGTGATAAAGAAATCCATCCCCCACACAAGATACCTTTATTAAACGGTGGTCCTCTTTAACCTGACACCGATAAATCGTCCGTTCAAACGTCTTACTTACACCACCAGCAGCTGCAAAGGTTTTGAAATTATGACGACCTTCTAGGAAGCTGGCTGCTAGTTGCATTTTATCAACATTCAAGGGAATAGGTTCATGAGCTGCATAGAGTCGCTGAAAAATATCCGGGATTCGACGATTGTCGATATTATAATCATAACGTTTCCATCTAGCCGACCAACGCGAGTTAAAATCATCGGGTACACAATCTGCATGAAGGACGCGAATATCTCTTGGTAACAAGCTGTTAAAGGCCTTAGGAATTTTCTCTTCAGGTATCCTAGCAGATGTCATAAAATTCACGACTTGCCCGGAGGCATGAACACCAGCATCGGTGCGTCCTGCTGTAGCAAGAGTTACCTCTTCTTCTACTAGTCTCGCCCAGGTCGATTCCAGGGTTCCCTGAATGGTTGGGCCATGACTTTCATCCTGTCGCTGGAAGCCATGATAGTTTGTTCCGTCATAGGCTACTTTCAGACGAATATTTCGCATTAATTTCCTGCCTCCGCGTCAGTGAATTCAGTCTAACCTAATATCAGCAATAATACTCCCCAAACCACTATGACTAGAACTCCAGCATAATCATCAATAGAACGCTCTTGAAGAATAAGAGGTCGGTACTTTCCCGTGCAATACCCTCTTGCCATTAGATTTTCCGCAAGTTCTTCTGCTCTTTTCAGACTTAAGAGAAGAAGCGGCACAATAAGTTGCGTTACCTCACTAACGCGTTTAAGCAACGAAGTAGGCCACTCACCTTTTAGTAGTCTCGCCTTCCATAAAATGAAGGCTTCTTCGACGATGAGAGGAATAAATCTCAGTGTCAATGTTAGTAAAAGAGCGAAATCTGAGGCCTTGGGACTGATTCTGATCAGTGGACTGAAAAAGTACGCTATTCCTAATCCTTGTTCGAGGGGCCTTGTAACGGCTGAATATAGACGGGTTAACCCAAAAATCAGCAAAACTCGCCAAAGCAATTCCGCCGCTTGTGTCAAGCCAGTCATAGACCAATGTCCCTGCCAAAAGGCGTTGCCTTCTGGCCAAACCCATCCTATGGACAGTCCATAGAACAACCCCATCCAAAATAAGACCACCATGAGCGAACGATAGAGTCTAAGGGGGGTACGTCCTAAAATAACCAACCCCAAAAGGACAAGGGAAGTTAAGGCAAGCCCCTGCCATTGCGTCATTGTCATTAATAACGACAAGACAGCTAATCCTCCTACCTTTACTCTTGGGTCTAGACGGTGTAAGGTGCTGTTGCTTGGCCAGTAGAGTTCAAAGACTTTAATTTCAAGTCTCCCTCCTTTAACAGCGGACGCCAGCTGCTTGTAATTGCTCCTTATGCTCTTGCCAACACTCTGCTGAACAATCTAGTACTATCTTTCCTTCTTCCACCAGCCAAATCCGATCAACATCCTGTATAATTTCTCTCAAGTCATGGGTAACATACAGAATTGTAATATTCTCCAAAGCGGAGATGATGGCTTGAATACTGGCGCGACTCATTACATCGAGTCCTATTAAGGGCTCGTCTAGTAAAAGAATCTCTGGATGAGTTCTCAAAGCAGCAGCCAGGGCAACTTTTTGTCGTTCTCCGCCACTTAGACGCTCAGGAGAAACCTCGGCTAAACGTGCCGGGATACCAAAACCTTCTATATATGATAGTCTATCTTGAGTTTTCAGCTTCAAGTTTTTCAAAGTGTCCCCATAATAAACTTCGTGGTAGACACTTCGACCAATGATGTATTCTCCAGCCTCCTGAAGCAAAAAACGGGTTTTTCTACGCAAAGTATTTAGGGATAACTTTGATATACGTTCTCCACAAACTGTAAGCTGCCCTTCTGTTGGCAGGATAAAGCCTATAACACTCTCGAGAAGCGTCGTTTTCCCTGAACCTGATGGTCCGACTATGCCTACAAAGTCGCCAGCTTTAATCACATTATTGATAGATAAGCGGGATTCAAAATTAGTCTGATTCCACTTAATAATTGGTTTAATTTTCTTCACCGCTGCGTCAGAGCCCTTCGAGTCACCTGCGTCACATGGGTTATCTGAGTCACCCGAGTTATCAGAGTTATTCGTGTTGTTCCTGTCTTTTATTGATCTGTTCGAGTCCTGTAAGTCATTGAAATATGTCATGTCCATCAAGTTCTGCATACCGTACAGCGATTTTAGCTGGGGGTCCGTAAAAGCTTCACCTGGTTTTCCTAAATCTACAAGTTTACCCGCCTGCAAGAGTAACACTCGATCAGCTTTACTCGCTAATTCTGCATCATGGGTAATCCACAGTTGGCCTGTTTCTGGACGGGCCTGCATTAAAAGATCGAGCAGGTTGGCTTGTGATCGGGCATCCAGCATACTTAAGGCCTCGTCTAAAACTAAAAAAGAGGGTTGCATTGCTAAGATCGCAGTGGCAACAAGTCTTTGACGTTCCCCTCCTGAAAGGGTAGCAGGAGACTGATCTTCTTTTCCCTGCAGACCTATTGCGCCAGCTAACTCCCGCACCTTGTGCCGCACCCAACTTGGATCTTTCACAAGGTTCAAGAGTCCAAAGCTTAACTCTTCGGCGACCGTTGCGCCAATCATTTGTCGTCTGGGATGTTGCCCAACAAGCCCGATCTTCTGCCATCGCTGTACTGTGTTCCAAGCGCAGACGGCACCATCCACTGTAAGCTGGATTTCTCCAGCCTCAGGTTCCAATAACCCGGCTAAGAGCTTTGCTAAGGTCGATTTACCTGACCCGTTCGCACCTAATAGAGCAATGATCTCTCCCTGATGCCAGTCAAAAGTTACGACCTTTAATATATCACGATAACGGATATTCTGCACTTTGAGCACATTCCTCTGTTTCACGAGATCACCCCCTCAGATAGTACGGCAAAGACCGGGCATGCTTCACAACGTAAGCAACCCGGTCTTTAACGACGCGCATTATACGAGTTCGATGATTACCATGGTGGCAGCATCTCCCCGACGTAAGCCGAGTCTCATGATACGAGTATAGCCTCCCTGACGGTCAGCATATTTCGGCGCAATGGTCTCAAACAATTTTGTTACAACATCTTCATCCATCAGATAAGCCATCGTTAAACGCCGTGCAGCCAGATCGCCTTGTTTGCCAAGTGAAATCATCTTTTCAGCTATGGCATTCAATTCTTTGGCACGTGCTTCAGTCGTTTGAATACGCTCATGTCTTAACAGGGAAGTGACAATGTTACGCAACATTGCCCCGCGATGACCCGTGTTTTTTCCCAACTTGCGGTAAGCCAATTACATTCCCCTCCTTTTGCACCGAATTAGTCCTCAGCAGGGCGAAACGATAAACCTAAATCTTTAAGTTTAAATTCCACTTCTTCCAAAGACTTACGACCAAGGTTACGCACTTTAATCATGTCTTCTTCCGTTTTTTGAGTCAACTCTTCAACCGAGTTAATGCCTGCTCGTTTGAGGCAGTTGTAAGAACGAACGGACAGATCAAGTTCCTCAATCGTCATCTCGAGGATTTTATCTTTGGCTTCTTCTTCCTTTTCCACCAAAACCTCAACGCTATTGAGTTTATCAGTGAGTCCCATGAAAAGGCGCAGATGTTCACTCAGAATTTTCGCTGCCGAACTGGTGGCCTCCTCTGGTGAAATACTGCCATTGGACCATGCTTCAAGAGTTAACTTGTCATAGTCCGTGATTTGACCAACCCGGGTATCCTCTACCGTGTAGTTGACCTTATAAATCGGGGCAAAGATGGAGTCGATAGGGATAACTCCTATGACATGGTCTGGCTTCTTGTTCTTGTCAGCTGGAACGTAGCCGCGACCACGTTCAACTGTCATTTCCATAAATAGCCGACCATCATGATCTAATGTGGCAATCTTCAAGTCAGTGTTCAATATCTCAATATCTGGGTCGGTTATGATATCTCCGGCCATTACTACCCCTTCGCCCTGAGCTTCTATACGAATAACTTTAGGCTCATCCGTATAGCCTTTCAACGCGAGGGACTTAAGATTGAGAATAATGTCCGTTACGTCTTCTAAAACACCCGGAATCGTCGAGAACTCGTGGAGTACCCCTTCGATTTTGACTGATGTTACCGCTGACCCCTCAAGAGAGGATAGTAGAATTCTCCTCAGGGAATTACCTAAGGTAATTCCATATCCACGCTCCAAAGGTTCAACAATAAATTTTGCATAGGAGTTATCTTCTGAACGCTCGATACACTCGATTCTGGGCTTCTCGATTTCTAACATCGGAATGCACCTTCTTTCTCGGGAACTTGATATACAAACCATCCGACCCATATGGGTAGAACGTCAACATTAACGGGAGTATTTCTCCACGATGAGGTGTTCTTGGATTGGTAGTTGAATATCTTCACGAGTTGGTAGTCCGACTACAGTTCCAGCAGCAGTATTGGCATCCAAGCTCAACCATCCGGGAACTGTACGAGAACCCAGATTTTCAAGAAGTTGTTTCATTCGTGGTGAACTCTTACTACCCTCTTTAACAGCAATAACCTCTCCAGAACGTACTGAATAAGAAGGAATATCAACCTTTTTACCGTTAATGGTAAAATGGCCATGATTGACAAGTTGTCGAGCTTCTGGGCGAGATGATGCAAAACCCAAATGGAACACGACATTATCGAGTCGACGTTCCAACAGAGCCAGCAGGTTTTCACCCGTTACCCCTTTAGTGCGAGCAGCCTCATCAAAGTAGCTTCGGAATTGTTTTTCCATTACACAGTAGATGCGACGAGTTTTTTGCTTCTCTCTTAACTGAAGACCATATTCAGTAGGCTTCTTAGCACGGGCTTGACCGTGTTGACCAGGGGCGTAAGCACGTCGGTCAATCGCGCACTTTCCGGTATAGCAACGTTCGCCCTTGAGGAATAGTTTCATTCCTTCTCGACGGCATAAGCGACAGACTGGTCCTGTATATCTAGCCATGATTACACACCTCCTATACCCTTCTGCGTTTCGGTGGCCGACAGCCATTGTGTGGAATCGGTGTCACGTCTTTAATGAGATTAACTTCTAAACCTGCCGCTTGAAGAGCTCGAATAGCAGCTTCTCGTCCTGCTCCAGGTCCTTTTACGTAGCATTCTACATCTTTTAAGCCATGTTCCATCGCAACTTTAGCACAGGTTTCTGCAGCCATTTGAGCTGCAAATGGTGTGCTTTTGCGAGATCCTTTAAAACCTAGGGAACCCGCACTGGACCAGGAGAGTGCATTCCCGCTGGTATCCGTAATGGTCACCATGGTATTGTTGAAAGTAGATTTGATATGGGCTATTCCACTTTCAATATTCTTGCGTTCCCGGCGTTTTGTCCGGACAACTTTACGTGCCATCTCGGTTATCCCCCCTTTTTACTTTTTGCGTTTTGCTCCAACAGTCTTAGCCGGCCCCTTACGGGTACGAGCATTGGTCTTCGTGCGTTGACCCCGTACAGGCAGTCCACGACGATGGCGTAAGCCACGATAAGAGCCAATTTCCATAAGACGCTTGATATTGAGGGAAACTTCGCGACGCAAGTCGCCTTCAATCTTGAACTCTTTATCAATGACTTCCCGGAGTTTGCTGACCTCGTCTTCCGAGAGGTCACGCACTCGGACATCTGGACTTACGCCTGATTTGGCGAGAATCTTATGTGAAGTTGGGAGCCCGATCCCAAAAATATAGGTCAGGGCAACCTCTAAACGTTTCTCGCGCGGTAAGTCTACTCCAGCGATACGTGCCATCTAAAATTTACACCTCCAACTATTTAGTTCTGTCTCAATATAAAATCGGTGCAATTGAAGTCTTCACCCCAATCAGCCGCGCAACCGAAACTTTTTAGCCTTGTCTTTGCTTGTGTTTCGGATTTTCACAAATGATCATGACTATACCATGGCGACGAATAATTTTACATTTTTCACAGATCTTTTTAACAGAAGGCTTTACTTTCACTGTAATCCCTCCCTTTGGTCCTTACTTAAACCTGTATGTGATTCGTCCTCGAGATAGATCATAGGGAGAAAGTTCCACAGTGACCCGATCTCCTGGAAGAATCCTGATAAAATTCATACGTATCTTCCCAGAGACATGTGCCAAAACCTTGTGTCCATTCGCTAACTCAACCTGGAACATGGCATTGGGCAACGGCTCCAAGACCTTACCTTCTACTTCAATAACGTCTTCTTTTGACATGCTATCATCCCTCCTCTGACAATCCTATGCCTCGCACCTAACATCGAGTTAGAATTTCTGGGCCATTTTCCGTAATCGCAACTGTGTGTTCGAAATGGGCCGATGGCCGGTTATCTTTGGTAACCACGGTCCAGCGATCCTTTAGCGTCTGCACTTCATGCGTACCCATGTTCACCATGGGCTCAATAGCCAAGGCCATACCTACCTCGAGTCGTGGCCCCCGGCCGGGCTTGCCAAAATTCGGGATCTGGGGCTCCTCATGCATGGCCCTACCAATACCGTGCCCAACATAGTCTCGCACTACAGAAAACTTATTCGCTTCCACGTGCTTTTGGACCGCATGTGAGACGTCATAGAGGCGATTACCTATCCTCGCCTGTGCAATTCCCAACATCAGCGATTCTTGAGTCACCTTCAAAAGTCTTTGGATATCTTCATCGACTTCCCCAATAGTTAAGGTTACAGCCGCATCACCAAAAAAACCATCTTTGTGAGCTCCACAATCTATACTGATAATATCCCCAGAATCTAAATACCTTAAACTGGGTATTCCATGAACGACTTGTTCATTGACAGAGGTACACAGCGTTGCCGGAAAACCATTGTATCCCTTGAACGCTGGTATGGCACCCTGCGCACGAATAAAATTCTCAGCTATGCGATCCAATTCAAGAGTGGTAACCCCAGGCTTAGCGTACTCACGCACTAATTCAAGTGTTTCAGCAACGATTCGCCCTGCATTACGCATTAGTTCTAGTTGATTCGCATTTTTCAGCTCAATCATTCTGTTTAGCCCAATGCTTTCAAGATATCCGCAAAAACTTGGTTAATTGGCTGGTCGCCATTAATGCGCTTAAGCAAACCTTGTTCTTGATAGAAATTAATCAAAGGTTCAGTCTGCGAATTGTAAACGCTTAAACGGTTCTGCGCAGTTTCTACGTTGTCATCTGTTCGCTGATAAAGTTCTCCTCCACACTGACCACAAACTCCTTCTTGTTCGGGTTTGTTAAAGACCATGTGATAAGATGATCCACACGCGCGGCAGATGCGTCGTCCTGTTAGGCGAGGGATTAACACCGCTTCGTCAACCTCTATATTGATCACACCATCAAGTTTCATGCCGAGCTTCTCTAAAATGGCCGCTAGAGCACTGCCTTGAGCAAGAGTACGAGGGAAACCGTCAAGTAGAAATCCCTCTGCACAATCCGGCTGAGCTAATCTTTCCTCGACAATTCCAATCGTTACTTCATCAGGAACTAGTCCCCCAGCATCCATAAACGATTTGGCTTTTAAACCAAGTGCAGTACCATCTTTAATAGCCGCTCTAAACATGTCACCCGTAGAAATATGAGGGAAATTGAAGCGTTCAACTAGTGGATTAGCTTGAGTTCCTTTACCTGCTCCTGGGCCACCCATTAAGATTATTTTCATCTCTCTCTGCCTCCTCTATTTCATAAAACCTTGATAATGCCTCGACATAAGTTGGGATTCAATCTGTTTCATCGTCTCGAGCGCAACCCCAACTACGATCAGAAGGGAAGTTCCACCAAAATAGATGTTCTTAAGACCAGTGAGTCCAATAACTAGTGTCGGTAAAACTGCAATCAAAGCTAGAAATAAACCACCTGCTAGTGTTATACGGTTTAATATTTTTGATAAATATTCTGCCGTAGGTCGCCCAGGTCGAAGGCCAGGGATGAATCCTCCGTACTTCTTCAAGTTTTCTGCTACGTCAATCGGGTTGAACGTAATCGCTGTGTAAAAGTACGTGAAGAATATGATGAGCGCACCATAAAGCAGTAAATAAGGGATGGAAGTCAGACTACCATTCATGCTAAACCAAACGTTAACAAACCTTGAAAATCCTGAAGTCGGCATCCATGAGGCAATCGTTTGCGGAAATGCAAGTAAGGAAATAGCGAAGATTACCGGAATTACTCCAGCTTGGTTGACTTTGAGTGGGATATGGCTACTCTGTCCTCCATACACTCGACGACCGACCACTCTCTTAGCATACTGAACAGTAACTCGACGTTGCCCTTCATGTACGTAGATAACGCCGGCTATAATGAATGTAACGATGAGCAGCAAGCCGATAATCGACAGGACATTGATTTCCCCAACTCTCAACATACTAAACAAAGAAGTAATGGCGGAAGGGATTTGTGAAACGATTCCTGCAAAGATAATCAGCGAAATACCGTTTCCGATACCCTTTTCAGTAATTGCCTCCCCAAGCCACATTAGAAATGCGGTTCCTGCAGTCAGAACTAGTGCCACTAGTAGATAAATTGGCCACTTCATAGCAGGGCTAGGAATAGTCAATGCACCACGTATCCCAAAAGTCAGTCCAAAGGCCTGAATAAATCCCAAGATAACCGTTGCATAACGCGTATATTGGGTTATCTTTTTACGCCCAAAGTCACCCTCTTTGGAGAGCCGTTCAAGGGATGGTACAACAACCGTCAAGAGCTGAAAAATAATCGAGGCTGTAATATAGGGCGTAATACTCAGCGCAAAGACAGACAAACTTTTGAAGGAACCACCTGAAATCGTGTTCATGAAATTCATCATGGCACCCGATCCGAACATTTGATTCAGAATGTCACGATCAATAAAGGGGGTAGGAATATGTGCTCCAATGCGAAAGATCAGGAACATCAGTAGGGTGTAACCGATTTTTTTCCTGAGATCCGCAACATTCCATGCATTCTTCAGGGAATCGACAATCATCCTATTCCACCTCTACTTTTCCACCCGCCGCAACTATCTTCTCTGCCGCTGCTGGGCTGACTTTGTCAATTTTGACGGTCAGTGCTTTGGTCAATTCCCCTGTTGCTAGAATTTTTACGCCATCTTTGATCGCTTTGATGAGGCCGCTTTCGAAGAGACTTTCAATCGTAACTTCAGCGCCATCCTCAAAACGGTTCAAATCTCGAACATTCACAGCAATAATTTCTTTTCTCGAGATATTATTAAAACCGCGCTTAGGCATCCTGCGGAACAGTGGGTTTTGCCCGCCTTCAAATCCAGGACGGACACCGCCACCCGCACGCGAGTTTTGACCTTTGTGTCCTTTACCGGAAGTTTTCCCATGTCCGGATCCAACTCCACGGCCTAAACGCTTAGGTGCATGTGTTGATCCTTCAGCAGGCTTAAGTTCATGCAGTTTCATGCTTGCCCACACCTCCTTCTATTGAACTTCTGTTTCTACCGTTACCAAGTGCATGCATTTATGAATCATTCCTAGAATTCCAGGACTGTCTTCATGAACAGCGCTTGATCCGACTTTCCCTAAACCAAGTGCTTGTAACACTTTGTGTTGTGCTTTAGAATATCCGATCGGACTCTTTGTCAGTGTCACTTTAACTTTCATGACCGACCCTCCTTAACCTAGAACTTCTGCTACGGTCTTACCACGAAGTTTGGCAATCTCCTCTGGACGCTTAAGAGATTTTAAAGCTGCCATTGTCGCATTGACCATATTATGAGCGTTTGCTGAACCCAAAGACTTTGTTAGGATATCATGGACTCCAGCAACTTCTAGTACTGCACGAACAGCGCCGCCTGCGATAACTCCGGTTCCTTTAGAAGCAGGCTTTAGCAACACTTGTCCTGCGCCAAAGATTCCAATGATGGGATGAGTAATCGTGGTTCCGTGCATTGGTATACTTACCATGTTCTTCTTCGCATCTTCTACGCCTTTGCGAATTGCCTCGGGCACTTCCCCAGCTTTTCCTAATCCTGCGCCGACACGACCTTGGCCGTCTCCTACAACCACGAGAGCACTAAAGCTAAAACGGCGTCCGCCTTTTACAACTTTGGCAACACGGGCAATATGCACAACCTTTTCGTTCATGTCCGACTTATTTGCTTCGAATTTCGCCACTTGATTTTACCTCCTTTACCAAAGCTTAGAAGCTAAGTCCTGCTTCTCGCGCTGATTCTGCCAATGCTGAGATTCGACCGTGATAGATGTTACCCCCACGATCAAACACTACTTGCGTAATTCCTTTTTCAAGGGCTTTCTTCGCAACCAATTCGCCAACTTTTTGAGCGCCAGCAGTATTTCCACCAGATAGATCTGCAGTTTTAAACTCTGGATCGAGGGAAGAAGCAGCTACAAGTGTCACACCGAGCTCATCATTGATTACTTGAGCGTAGATATGATTCAAGCTTCGAAAAACTGCTAAGCGTGGTCGCTCAGCAACTCCAATGACATTCTTGCGGATGCTCTTGTGCTTTTTAATGCGGAGAGCCTTTCGATCTATACGCTTAATCAAAGGGAACTCATTCCTTTCACGATTGGCAAGAGATTTGGCCCTTGCCTAGTTTATTTACTTCTTACCGCCTTTTTTGCCCCCGGTCTTACCGACCTTACGACGGACGACTTCACCTTCGTACTTAATTCCCTTGCCTTTGTAGGGCTCAGGCTCTCGCTCAGAACGTACAACCGCTGCGAAAGCACCGACGAGCTCTTTATCCATTCCTTTAACCAAAATCTTATTGGGTGCTGGAACTTCAAAGTCAATTCCCTCAAAAGGAATTAGTTCTACCGGATGTGATTTACCGACCGTTAATACCAGCTTGTTCCCTTGTTTTGAAGCACGGTATCCAACCCCAACCATATCAAGACCCTTGGTAAATCCGTTTGTAACGCCTTCTACCATATTAGCGATCAGCGTGCGGGTCAATCCATGTAAGGAGCGGCTCAGTGGTTCATCATTCGGTCTGGTAACAACGATTTGGTTGTCCTCAACCACAATATTCATTAATGAATGTAATTCTCTCGTTAAAGTTCCTTTCGGTCCTTTAACAGTGACGACGTTTTCCACTATTTTGAAGTCCACTCCACTGGGAATCCCAATGGGGCGCTTGCCAATTCTGGACATTCACTGCACCTCCGTTGCGATAATTACCAAATGTAGGAGATCACTTCTCCGCCAAGGCCCTCTTTTCGAGCTTTCTTATCCGTCATAATTCCCTTTGACGTCGAAATAATAGCAATTCCGAGTCCTCCAAGAACTTTCGGCATTTCATCCTTCTTCGCATAAACGCGAAGTCCCGGACGGCTAATCCGTTTAAGTCCGGTGATAACACGTTCGCGGTTTGGACCATATTTCAAATACATCCGAATCACGCCTTGTTTATCATCGGCAATGATTTCTACGTCTTTGATGTACCCTTCTGCTTTGAGCAACTCAGCTAGCTCTTTCTTAACGCGAGATGCTGGTACCTCAACTTTATCATGGTAAACCATTCCCGCGTTGCGGATGCGTGTTAAAAAATCTGCAATCGGATCTGACATTGACACTTTAGTCGTCCCCCTTCCTTACAATGTTTTACCAACTGGCCTTCGTGATCCCAGGAAGTTCCCCTTTGTGAGCCAACTCCCGGAAGCAAACCCGGCAAATTCCGAATTTCCGCATGTAAGCATGGGGACGTCCACAAAGCTTGCAACGGTTATGCGAACGTACTGCGAATTTTTGTCCCCTGTTTTGGCGGACAACCATTGATGTCTTAGCCACGTTCTTGAACCTCCTTTTCTCTAATCACGGTATGGCATTCCGAATCCGCGAAGCAACTCACGTGCTTCCTCGTCCGTCTTAGCCGTTGTTACGAAGACTACATCCATTCCACGAAGCTTATCGATCTTGTCATACTCCATTTCTGGGAAGATCAACTGTTCCTTAATTCCTAATGTGTAATTCCCACGTCCGTCAAAGGCTTTCGCAGAAATACCGCGGAAGTCACGAACACGTGGCAATGCGACATTTAAGAGTCGATCCATAAATTCATACATCCGTTGACCACGCAAAGTCACTTTACAGCCAATAGGCATTCCTTCACGAAGCTTGAATGTTGAAATGGATTTCTTTGCCCGTGTGACAACCGGTTTTTGTCCTGAGATCTTCATCATGTCTCCAACTGCAGAATCGATCGCTTTGGAGTTTTGAACCGCCTCGCCAACGCCCATGTTAAGCACAATTTTTTCCATTTTAGGGATTTGCATAACGTTTTTATAAGCAAACTTCTGCTGTAAGGCAGGAGCTATTTCGTTTTGGTATTTATCTTTCAGACGAGCCACTGAGGTCCCTCCTTTCGCAATTAGTGTTTATCCGGGAGATTCACACCGCAATGCTTACAGATGCGAACTTTACCATTTTCCGTCACCTTGACACTGACACGTGTCACGGACTTACACTCTTGACAATATAACATGACGTTTGAACTGGCCATCGGAGCCTCTTTGGAAACAATGCCACCTTGAGGCATACTTTGAGAAGGTTTGGTATGACGCTTAATGAGGTTAGCCTTCTCAACGACCACGCGACCCTTCTTGAGAATCACATCGATAACTTTGCCCTTTTTGCCGGCATCCTTACCGCTGATGACCATGACGTAGTCGCCCTTTTTAACGTGGATCTTTGCAGTTTGTACCTTATGCTTTGTAGCAGCCACTTTCTTCACCTCCACCTATCATGGTGTCTTAGATAACTTCCGGTGCCAGGGAAATAATTTTCATATAATTATCGCGAAGTTCGCGCGCAACTGGTCCGAAGATACGGGTGCCACGAGGGCTCTTGTCGTCTTTAATGAGGACAGCAGCGTTTTCGCTAAACCGAATATAGGAACCGTCGGAACGACGAATTTCTTTCCTAGTCCGTACGATAACAGCTTTAACAACTTCCCCTTTTTTGACAACGCCCCCTGGCGTTGCTTGTTTAACCGAAGCAACAATAATATCGCCAATCGTAGCATATCGGCGCATTGATCCGCCCAGCACACGAATACACATTAACTCTTTAGCGCCCGAGTTGTCACCAACTCTAACCCTAGTTTGTACCTGGATCATTCCCATTGACCCCCTTCCGAACTTATATAGACCGTTTTAGAGAGCAGCAACTGATCTCTCAGTAATCTCGACCACACGCCAACACTTATCCTTGCTCAAGAGGCGAGTTTCCATGATCGAAACAGTATCCCCTATGCGGGCATCATTGTTCTCATCATGAGCCTTATAGTTTTTTGTGCGAGTAATCGATTTTTTGTATACTGGGTGACGTTCGGTAATTTCTACCGATACAACGACAGTTTTATCCATCTTGTCACTAATAACTTTGCCATAGCGTAGCTTACGTTGGGCTCTTTCCATGTTAAAATGCCTCCTTTCTCACCTTAGGCACGTTCAATCTTTAACTCGCGTTCGCGAAGTATCGTTTTACCGCGAGCAATTCCTTTGCGGACTTCTCTGATTCGCATTGGGTTATCAAGTTGACCCGTTGCCAATTGGAAACGCAAATTAAACAGTTCGGTTTTGAAGTCGTCGATTTCCTTTAATACTTCGTCATTGGTTAGATCGCGGAAATCTTTAGTTTTCATTTGCGTCACCTCCTTCTTGATCTGCACGGGTAACGAACTTGCATTTGATCGGGAGTTTGTGCATGGCTAAACGGAGTGCCTCACGTGCTTGTTCTTCTGTTACGCCGTTTAACTCAAACATCACACGTCCTGGTTTTACCACTGCAACCCAGTATTCTGGTGAACCTTTACCACTACCCATACGTGTTTCAGCAGGTTTTGCTGTAATAGGCTTATCCGGGAAGATTTTAATCCAGACTTGACCACCCCGTTTAATAAAGCGAGTCATTGCGATACGTGCAGCCTCTATTTGACGGTTCGTAATCCAGGCACTTTCTAAAGCCATAAGACCATACTCACCAAACGTAATGGTGTTACCTCGTGTAGCTTTACCAGTTAACTTACCACGGTGTTGTTTCCGATGTTTCACTCTGGCTGGGACTAGCATTTAGTTTCCTCCTTCCACCTGAGCGACGACCTTCTTGGCGGGAAGAACCTCACCTTTATAAATCCAAACCTTGATACCGATTTTACCGTACGTGGTATTGGCTTCGGCAAATCCGTAGTCAATATCGGCACGTAGTGTATGAAGGGGTACTTTTCCTTCAAGATACCATTCAGTTCGGGCAATTTCAGCTCCAGCCAATCGACCGCTGCATTGAATTTTAATTCCTTGTGCACCTGTCCGCATTGTTCGGCCAACGGTTTGTTTCATGGCCCGACGGAAGGATACACGTTTTTCAAGTTGTAGTGCGATGTTTTCTGAAACCAATTGGGCATCAAGCTCAGGTTTCTTAATTTCTACAATATTTACAGCAACTTGCTTGCCGGTAATGGCTTCAAGCTGCTTGCGCAAGTTTTCAACTTCTGTACCACCGCGACCAATGACAATACCTGGTTTGGCAGCATAGACTGAAACTTTGACGCGACTAGCTGCGCGTTCTATCTCAACCTTAGGACATCCAGCTTGTTTAAGTTTTTTCTTTACGAACTCCCGAATCTTCAAATCCTCATGAAGGAGTTCCATGTAGTTCTTGCCTGCATACCAACGGCTTTCCCAGTCGCGGATAATTCCGACGCGGAGGCCTTTGGGATTTACCTTTTGACCCACTGTTTAGCCCTCCTTCTTCTCGCCCACAACCACAGTAATGTGACTCGTCCGTTTCCGGATTTGGTCAGCACGTCCCATAGCTCGAGGCTTGATGCGTTTTAAAGTCGGTCCCTGATCCACACAAATTTCAGTAATTATCAATTCATCAACATTCATATCATAGTTGTGTCCTGCATTTGCGACTGCAGACTTCAGTACCTTCACCACATCATCAGTGGATCCGTTGGGTGTAAACTGAAGAATAGCGAACGCATCACTGACCTTTTTGCCGCGGATCAGATTGACCACCTGGCGCACCTTACGAGGAGAGATACGTACATATTTCGCCATTGCTTTTGCTTGCATGTGCCTTAACCTCCTCTCGAATTAACGTAAGCCGCTGGATTTTTCGCTACCAGCATGGCCCTTATAGGTGCGAGTAGGCGAAAACTCTCCAAGTTTATGCCCGACCATGTCTTCAGTAACATAAACGGGAACATGTTTTCGTCCATCGTGAACCGCAATGGTGAGTCCGACCATTTGCGGGAATATTGTTGAGCGTCTGGACCACGTCTTAATGACGCGCTTTTCACCGGATTCGTTCATTGCTTCTACGCGTTCAAGTAAACGAGGTTCGACGAAAGGTCCTTTTTTAAGAGATCTACTCATTTATGGGCCTCCTTTCGACTACTTACTGCGCCGTTTCACGATAAAGCGATTCGACGGATTTTTCTTTTTCCGTGTTTTAGCTCCCAGAGCTGGTTTACCCCAAGGAGTGCACGGGTTACGACCAATCGAGTTACGGCCTTCTCCACCACCATGTGGATGATCCACTGGGTTCATGACAGAACCACGAACTGTAGGGCGAATTCCCATCCAACGTGATCTTCCAGCTTTACCGACGTTAATATTCTCGTGGTCTAAGTTTCCAACTTGACCGATAGTTGCTCTACACTCAATTCGGATCATGCGCATTTCACCCGATGGCAGTCTTAAGGTAGCATAGGAGCCTTCTTTAGCCATGAGTTGTGCAGATCCTCCAGCCGAGCGAACCATCTGAGCCCCTTTACCAGGCTTCATTTCAATGTTGTGCAACAAGGTACCCACAGGAATATTCTGAAGCGGCAGAGTGTTGCCGACTTTAATATCTGCATCCGGACCAGAAACGATGACTTGATCGACCTGAAGTCCATTCGGTGCTAAGATATACGCTTTGTAACCATCTCGATAGTATAACAAGGCAATATTCGCAGAGCGGTTCGGATCATATTCGATACTCGCAACTCGAGCAGGAATTCCGTCTTTATTACGCTTAAAGTCAATCACGCGGAACATCCGCTTATGTCCGCCACCTTGATGGCGTACACTCAGGCGACCGTCGTTATTTCGTCCAGCCTTATTAGGCAGCGGCTTGACTAAAGAACGTTCTGGCTCGGTCCTGGTAATCTCTTCATAGGTCGACCCAGTCATGTTACGACGACTTGGCGACGTTGGTTTATAAGTCTTTATAGCCATGAATTTTCACTTTCCTCCTTTGCTCAAGCTGCTTACAGGCCTGCGAAGTTGTCAATCTTATCTCCAGCTTTAAGCGTGGCAATCGCCTTTTTGCGGTTGGAAGTCTTACCTGTATACTTGCCAACCCGCTTCATTTTACCCTTAACGCTTAATGTACGGATTTCTTCTACGGTCACCTTGAACATTTTTTCTACCGCAGCTTTGATTTCGATTTTGTTCGCAGCTGGATTTACCCAGAAGGTGTATTTATTTTCTTCAACAAGTCCTACAGACTTCTCTGAGATTACCGGACTCTTGAGGACATCACGTGCGTCGCGCATTACGCTAACACCTCCTCTGTTTTAGTAACTGCTGCTTTGGTCATCACAAGGATATCGTGGTTAAGAAGGTCAACTATATTCATTCCAGCAACATCTGTTGCCTTGACACCTTCAAGGTTACGTGTTGATCTTAGCACTGCATCGTCCATCTGATCCATCACGATCATAGCCTTCTTATCAACATGAAGGGCCTTGAGCACTTTTACTGCCTCACGAGTTTTTGCTTCACCCATACTCAGCACATCAAGGACAATCAGCTGTTGCTCTATAACCTTCGAAGAGAGTGCCGAGTGCAAAGCCAATCGGCGAACTTTTTTAGGTAATTTAAAGCCATATTTACGGGGTTTGGGAGCAAAGATCACACCGCCGCCTCTCCACAACGGAGAGCGAGTGCTACCAGATCGAGCACGACCCGTTCCTTTTTGACGCCATGGTTTGCGTCCACCTCCGCGAACTTCGCCACGTAACAACGCAGACTGAGTTCCCCGTCTTGCTCCAGCTAGTTGCGATACGACCGCCGAATGCAGAACGTGGATATTCGGTTGTATTCCAAATATGCTTTCGCTGAGTTCGATTTCTCCAACTTCTTCGCCTAGCATATTTAACACTTGAACTTTCGGCATTGCTTATTCCTCCTTTCTCAGTATTACTTCGCCTTCACTGAAGGCTTCAGAATGAGCAACGACTTATTCGCTCCTGGAACAGATCCTTTGATTAAGATCAGGTTTTTATCCACATCAACCCGGATTACCTCCAGATTTTGTACAGTAATACGTTCGCCACCCATACGTCCCGGTAACTCACGACCTTTAAATACACGAGCTGGGCCTTTCGCGCCAAGGGAACCACTACGGCGATGATACTTAGAACCGTGTGCCATTGGTCCACGACTAGCGTTATGACGTTTAATCATTCCCGCGAAGCCTTTTCCTCTTGAAGTACCAACGACATCCAGTTTGTCGCCTACCGCGAACAGATCCGCTTTAATCTCTTGACCGATCTCGTAGCTTTCTACATCAGCCACTTTAAACTCACGAACATACCGCATCGGCTTCAATGAAGCCTTTTGAAAGTGTCCTTTACGCGGCTTATTGCTTAACGTTTCGCGAAGCATCGAAAAGCCAACCTGAATTGCGTTGTAGCCATCAGTTGCCACAGTCTTCTTTTGAACGACTGGGCATGGACCCGCTTCAACGACGGTAACTGGAACCACACGTCCCTCAGTTGTAAAGACCTGAGTCATACCAATTTTTTTACCTAAAATTCCTTTTGACACGAATGCCACCTCCTAAACGCTTTGAAGTGCGCCGGATTTACCGGAGCACGAGAGCGCTTGTTTTATTATTTTATCGCGAACCTCTCGGCAACTACTCCACGCTACCGGGTGTTTCACGCGACAAACATAACTATAGTATATCACAGAACATACTATTAAGCTACTTCTAATTTATGGACAATTAGAGTTTAATTTCAATATCTACGCCAGCAGGTAAGTCGAGACGCATCAGTGCATCAACTGTTTTTGGCGTAGGTTCTAAGATGTCAATCAAACGTTTATGAGTGCGCATCTCAAACTGTTCACGCGAATCTTTGTTGACATGAGGTGAGCGCAAAATGGTGTAAATGTTTTTCTCAGTCGGAAGTGGTATAGGACCACTAACCTGAGCACCGGTTCGCTTGGCAGTTTCGACAATGCGCTCTGCTGATTGGTCTAGAGTTTTGTGATCATATGCTTTAAGCCGGATTCTTATCTTTTGGCTCATTTAGTATAAATACCTCCTCGTAATTCCCGTTATACGGGCTTTAAGCGTAAAAATTCCCTGATTCAGCGGAGTCACCTGGCAGCAACCTCTTACGCCTTACCAAATCTGAAGTCGGATGCTATCGGCCAGAGGCCGTAGCTCAGATGCCAGAGGGCGGATTGAACTGTACTCACAAAAAGGGCATCCTTATCCGAACTTTTTTGTAGAGAGGAAGAATAACTCTTCCTCTCTACGAGATCCTATAATTTCAATTAGCCGGTAATTTTGGCAACGATGCCTGAACCAACAGTACGGCCACCCTCACGGATAGCAAAGCGAAGTCCTTCTTCCATAGCGATTGGAGTGATAAGTTCAACATCAATCGTCACACGGTCTCCGGGCATAACCATTTCAGTACCTTCTGGGAGTGTGATTACACCGGTTACGTCCGTTGTACGGAAGTAGAATTGTGGGCGATAGTTATGGAAGAATGGAGTATGACGTCCACCCTCTTCTTTATTCAAAACGTAGACCTCACCAGAGAACTTGGTGTGAGGTTTAATGCTTCCTGCTTTCGCTAACACTTGTCCGCGCTCAATGTCTTTACGCTCAACTCCACGAAGCAGAGCTCCAATGTTGTCTCCAGCTTGAGCTGAATCAAGAAGTTTACGGAACATTTCAACGCCTGTTACAATCGTCTTGCGAGAAACATCAGTCAAACCAACGATTTCGACCTCGTCACCGACTTTAACTCTTCCGCGGTCAACACGACCTGTAGCAACAGTTCCACGTCCAGTAATTGTGAAGACATCCTCGACAGGCATTAAGAAAGGCTTGTCAGTGTCACGTGCTGGGGTCGGAATATAGGAATCGACAGCATCCATAAGATTCCAAATCTTGCCACACCACTCGCACTCGCGTTTTCCACAACCACATTGAAGTGCTTTCAGTCCGGAACCTGGAACGATGGGAACATTGTCGCCATCATACTCTTGTGCTGTTAATAGTTCACGAAGTTCCATTTCGACAAGTTCAATCAGCTCTTCGTCGTCAACCATGTCTACCTTGTTCAACCAAACGACGATACTAGGAACACCAACTTGGCGGGCCAAGAGGATGTGCTCACGGGTTTGAGGCATAGGGCCGTCAGCAGCGGAAACACAAAGGATTGCGCCGTCCATCTGAGCAGCACCGGTGATCATGTTTTTAACATAGTCAGCGTGTCCTGGGCAGTCGACGTGTGCATAGTGACGGTTATCTGTCTCATACTCTACGTGTGCTGTAGAAATAGTAATCCCACGCTCACGCTCTTCTGGAGCTTTGTCGATTTGGTCGAAGGCTGTTGCTACAGCACCACCGTGTTTAGAAAGAACAACGGTGATTGCCGCTGTCGTGGTGGTTTTACCATGGTCGACGTGTCCAATGGTTCCTACGTTAACATGTGGTTTAGTACGTTCGTATTTCGCTTTTCCCATTTTTTTCACTCCTTTAAAATAATAGTAACTTTATAATTCAGTGAGGTTGCGAAGTTCGGACTTTAGAGTTCGAACTTCATTTAATGCCTCGAACCTCGCCTATGACCCATGGCGCTTGGCAATAATGCCATCAGCGATGCCTTTGGGGACTTCCTCATAGTGATCGAATTGCATCACATAGACTCCACGTCCTTGAGTTGCGGAACGCAAGTCAGTTGAATAACCGAACATTTCAGAAAGTGGAACAAATCCCCGAACAACCTGAGTATTGCCGCGCGCTTCCATTCCTTCAATTCGTCCTCGACGCGAGCTAATATCGCCGATGACATCCCCCATGTATTCCTCAGGAACGGTTACTTCCACTTTCATGACTGGCTCAATTATCGCAGGATCTGCCTTCAGTGCTCCAGCTTTAAAGGCCATGGATCCGGCAATTTTAAAGGCCATTTCTGAAGAGTCAACATCGTGGTAAGAACCATCATAAACGGTTGCCCGTAAATCAAGAACAGGATATCCGGCCAGAATACCATTTTGCAAGGCTTCTTGGATACCGGCACCAATCGGGTTAATATACTCCCTAGGAATAACGCCGCCGACCACCTTGTTGACAAATTCAAAGCCGCTTCCAGGTTCAAGTGGCATAAGTTCGACCCAACAGTGTCCGTATTGTCCACGTCCACCAGACTGACGAACAAACTTTCCTTCGGCTTTGACCGTCTTCCGAATGGTTTCTTTGTAGGCAACTTGTGGGCGTCCTACATCACATTGTACTTTGAACTCCCGCTGTAAACGGTCAACGATAATCTCAAGATGGAGTTCACCCATCCCTCCAATAATCGTCTGTCCAGTTTCAGTATCCGTGTGCATTTTAAACGTAGGATCTTCTTCCGCAAGGCGAGAGAGTGCGCCGCCCATTTTTTCCTGGTCGACTTTAGTTTTAGGCTCGATAGCCACGTGAATAACCGGTTCAGGGAAGACCATTCTTTCGAGAATAATCGGGGTCTTCTCATCGCATAAAGTGTCACCCGTTGTAGTGTCTTTCAGACCAATTGCGGCAGCAATGTCTCCTGAACGAACCTCTTGAATATCCTCACGGTGATTGGCGTGCATTTGGAGTATCCGTCCAATGCGTTCCTTCTTGCCTTTAGTTGAGTTATAGACATAAGATCCTGCACTCAACACGCCCGAATATACTCTGAAAAACGCTAACTTTCCAACGAATGGGTCAGACATGATCTTGAAGGCCAACGCTGAAAATGGTTCAGAGTCAGAGGCGGTCCTATGATCTTCCTCTCCCGTATCAGGATGTACTCCATTAATAGGTGGTACATCTAGCGGGGAAGGCATATAGTCCACAACCGCATCCAGGAGCGGCTGTACTCCTTTATTCTTGAAAGCAGATCCACACAGAACCGGGATGAACTTATTCCCGATAACTCCGCGGCGTATTCCTTCGCGAATTTCTTGTTCTGTGATTTCTGTTCCTTCAAGATACTTCATCATGAGTTCTTCACTTGTTTCAGCAACTGCTTCAACTAATTTCTCACGATACTCGTTAGCCATTTCGACTAAGTCATCAGCAATCTGGTTATGCTCTTCGGTCTTACCTAAGTCGTCCGTATAGATTGTCGTTGTCATGGAGACGAGATCGACAATCCCTTTGAAGTTTTCCTCACTACCAACCGGCAACTGGATTGGAACAGGGTTTGCTCCTAAGCGGTCTTTAATCATTGAAACACCGCGGAAGAAATCAGCCCCCAAACGATCCATCTTGTTAATAAAAGCCAAACGTGGCACTTTGTATTTATCCGCTTGTCGCCAAACGGTTTCGGATTGAGGTTCTACCCCGCCAACGGAGCAAAACACAGCCACTGCGCCATCAAGAACGCGCAGAGATCGTTCCACCTCTACAGTGAAGTCCACGTGCCCTGGTGTGTCGATAATATTAACGCGATTATTTCTCCACTCACAGGTTGTAGCCGCAGAAGTAATGGTGATGCCACGTTCCTGCTCCTGGATCATCCAGTCCATGGTCGCAGCACCATCATGAACCTCACCGATTTTATGCACACGTCCGGTGTAGAAAAGAATTCGTTCTGTGACGGTTGTTTTTCCGGCGTCAATGTGCGCCATAATTCCGATATTGCGCGTATTGTCTAGTGAAAATGCTCTTGCCACTGTGATTCACCCTTTCTGTCAAAGTCAGTATGCATCAAATTACCACTTGTAATGCGCAAAAGCCTTATTGGCCTCGGCCATTTTATGCATATCATCTTTCTTCTTGACAGAACCACCAGTGTTGTTAGAGGCATCAAGTAACTCTCCAGCGATCTTCTCTTGCATTGTTTTTTCACCGCGCTTACGCGCCATTGCAACAAGCCAACGAAGACCAAGAGTCGTGCGACGTTCTGCACGCACTTCAATGGGAACTTGATAATTCGCACCACCAACACGGCGAGCCTTTACTTCTAAGACTGGCATAACATTTTTCAAGGCAGTGGAGAAGACTTCAAGTGGATCTTTACCAGACTTTTCCTGAATCATATTAAAGGCGCTATAGCAAATAGCCTCTGCCGTTCCTTTTTTACCATCCAACATAATCTGATTAATAAACTTGGTTAAAATTTGATTCTTGTAAATCGGATCAGGCAGAACTTCTCGTTTTGCAACATATCCCTTACGTGGCATAATTTTCCCTCCTTTTTATCGTATTTCCGATCATCCGCATAAGATTATTCTTAGACTTTTTTCGGTCGTTTTGCACCATATTTAGAGCGACCTTGTGCTCGTTTCTGAACAGCAGTTGTATCCAAAGCTCCACGGATCACGTGATAGCGTACACCTGGGATGTCCTTAACACGACCACCGCGGATCAAGACCACGGAGTGCTCTTGCAAGTTGTGTCCGATTCCCGGAATATAAGTGGTTACCTCAAGCCCATTGGTCAAGCGCACACGAGCTACCTTACGAAGTGCAGAGTTAGGCTTTTTAGGAGTTGTAGTATAAACCCTTGTACAAACTCCTCGTTTTTGAGGGGATCCTCCTGATGGATATTGCTTACGTCTAAGGGAGTTATAGCCCCACTGTAAAGCTGGAGCTGTCGATTTTTGCTCGATTGAACTACGTCCTTTACGGATCAGTTGGTTAATTGTCGGCATGTCTCCGCCTCCTTTCTAATGAAATCAATATACAAGGAATTGCTTGCAGCAGCATTTTACAAGCAATTCCAAAATCCGCTTATGTGTTCAGCAATTAATTAAACGCTTTAAGATTCTTCTAAGATAGCCGCTACGGCTGTGCCCACTTCTATCCCACACGCTTTACCTAATTCCTTCATGGTAGGAACTTCAGTACGCTCGACATGATGATTATCACACCACTCAAGGATGGGTCGAAGGACATGCTTCTCAGCATCTTTAGCTATAAAAACACGTTTAACTCGCCCTTTTTCCAGGGCACGTTGAGTTTGTTTTAACCCAACTGTCTTCTTTTTGGCATGTTTGAAGGTTTCATCAAGCACCAAAATGCTTTCCCCCCTTAATCACACTATAGTAGTTTAGCATTTGAGGTCTAACGTGTCAATAATTAAGTCAGCTTAGATTCCAAAGTTTTAATATTTTGATACCTCGACATGCCCGTTCCAGCAGGGATTAATTTGCCGATGATCACATTCTCTTTCAGTCCGAGCAATGGATCGACCTTCCCTTTGATTGCCGCTTCTGTGAGAACACGGGTTGTCTCTTGGAAAGAGGCCGCCGAGAGGAATGAATCAGTTGCTAGAGAAGCTTTCGTAATTCCCAAAAGAACCGGATGAGCTACTGCAGGTTCTCCACCTCCAGCAATCGCCTTGGCGTTCTCGTCTTGGAAATCGAAGACATCGATCAGACCGCCTGGAAGTAAGGTTGTATCCCCGGCATCATCAATTTTTACCTTACGCAACATTTGCCGTACCATCACTTCGATATGCTTGTCGTTAATATCGACCCCCTGAAGTCGGTAGACACGTTGTACTTCGCCTAAAAGGTAGACTTGGACTCCGCGTTGACCTTTGACTTTGAGCATATCATGGGGATTGATGCTTCCTTCTGTTAACTCATCCCCTGCTTCAACCATCTGTCCTTCTTTAACGCAGAGGCGTGAGCCATAGGGAATTGTATAGATAATGTGCTCTTCTGTTTCAGTCAAGAGATCAACTTCACGCCGTCCCTTAACTTCACTGATGGATACCTTACCGATGGCTTCTGAAATGATCGCTTGCCCTTTTGGTTTACGAGCTTCGAACAGTTCTTCTACCCTAGGAAGACCTTGGGTTATATCATCCCCTGCTACCCCACCAGTATGGAAGGTACGCATTGTCAGCTGTGTTCCAGGCTCACCAATCGATTGTGCTGCGATAATCCCGACCGCCTCGCCCATCTCTACTGGTCGGCCGGTTGCAAGGTTACGTCCATAGCACTTCTTGCATACTCCATAGCGCGACTTACAGGTGAGAACGGAACGAATAATGGCTGAATCATTCGTGTTGGCAATTTCAATGGCCTGTTCTTCGGTTATTTCAGTGTCAGGTGTCGCCAGTACTTCGCCAGTCTCAGGATGGAGTAAGTTTTCAAGTACAAAGCGTCCTACAAGACGATCTACCAAAGGTTCGATGATTTCTGGACCATCTTTAATATCCTCTACCATAATGCCGGTTAAAGTTCCGCAGTCTTCTTCGCGAACAATCACATCTTGTGACACATCGACGAGACGACGGGTCAGATAACCTGAGTCAGCCGTTCTTAGAGCAGTATCCGCGAGACCTTTACGTGCACCGTGTGAAGAAATAAAGTACTCCAAGACTGTCAATCCCTCACGGAAATTTGCCTTAATTGGTAACTCAATAGTACGTCCAGACGGATCTGCCATGAGTCCCCGCATACCTGCTAATTGTCTGAGCTGTTGAATATTACCCCGGGCACCGGATGTCGCCATCATATAGACCGGGTTAAACTCATCAAGAGTATCCATCAAGGCTTGGGTTACTGTTTTAGTTGCTTTAGCCCAAGTATCGATGACCAAATTATAGCGTTCTTCGTTCGTAATCAGACCCCTGCGATATTGCTGCTCAGTTTTAGCCACCGCTAAGTCAGCCTTGCCGAGGATTTCTGTCTTTTCCTTGGGAACGGTAATGTCCGTCAAGCCGACGGTCATCCCCGCACGCGTAGAGAATTTGAATCCTTGGCTCTTCAATCCATCTAATAAGCTAGCCGTCGCTTCATATCCAGCCTTACGGTAGGTTTTGGCAACGATGTCGGCCAGACCTTTTTTACCGACCACTTCATTGAAGTAGCCTATTTGAGGAGGAATGACGGAATTGAAAATTAATCGTCCAACAGTCGTCTCTAATAGTTTCCCGTCGCGGCGAACTTTAATACTAGCCTGTAAGTGAACTGCTTTTGTATCATAAGCTAAAACTGCTTCATCATAATCTTTAAATATTTTTCCCTCTCCAAAAGCACCTGGTCGCTCCATCGTTAGATAATAGGATCCTAAGACCATATCCTGAGTTGGAGTAGCGACTGGTCGCCCATCTTTAGGGTTTAGAATGTTGTGTGCAGATAACATTAACAGCCTAGCTTCGGACTGGGCCTCTGCCGACAGCGGAACGTGAACTGCCATCTGATCTCCGTCAAAGTCCGCATTGTAGGCAGTACATACTAAGGGGTGAATCTGCAAGGCTCGACCCTCGACTAAGATTGGTTCGAAGGCCTGAATACCTAAGCGGTGAAGGGTTGGAGCACGATTCAAAAGAACCGGGTGATCGGTAATTACTTCCTCGAGCACATCCCACACTTCTGGTCGTACCCTCTCAACCATTCGTTTTGCACTTTTGATATTATGAGCATGTCCCTCATTGACCAGCTTTTTCATGACGAAGGGTTTGAAAAGTTCCAAAGCCATCTCTTTGGGAAGTCCACACTGATGGAGCTTAAGATTTGGTCCGACCACGATAACAGAACGACCTGAATAATCGACCCGTTTTCCTAAGAGGTTCTGCCGGAAACGCCCCTGTTTACCTTTTAACATATCACTTAAGGACTTAAGTGGACGGTTTCCTGGGCCCGTAACTGGACGTCCGCGACGGCCATTATCAATCAAGGCGTCAACTGCCTCTTGGAGCATCCGCTTCTCGTTTCTGACAATAATATCAGGCGCGCCAAGATCCAGAAGACGTTTTAGACGGTTATTTCTATTAATTACCCTGCGATAAAGGTCATTAAGGTCAGATGTAGCAAACCGCCCACCATCTAACTGAACCATAGGTCGCAATTCCGGCGGAATCACTGGTACAACATCCATGATCATCCAATCCGGACGGTTCCCAGATGACTTGAAAGCCTCGACAACCTCAAGCCGCCGAATTGCTCGAATCTTACGTTGACCAGAAACTTCTTTTAATTCTAAGCGCAGCTCGTCATTAAGTTTGTCTAAGTCCATCTCTTCAAGCAACTCTTTAACTGCTTCCGCTCCCATGCTTGCCTGGAAACGATCCCCGTATTTATCACGATATTCTCGATATTCAGTTTCTGTCAGAAGTTGTTTCTTCATCAAGGACGTATCGCCTGAATCTGTCACAATATAGGAGACAAAATACAGGACCTTTTCCAAGGCACGAGGAGACATATCCAAGAGTAATCCCATGCGACTCGGGATCCCTTTAAAATACCAAATATGAGATACCGGTGCAGCAAGTATGATGTGGCCCATCCGTTCACGACGAACCTTAGATCGGGTAACTTCTACTCCGCAACGATCACAGACAATGCCTTTATAGCGGACCCTTTTGTATTTTCCACAGTGACACTCCCAGTCTCGAGTTGGACCAAAAATCTTTTCACAAAACAACCCTTCTCGCTCGGGCTTTAAGGTCCGATAGTTAATCGTTTCAGGTTTCCTTACTTCTCCAAACGACCATTCACGAATCATATCGGGAGAAGCTAAGCCAATACGCATACGGTCGAAGTTATTGACGTCTAGCAATCCATATCGCTCCTTTCGTCCGGGGACTATTTGAGATCGCCAAGATCTATATCTTCGTCCTCTAGGACTTCCACATTTAATTCATCGAGCGGATCTTCATCGTCGACTGCGAGCTCTTCCTCCTCCTCTGGTTTACCAACTACGCGACTCGAGGGGAGTAAAAGTTCCTCATGTAAATCAATGCCAAGTTCCTTTGCGGTTTCCGTTATATCCTCATCGGTATCATGAATCTCAATTTCCCGATCATCTGACGCTAAGACTCTAACGTCAAGTCCCAAACTCTGCATTTCTTTGATCAAAACCTTAAAGGATTCGGGTATTCCTGGTTCAGGGATATTCTCTCCTTTAACGATCGCTTCATACGTCTTCACACGTCCTACAACGTCGTCCGATTTTACCGTTAGAATTTCTTGCAGAGTATATGCTGCTCCATAGGCCTCCAGTGCCCAAACTTCCATCTCTCCAAAGCGTTGGCCACCGAACTGCGCTTTACCACCTAACGGCTGCTGTGTCACGAGAGAGTAAGGACCTGTCGAACGGGCATGAATCTTATCGTCCACCAAATGGTGAAGCTTAAGCACATACATATAGCCCACTGTGATCTTGCTGTCGAAGGGATCTCCTGTACGACCATCGTACAGGACGGTCTTACCATCACTTGAAAGACCTGCTTTCTCCAAAGTTTCAAAAATATCATCTTCAGTGGCACCGTCAAAGACTGGGGTCGCGATTCGAATCCCTAGGGCCTTGGCCGCCCGACCGAGGTGAGTTTCTAAAACCTGACCGATATTCATTCGCGAAGGCACGCCTAGGGGATTGAGCACAATTTCAATCGGTGTACCATCCGGCATGAACGGCATATCCTCTTGACGCATGATTCTCGAAATAACCCCTTTGTTTCCATGGCGACCAGCTACCTTATCACCCACTGAGATTTTTCGCTTTTGAGCAATGTAAACGCGCACAAGTTGATTGACTCCTGGAGATAATTCATCGCCGTTTTCACGCGTAAAGACCTTCACATCGACAATTTTACCCGCTTCACCGTGCGGTACTCGCAAGGAAGTATCCCGTACTTCACGCGCTTTTTCTCCGAAAATTGCTCGGAGTAGACGCTCTTCTGCCGTTAACTCAGTTTCACCCTTAGGAGTAACTTTTCCGACTAAAATGTCTCCGGGACGAACTTCTGCTCCGATGCGTATAATTCCACGCTCGTCAAGATCTTTTAAAACATCTTCCCCGACGTTGGGGATGTCGCGTGTAATTTCCTCGGGTCCAAGTTTCGTATCCCGTGCGTCTGATTCATATTCTTCTATATGAATGGAAGTGTAATAATCCTCTCTGACGAGCTTTTCACTAATCAGGATTGCGTCCTCATAGTTATATCCTTCCCAAGTCATAAAGGCGACCAGAACATTACGCCCTAAGGCCAGTTCACCATGGTCTGTGGATGGCCCATCTGCGATGATCTGACTGGCCTCCACCACTTCCCCTTTCATAACAATGGGTCGCTGGTTAATGCAGGTCCCTTGGTTAGACCGTGAATATTTGAGGAGTTTATGTTTCTCGGTTGTACCATCTGCACGAAGGACAATAATCTCATCCGCAGTAGCTCGTTCCACAACTCCTGCTTGTTTGGTTATCGCACAAACACCAGAGTCTTTCGCTGTTTTATACTCCATGCCTGTACCGACGTAAGGAGAGTCCGTACGTAATAGTGGTACTGCCTGTCGTTGCATGTTAGAGCCCATTAGAGCCCGGTTGGCATCATCATGTTCGAGGAATGGAATAAGCGCGGTGGCGATGGATACCATTTGTTTAGGGGATACGTCCATGTAATCAACCTGATTCGGCGAGACATGAACAAAGTCAGGTCCATGACGACCGTCAATTTTTTCTCCTAAAAACTTACCGTCAGCATCTAGTGGTGCATTGGCCTGAGCTACGACATACTTTTCTTCCTCGTCAGCGGTTAAGTAATGGATCTCGTCTGTAACTCTGCCGTTCTCTTTATCCGCCATCCGGTATGGGGCTTCTATGAATCCATAGGGATTGATCCGTCCGAAGGTGCTTAGGCTACCAATCAAACCAATGTTTGGGCCCTCTGGTGTCTCTACAGGACACATCCTGCCATAATGGGAATGATGGACATCGCGCACTTCAAAACCTGCGCGCTCTCTGCTCAATCCTCCCGGTCCCAAGGCACTCAAGCGGCGTTTATGGGTTAATTCGGCCAAAGGATTTGTCTGGTCCATAAATTGAGATAGCTGGCTACTACCAAAAAACTCCTTGATTGCTGCCACAACAGGACGAATGTTGATTAAGACTTGAGGAGTAATGACCTCGACATCCTGAATCGTCATCCGTTCGCGCACGACACGTTCCATACGTGACAATCCAATACGAAATTGATTCTGAAGAAGTTCTCCTACCGAGCGCAACCTACGATTGCCCAAGTGGTCAATATCATCTTTAGAACCTTCTCCATTCATCAAGGCTAGCATCCGTTGGACGCTGGCTATGATGTCCCCACGCGTCAAGTGACGCACATCCATGGGTATATCCAAACCCAACTTTTTATTGAGTTTATAGCGGCCTACCTTCGCTAGATCATAGCGTTTGGCGTCAAAGAACAGCGCTTCCAAAAGTGAGCGCGCGCTGTCAACTGTCGGGGGTTCACCCGGCCTTAAGCGCTTGTAAATTTCGACCAAGGCTTCTTCGGTTGACTCTGAGTTATCTCTTTCTAAAGTTGCACGGATATATTCGTTATCATTAAATAACTCTAGTATTTGTCCGTTACTGGCATATCCTAAAGCTCGAATAAGGACAGTCCCCGGCAATTTCCGAGTCCGGTCAACCCTTACAAAGATATTATCGTTGATATCCGTTTCAAATTCTAGCCATGCCCCACGATTCGGAATTACCGTTGCTCCAAAGAGCTTCTTCCCGCTCGGATCAATTTGCTCAGCATAGTAGACTCCCGGTGATCTTACAAGTTGGCTGACAATAACCCGTTCGGCTCCATTGATAATAAAGGTGCCCTTGTCTGTCATCAACGGGAAATCCCCCATAAAGACTTCCTGTTCTTTTACTTCACCAGTTTCCTTGTTAATCAGACGTACCTTTACTCGCAGAGGTGCTGCAAAGGTAACATCACGTTCCTTGCATTCCTCCACCTGGTATTTAGCTTCTCCTAAGCTATAATCAACAAATTCCAAAACGAGATTGCCTGTGAAATCTTGAATCGGCGAAATATCGCGGAACATATCGCGCAACCCTTCATCAAGAAACCAACGATAGGAGTTCTGCTGGATTTCAATCAAATTTGGCATGTCTAGGACTTCTCGAATTCTGGAATAACTCCAGCGTTCTCTCGTCCCAACCTTAACAGGATAGAACATGTACGTTTCACCCCTCAGTGCGGTTTTCTCTCATTGAGGATAATATATTGACATATACAGCCAAAAGCAAGGCCTTAAAAAGAACCTCGCTTAACTGTTTATGATGTTCCACCATCATTCCGACAATTTCAAAGATAATGTCTCCTTATTATCTAATGCTTGCATTGATTGCCATACCATGGACTTATTACGTAATAAATTCCAATTATCCATAGTAACATTTATAAAGTATAACAAAATCAGAGTATGTTGTCAAGTAATTTCTAAGCTTCTTTTCGTTCAATTTACCATATTCTTTTGAAGTATTTTAATTGAATAAAACAAAGAAGAAGGTACCCTCCAAGAGAGAGTACCTTCTCTATTACTAAACTTACTTAACTTCTACAGTCGCACCAGCTTCAGTTAATTTAGCCTTTAAAGCTTCTGCTTCATCTTTGGAGATTTTCTCTTTGACTGCCTTTGGAGCATTGTCAACGAGATCTTTAGCTTCTTTGAGACCTAAGCCAGTTGCTTCACGTACTACTTTGATAACTCCAATTTTGGAAGCTCCACAGTTCATGAGCATAACGTCGAATTCGGTTTTCTCTTCAACTTCTTCAGCCACTGCAACTGCAGCCACACCAGCAACAGCTACAGGAGCAGCTGCACTTACACCAAATTCTACTTCGAATGCCTTTACGAGTTCGGATAATTCGAGGACAGTTAGACCTTTAACACTTTCGAGAATTTCATTTACTTTAGACATTTTTATTTCCCCCTTAATATTATGAAGCTTTTCTTATAAATTACTCAAACTATTAAATTATTGAGCTTCCTTGAGTTTGCGTACCTCTTCCAATGCGTATCCCATTTTTCGGATCGGCCCTTGGAGAACATTGACCATACCAACAAGAGGAGCCTGCATTCCGCGTAAAACCATAGTGAGCAGCACTTCGCGGGACGGTAGATCGGCTAGAGCTTTAACACCCTCAGGCCCAATTACTTTCCCTTCTAAGACACCAGCTTTAATTTGGAATTTCTTCAGTTTATTAACTTTGGCAAATTCCATTAACACTTTAGCTGGAGCGACAGGATCTGCACTAAAAGCTAGCGCTGTTGGCCCTTTAAGATAAGAATCGAGCCCTTCAACCCCTAGTTCATCAGCAGCACGACGCACGAGTGTATTTTTCATAACCCGATACTCTACTCCTGCTTGGCGCAGTTGAGAACGCAATTGCGTTACTTGGGCTACGGTCAGTCCACGATAATCTGCTAAGACAACCCCGGAAGCTTGCTGGAGCTTTTCCTTAATCTCCGAGACAACCAGACCTTTTTCTTCAAAATTAGGCATTCTGTGTACCTCCTTCCTTCTGATAAACTCATCAAAAAACCTCCGCTGTTGCAGAGGTTAAGAATGCCAAATAAGTATCTATCGGCTAGTCTTCCAACCTCGGCAGGACATTAAGCCTTACGGCACCTGCTTTCTACAGCGGACTTTATTTAAATCTTGGTAAGCATATCCTACTTGCAAAACAATGTCAAGAACCAAAAAACTATTAGAGTGCTTTCAGAGGGTTAATTCGTACACCAGGACCCATTGTCGAGGTGACTGTAACACTTCGAATAAACTGACCCTTAGCAGCAGAAGGCTTCGCTTTCACTAAAGTTTCCGCTAATGTACGGTAGTTCTCAAATAGTTGTTCCGTGCCAAACGATACTTTACCGATCGGAGCATGGATAATACCTGACTTTTCTGCGCGGTATTCAATCTTACCAGCTTTAATCTCTTTGATCGCACGAGTTACATCAGGGGTAACTGTTCCAGTTTTAGGGTTTGGCATAAGTCCTTTTGGTCCGAGAACTCGTCCCAATTTACCTACCATGCCCATCATGTCTGGAGTTGCAACAACGACTTCGAAGCCGAACCAACCTTGCTCGATCTTCGCAATCATATCCTCGGCTCCAACAAAATCTGCGCCAGCTAACTCTGCTTCCTTGGCTTTATCCCCTTTAGCAAATACCAAAACTGACCGGGTTTTACCCGTGCCATTCGGGAGCACAATTGCACCACGAATTTGTTGGTCTGCATGACGGGTATCAATACCTAATTTGAAGGCAACTTCAACTGTTTCGTCAAATTTCGCTTTTGCGTTAGCTTTCACAATTTCTATGGCCTCTGTGGGCTCATAGAGTGTCGCGCGTTCAAACGACTTAATAGCTTCCTGATACCTTTTTCCAACTTTAGCCATTCTTTTAACCTCCTAGTGGTAATGCGGGCTAAGCCCTCCCACAATTAATTTAGTCCTACTGTCAGAAGCATGAACTATCTTTAACCTTCAACGATATCGATACCCATACTTCGCGCCGTACCTTCAACCATGCGCATTGCTGCTTCGATACTTGCTGCGTTCAGATCCTTCATCTTAATATCCGCGATTTCGCGAACTTTTGATTTTGGAAGACTTGCAACTTTTTTACGATTTGGTTCAGCCGAGCCTGAATTGATGTTAGCCATTTTCTTCAATAGCACAGCGGCTGGTGGTGTTTTGGTAATAAAGGTAAAGGAGCGATCCTCATAGACTGTAATCTCAACCGGAATAATTAAGCCTGCTTGATCCTTTGTGCGCTCATTGTATTCTTTGCAGAAGCCCATAATATTGACTCCATGCTGACCTAGAGCCGGACCAACTGGAGGTGCCGGTGTCGCTTTTCCTGCTGTTATCGCTAATTTTACCATCCCAATTACTTTTTTCGCCATTGTCATTACACCTCCTTGATAGGATAATCTTATTAATCTAGTTTTTGAACTTGTGTGAATTCAAGTTCAACCGGAGTCTCTCGCCCAAACATGGATACTTCAACACGCAATTTCGCTTTGTCAGCAAGAATCTCGCGGACTACCCCAACAAAATCCTTAAAGGGACCTGCGATGACCTGGACACTTTGATTAATCTCAAATTCAATCCGAGTATGGATCTCATCCATTCCCATCTGTTGCAAAATCTTGATTACTTCAGTTTCCAGCAATGGAATCGGCTTAGTACCAGTTCCAACGAAGCCAGTTACACCAGGGGTATTACGCACTACATACCATGAATCATCAGTCATTTCCATTTCCACGAGTACATAACCCGGGTATACTTTACGCTTCGTAATTTTCTGCTTTCCGTTCTTGAACTCGATTTCATCTTCCATCGGAACAAGTACTCGGAAGATCTTTTCTTCCATGTTCATGGATTCGACTCGTTTTTCAAGATTCATCTTTACTTTGTTCTCATAGCCAGAGTACGTATGAATAACAAACCAATCTTTTGCCATTTCCCAGGGACCTCCTCAGACTCTGCCGCAGAAACTCGCCAGTTAGGGCAGCAGCTTGGTCAAGACCGCGCTTAGACCACTATCCACAATCCACATTAGAATGGATACAATCGTCACCGCTAAGAACACAACTCCTGTGTAGGTGAGCAATTGCATACGGCTTGGCCAATGAACCTTTTTTAACTCGCTCAAAACCCCGCGGAAATACTCCGCAGCCTTTTCCTTCTGACGCTGAGCATTAGCCGGTTTCTTCAACTCGCCCATCACTTCACATCCTTAACACGACATCGATGCCATCAACCAGTGACAACGCCTCCTGGCGTACCTTTAAACCATTGCAAAAAAAAAATTACTTGGTTTCCTTATGGAGAGTATGGCTTTTGCAGAACTTGCAAAACTTTTGAGCTTCCAAGCGATCAGGGTTATTTTTCTTATTCTTCATCGTAGCATAGTTACGGTGCTTGCAATCCGTACACGCTAATATAATGCCAACACGCATTCACGAACACCTCCCGGACAACGGTAGGACGCTGTATTTTAATCGGTTACTCAAAATACTTTATCATAAGACAATTCCACTGTCAAGAGAAAAGTCTTATAAAGAAAACTTGGCTGGTGCCGAGCTTCAGCGAAGGCGGCCGCCTTAGTTGCACTTATGCACTGGCAAAATTTTCCGATAAAGCGTATAACAAAAAAGACAGCCTTGCTGTCTAAGATTACTTGGTTGCGGGGGCCGGATTTGAACCGACGACCTTCGGGTTATGAGCCCGACGAGCTACCACTGCTCCACCCCGCGACGATCTTTGGCGATTGTACTAAGTGGCGTTTCGACATCCACTCATCCAGCAAAGTTACCATCCGGCATAAAAGCATCGATTGCGTCTTGACCCTACAATCCTCAAATTGTTGATGGAGCCAACGATGGGACTCGAACCCGCAACCTACTGATTACAAATCAGTTGCTCTACCAATTGAGCTACGTCGGCATTGTCCGTTGCAAAAGAATGATCTCTTTGCTAGATCATTCATCGCTAAGCACTATTGCAGTTTACCACTTATTAATACAGAATGCAAGTAATTTATTTTAGGTAAAATTATCCATCGCGTCGTTCGAGGTAACGCTCAAGTTTTCTCTTGACCCTCTGCAACGCGTTGTCAATCGACTTTACATGCCTCTTTAAATCTACTGCAATTTCCTGGTAAGACTTTCCTTCTAAGTAGGACATTAATACTTTCCATTCAAGCGAACTTAGGATTTCGCCCATTTTTTCCTCAATGTCGTCAAATTCTTCTCGACTAATAATGAGTTCTTCAGGATCTGTAATTCGAGTTCCCGATATCACATCAAGTAGAGTTCTGTCAGAATCTTCGTCATAAATGGGTTTGTTTAGGGATACATAGGAGTTTAGCGGAATATGCTTTTGCCTTGTTGCAGTTTTAATCGCCGTAATGATCTGACGAGTTATGCATAATTCGGCAAAGGCCCGAAAGGACGAGAGTTTGTCACCCCGAAAATCCCGGATTGCCTTATAGAGTCCAATCATACCCTCTTGGATAATATCTTCACGATCAGCTCCAATAAGAAAGTACGAACGTGCTTTTGCCCTAACAAAGTTTTTATATTTGTTAATTAAGTACTCTAGTGCTATAGCGTCGCCTTCCTTGGCAAGCTCAACTACCTCTTCATCCACGATTACGTCGATGATCTCGCACTCTGTTAGTTCTGATTGGGCTTGAAGAGTCAAAGTTGATCCCCCCTACAATGTCGTCAAGAAGAAGACGCTATCTCGCGTAGCCCTCGTCCACGAGAACATTATCATTATACTCGACCCTAAAGAAAAGCGTCAAGGCGAAGTTTTGGTTCTTCTGTCGCTATTAGCGAGGCTCAAGGCGCCAAGTCAGAAGATTGAGGCCCGGAGTTCTCTGCAAACGTAGCTATTCAGGGGCTTCGAGACACTAGGGGCTAAATTCAAGTTGGTATTGTTTGGAAGTTAAAGTTTTCAAAATCACACCTCACCCCGTGTTTCGTCCATCGCGCCTCGTGCTTTACCCCTCTTGCTTTACCCCTCGCGCTTCGCGCCTTGAACTTGCTCTTTGTCTAAGTACTTCATAAAGCATGATCGACCCTGCAACGCTAGCGTTTAAGGAACTGACCTTACCTTTCATAGGTATACTGACAATCTCGTCACAACTTTCTCGGAGTAAACGGCTGATACCTTTTCCCTCGCTGCCAATGACGATGACTCGAGAACCAGTGAGATCTGCTTCAAAAACAGCTTTTCCTCCTGCTTCTGCCCCAGATACCCAACACCCTCTCTTCTTCAAGTCTTTTAGTGTTTGAACCAAATTGCTAACTCGGGCCACTAGCACATGTTCCACTGCCCCTGCCGAGGTTTTGGCTACTGTACCTGTCAAGGTAACACTTCGACGTTTTGGAATAATCACCCCATGGGCCCCGACAGCGTCCACTGTTCTCAGCAATGCCCCCAAGTTATGGGGGTCTTCGATCTCATCAAGCATTAATATAAAGGGGTCCTCTTGCCGCTCCTCAGCCACGGCTAGGATATCCTCAATAGTGGCATACTCCCTTGCCGCGACATAAGCAAGCATTCCCTGGTGCCGTTCACGATTGGTCAAGCGGTCTAGAGTCTGACGGTCCACAAATTGATACGGAATATTTCGTTCATGCAGCAAAGCAACAATGTCTTGATTCCGCCCGCTGGGTCCTTCCGCAAGAAAGAGGACTTTATTAATGGGTTTTCCGCTTTTTAAAAGTTCTATCACGGGATTTTTTCCATAAACCATTTCGTCGTTCAAGTAGCTTCCTTCTTTCCTTCGAGGGTTTTTAATCTTCCGCAACTATAAGTACCCTGATGACAGACTCCCCTAGTGATGCAGGTTGGACCTGCTTCGCAGAAGAGATTTGGAGCTACCTCCCGAACTAACTCCAACATCTTTTCTGCCAAAGAACGAATCTCCCACTGAGCTCTTATACAGGTTCGATGTTCAAAGAAATTCAATAACGATCGGACGTTAAATGAAGCCATCAGAGAAGTGGTACAAGCGTTCGGTAAAACATAGCGTGCATCCTCGGCTGGCACGCAATTCAAAAGTTCCTGATAGTCCTCCTGTAGACGAGCCATAACCATCTCAAAACGTTCTAAGGCCTCCGGATTCCGTTTTACACTCGGTGGAATAACAAACTTAAATCCCTTCTCAGCGACATAGCGCTGAGAACGTTGAGAATAACTAGCAATTCGATGGCGCACAAGCTGATGAGATAGGGCTCTTGAAACGCCATCGATTGAAAATTGAAAACTCACATGTTCAAAAGGAGAAAGATGACCCATTTCCTGCAACTTTCGGACAAAACTTGCCACCCTATCATCGTCTAATTGATCTAATAAATCGGATACCGGGTCTGCTGAGTAACATAAGCGAGCAGCTGCAGCTACTACTTTCTCTGGATCTGGAGTGTGCTGAATTAGTTCTACCCTCATCGAAAGATTCCCCTCTCTCCTCTTACTTACTCTCCGAAGCGACGATGTCTTTCTCCGCTCCTTCATGAAGAAGAATCCTATCCACATGACTAAACGCCCATCCCATGCGCTCGCTTTGGCCGTTCAATTGCCAATAGCCCACCAGGCTTTCAAACGCAGTTGCATGACGATAAGTTACAACATCAACGTTTTTTGGATGCCCGCCCTTGGCATTTCGTCCGCGCAGAACGACTTGCTGTTCAACCTCGTTAAGCTCTGGCAAAAGAGCGTGTAAAACCCGAGCCTGAGTACTTGCACGCACATAGCTAACGGCCTGCTTATGAAGTTCCCTGACCTTTTCATGCCCCAGTTCTAATAAATGCGTACGAACCCAAAGCTCATAGACTGCATCTCCTAAATACGCTAGAGTTAAGGCATTCATTTCTTGCCAATTTCGCATACGTCACCTTTCACTACTTCTTAATTTGCCACCTGGCACCTTGTGGAGTATCTTCGATAAGGATACCCTTTTCCTTCAGTCCATCTCGAATAAAATCTGCCATTTCCCAATCTTTTTTCTGGCGAGATCGTGAACGAATCTGCAAAACGACCTCCATTACTTGAGCGAGCATTTCCTCGTTTTCGACGTGAACATTCTCAGGATGAAGTAAATCAAAGCCAAGTACCGCTCCAAGCTCTAATAGGGTCTTTTGAGCCTGTACCAATCCTTCCGAAGGGGCAGGATGTTCCTGAACATACCCATTCATTATCTTGGCTAATTCAAAGAGCGCGGCATAAGCCAAAGCTGAATTAAAGTCATCATCCATGGCCTTTTCAAACACTTCACGGGCATCCTTAGCCGCCTTCAATAATTCAGCTTGCGTTTGTTTGTTGTTAGATGAGCCTTCTCGATCCAAGACTTCTTGGGCCAAACGAACACTGGTTTGCAACCGCTCCAACCCTTTTTGGGCCATGACTAAGTTTTGCTCACTAAAGTCTAAGGGACTGCGATAATGCGTTCCCAGTAAATAAAAGCGAATAACTTCCCCCGTAGAATTTTCGAGCAACTCCCGGACTGTAAAAAAGTTCCCTAAGGATTTTGACATTTTTTCTTGATTAATGGTAAGAAAGGCATTATGCATCCAATAACGGGCGAAGGTCTGACCTTTCAGGTACCCTTCTGTTTGGGCAATCTCGTTTTCATGATGAGGGAAAGCTAGATCCTCTCCTCCACCGTGAATATCGAAGTCTGCTCCTAGATATTTTAAGGACATAGCAGTGCACTCAATGTGCCAACCTGGGCGTCCTTTACCCCACGGACTTTCCCAAGCCGGTTCTCCAGGCTTTGCCTTTTTCCAAAGTGCAAAGTCCATCGGATGGTGTTTTCGTTCATCCACCTCGACCCTTGCTCCAGCCTTCATATCCTCGAGGGTTCTCCCAGATAGTTTCCCGTAGTTCGGGAAATGATCCACCGCAAAGTAAACATCTCCCTCCACTTCATACCCTAACCCCGTATCGATAAGACCTTGAATGATCTCGATCATTTCTGGAATATGCTCTGTAGCCTTGGGGTGTATAGTCGCCGGAAGAAGATTTAAGGCTTGGGCATCCTTGAAATATTCGACAATATATTTCTGGCCTAAAGCCAGTGGTTCCATTCCTTCGACGTTCCCTCGTTGAATAATCTTATCATCCACATCCGTAAAGTTCTGTATGTAACGAACGTCGTAGCCTTTATACATAAAATAACGCCTAATCATGTCAAATACGACAAACATCCGCCCATTCCCAGCATGAAAATAGTTATACGTCGTCGGTCCGCAGACATACATTGCAACTTTGTTGCTCTCTCGTGGTTGAAACAGTTCCTTTTGGCGGGTCATTGTGTTGTATAATTTCAAAGACATTGTATCGACTCTCCTCCTTTAATCGTTGTTCTAAATATTCAACACGCTGCATCAAGCACCTTAGCATCTCATTCACTGGATCGGGTAGGTCATCATGTCTTAAATCCGGGTCTTTAATCGGAACCCCATGGTGCAGGACAATTCGGCCCGGAACCCCCACAACTGTTGTGTCACTTGGGACAGGTTTATTAACCACCGAACCTGCTCCGATTTTTACATTATCTCCAACTTTGAAAGAACCTAATACTCTGGCCCCTGCCCCAATCACCACATTATTTCCAATGGTCGGATGCCGCTTACCCTTCTCTTTACCGGTTCCACCTAAGGTTACTCCCTGGTATAAGGTAACGTTATCACCTACTTCCGCAGTTTCGCCGATGACCACCCCCGTGCCATGGTCAATAAAGAGACCTTGCCCGATCTTCGCACCCGGATGGATTTCAATCCCAGTCAGAAAGCGGGAGAGCTGAGAGATCATTCGCGGCAAGAGCACTAGATTACGCAGATACAACCAATGAGCCATTCGGTGAATAAGCACAGCATGAAACCCTGGATAACAGAATATAACCTCCCAAATACTTTTGGCTGCTGGATCACGCTCAAAAATAACTCGAATATCGCGCCTTATCTGCTGAAACATCTTGTCCACACCCTTTTCCTTCACAATATCCGATGGCTAACCGCAGAATCGTGGTTCGTAGTTCGTGATTCGAATATTGAATAAAATGAATACAAAAAGCGGAACCCTTCGTCCAGAGACGAAAGGTTCCGCGGTCCCACTCTGATTGAACGACCAGGTCGTTCCAGCTTATAACTTTAACGCAGTTACGACGGACCGGAATACTTCCCCTTCTTCCAATCAACTCCGAGACGCACTTCTAAAAATTCCTTGCAAATGGCTTCCACTATCCCATCCTCGCTTGTCGCAATTCCTTTTTGTACTCTTTCTCATCATCGCCTAAGACTCATTAAATTAATTATTTTAGAACTAATTTGTACCTATTATAGGGTAGTCTTTTATTGCTGTCAATCAATTACAGCCTAATTATTTGATGGAGGAAACTTCGACAAATAATGTGCCTTAGTCACTTCAATCCGTTTTAAGACGTTCTCGCGCCCCAACAATGGGATGACATCATAAAGTTCCGGTCCGTGTATCTGTCCGGTTAAAGCCACCCGCACTGGCATAAATACCAATTTGCCTCCAAGCTTTAACTCTTTGGTTATCTGCTTCAAGAGCGTTTTGACGTTCGCTCCAGAAAGTACATCCAATTCTAGTATTTTATCCTTGAATAAGGCCAAGACACTCGACACCTGCTCGCCCTTTAACACCTCCAAGGCTTCCCCTTCAGGACTAAGCGGCACATCCCCATGGAAATAATGTACGAATTCCTTGGCTTCTGCCATATAAGATATTTTCTCAGAGATGGCCCCAATAAAATCGTTAAACCACTGTTGTTGGTCCGCAGACCGCTCTCCGAGAGGACTAATACCCAATTCCTCTACATGAGGCAAAGCAAGCTCTGCCAACCGTTCTGGAGCAGTCTTTTTAATGTAATGAGAGTTGATGTAATTTAACTTATGTCGATCAAACACAGCAGGGCTCTTAGAAACTCGGTCTAGCGAAAACGCTTCTGTCAACTCGGCCAAGGTATAAAACTCTTCTTCTCCAGAAGGAGCCCAACCAAGAAGGGCAATAAAGTTGACAATCGCTTCCGGTAGATACCCTTTTTTCTGATAGTCTATGACGGCAGTATCCCCGTCGCGTTTGCTCATTTTCCCACCTTCCGTATTAAGAATGAGAGAAATATGCGCAAATTCAGGGGCGGGCAACCCCAAGGCTTGATAAATCAGAACTTGGCGTGGTGTATTCGATAGATGTTCCTCTCCACGAATAACATGCGTAATTTTCATGGTAAGATCATCGACCACCACCGCAAAATTATAGGTAGGTATCCCATCTGATTTAACAATGACGTAATCCCCAATTCCATCACTATCAAAAACAACATCCCCACGAACCTGATCAGAAATATGAATCGCTTGTCCTTCTGGCACACGGAATCGCACAACAGGTTTACGACCTTCAAGCTCCAGCGCTGCCCTCTGTTCAGGGGTTAATTGTCGACACTTGCCTAGATAACGCGGAGTTTCCCCTTTTGCTATTAAAGCCTGCCTTTCTTGTTCCAATTCCTCCTCGGAACAGTAGCAATAGTAAGCATTCCCACTAGCAATGAGCTTCTCGGTATACTCTTTGTAAAGTGCTAAACGATCTGTTTGGCGGTAAGGGCCATGTTCCCCACCCACCTCGATTCCCTCATCCCATTGGATATTTAACCAACGCAGTGCTTCCAAGATGTTATGCTCTGACTCTCTGCTGGAACGCTCTAAATCAGTGTCCTCACTTCGAACAATAAAAATCCCTTTATTTTTGCGTGCCCATAAATAATTGAATAAAGCCGATCTTGCCCCACCTATATGTAGTGGACCTGTTGGACTAGGTGCAAATCGAACGCGAATTCCCATAAATCATCCTCCAACCTTTTCTAAGCTTACAATGGCTTGAGCACCTACGCCTTCTTCTCTTCCAATAAATCCCAACCGTTCAGTTGTAGTTGCTTTCACAGAAATACAAGCTTCCTCTACGTTCATAGCGCGCGAAAGGTTATAGCGCATCTTTGAGATAAACGGAGCAAGTTTAGGTCGCTCTGCCATGATGATACTATCCATATTTCCGACGCGATAACCCTTTGCTTCAAGGAGTCCCATGACATGCTCCAATAAAGTGAGACTTGAAATACTACGATAGCGGGGATCATGATCTGGAAAATGCCCACCGATATCTCCTAAAGCCAAAGCCCCTAAAAGCGAATCCATGACCGCATGAATTAGAACATCCGCATCCGAATGTCCCAGTAAACCTTTTACATAAGGAATTTCCACCCCTCCAAGAATTAAAGGGCGCCCCTCTACCAGAGCATGTACATCATAACCGATTCCTACTTTAATACCTAACACCCCTCAATCGAGGCACGAAGCACGAAGCTCGAAGTTCGAACCTCAAAACCCGAAATCTAAGCATATCTCAAAACAAGGTCGGACCAAGCTTAGAAGTACGTGTTTCGCGCATTTATACCATCGTGTATCTTGTCTAAATGTCTCGCTCAAGCGGTAAGCGGTAGCTCATCACAGGTAGCGCCTTACGCTTCGAGCATCGCGCATCGATAAAATCCGTTCAGCCAACCACAAATCCTCGGGCGTTGTCAGCTTAATATTTTCCTGCAAACCCGCTACCACCTGCACGGGACATCCTATCCATTCTAGCAAAGATGCATCATCAGTACCATAGTAACCCGCAGAAAATGCCTTCCGGTGTGCTTCTTCCAATAGTTTACGGTCAAAGATTTGCGGGGTCTGAACAGCACATAAACTTTCACGTGGCAAAGTTTCAAGCACTTTACTCGATAAATCGATTTGTTTTACGGTATCCTTAACAGGAATCCCCATAATAGCAGCGCTGAACTCTTCCGTCTCGCTCAGAAATTTATGAAATGCTTGTAACGTCAAAAGGGGCCGCGCCCCGTCATGCACTACTACCCGTTGAATAGTAGGACTAAGAGCTTGAACCCCCGCACGAACCGAATCTTGGCGTAGTGCACCACCTTGACAAATGGCCCTAATTTTCTTAAACGAATGGTGATGCACTAGCTCTTCAATAACGGAAATATCACCTTCTGCCCCAACAATGACAATTTCCGATACATGACCCGAATCTTCAAAGAGTCTTATCGTATGAGCTAAAATCGGCTGTCCCATCAATTTCATAAATTGCTTGTTGCACCCGGCCCCCATCCGTTTGCCCTGACCGGCTGCAGGTATGACAATCCCGAGCTTAGCCAATCGCATTCACCTCATCCGTTGGACGAAGGCCCATCGGCTTTTTTTCTAAAGAGCTTTTAGGCTTAGCGAAAATCATCCGCCCAGCTGCCGTTTGAAGAACACTTGTCACTAAAACGACTACACTTTGCCCCATATAACGTCGGCCCATATCCACCACAATCATGGTTCCGTCATCCAGATAGGCTACACCTTGACCAGGTTCTTTTCCTTCTTTCATAACCTGGACTTGCATTTCCTCACCCGGTAAAACAATGGGTTTAAGGGCATTGGCTAACTCATTAATATTTAGAACCTTAACTCCTTGAAGTTCAGCCACTTTGTTCAGGTTATAGTCATTAGTTAGGAGAGGGGAACCTAAGACCTGTCCTAACCGGACCAGTTTGCTATCGACTTCATTTATATCATCGAAGTCTTGCTCATGAATATGGACTTTGATGACCGTTTCCTTCGAAATCTGATTGAGAATATCAAGCCCTCTACGCCCGCGATTTCGTTTAAGCAAATCCGAAGAATCCGCGATATGGCGAAGCTCTTCCAGCACAAAACTTGGAATAAGTAAGATTCCCTCAATAAAGCCTGTCTTGACAATATCCGCGATTCGGCCATCGATAATTACGCTGGTATCAAGAATCTTATAATTCACCAATTCTCGTGTACGGCCACCCTTTGCTTCCTTATTTTTTTCTGCTTTATCCGCCTTGTCTCCTCTGTCGCGAAATCTCGGAATAAAATTAAGAAAGCCTAATACATCCTCTTTACGCTTCAGTCCAATCGTTAAACCCAAATAACCTAAGAAGAGGCTTAAAAGGACTGCTAACAGTGGTCCGAAGAATGTAATACTAACAAAAGAATTACTGAATAAACTTGCAATAATAAGTCCAATAATCCCCCCGATGGCTGCGCTCATCAGATCATGTGTGGGGACTCTAGTTAAGCGAAAATCCATCCAACGCATTAATGCTATAAAAGAACGGATACTTACCGGAGCCACTAAAAAACCCAAGATAGCAAATAAGATTGTCATTACTGCGTAAGTCCAAACAGGTGATAAACTCCCTCCAAGTGTTTGTAAGAAATCAAGGCGTATAAGAACATAGTTAAGATAAAACCCAACCGCCCCTAATAATAAGGTGATGATCCCGCGTATTAAATTGCGAATCATCTTTTCACCTCCTTTATAACTTATTCTGACTAAAAGTCTTTCCAATTATACTCCGAGCTTCATTATTTTTCAACCTAAGGTAAATAAATCCTTTTATCTTTGGTAAACCATGAGTATAAAACCCTTGAACTGGTCTCAACTACCTGTTACTTGCCATCACGACACCTTGCCATCCATGGCGGTGTTCTAATCTCGAAACATCCTCGTTAGAGTCATGGCGATGCTCTAATCTCAAACACCTTGTTCGAGTCATGGCGATGCTCTAACTTCGAATATCCTTGTTCGGGTCTTGACTTGCGCACTAATCTTTAACTTCTTTGTGTGATGCATTAAGCCGATTCTGGAGTTCAACAAGATTTCATTAATTTAAGGGAAGGGCTAGAACAACCTAAGAAAATTTTAAACCAAGGCTGTCGAAAGCCATTGCCTGACCGCAGCCTCTTCAGAACCCTCAGTTAAAACGAGTTCACTGATTAAGATTTGACAGGCATTTTCGTACATCTTCTTTTCTCCAGTAGAAAGGCCTTTTTCGTGATCTCTTTGAGAAAGACTACGAACGACATTAGCAACTTCAAAAATATTTCCGCTCTTTATCTTCTCTAAGTTCGCACGATAGCGACGATTCCACGCTAAGGTTGCTGCTGTATCTTTGGTCCTTAGCACCTCCAACACATCTTTAACCATCGCAGGAGAAATCACTTGCCGCAAACCAAGATTTTCCACGTTGCTCAGAGGAATGAATAATTTCATGTTCCCCACTGGTAAATGCATGACATAGTATTGGCGTATTTCACCTAGAACTTCCCGTTCTTCAATCGATTCAATAATTCCGGCACCGTGCATCGGATATACTACTTTGTCACCAACTTTAAACATTCAGCCACCCCCTTAACTACCATTATAGCAAGGAACATTGCCCGGGTCAAAATTTTAAAATTATATCACACAGTCTTTAGGCTGTCAATTTACCTTTTTTAACCTTAATTCTGTTTAAAATTGACAACAGACCAACCGTCTCGTTATAATAGAGATGGCAGAAAGGAGTGAGGATAGCACTTATGGAGCAACTCACTGACCAATTCCAAAGCACAGTAAAATCTCTGTTGATCCGACATCAAAGCATTCTCGATATCATGTCAAAAGGGCAAGAAACCTCCGCGCGTGTTAACCGAGCTGTTGTCAAATCCGTGACAAGCTGTGGTTGCCATGCCATAAATGCCCATAAGAAATTCTTGCCTGCTGATGCAAGCCTTGCTGATTTAAAAGAACTCTTGGACAGTCAGCTTGAAGGAAACGTTTGCGATAATTGCCGAGACATCATAGAAGCAGAATTAGGTAAGCAACTCTTTTATATGGCCGCTCTGTCCAACGCCTTGGACATCTCACTGACCGATGTCCTTGAGCAAGAATACAAAAAACTTCAGACTTTAACGATTTTCAATTTGACGTAAGTCATTACCCACTCAATTTAATATTTCTTGAGTAATTAAGCTCCTGCATGGCAGGAGCTTTTATATTATTACCTTTATCCACGAATTCTAGTAGTTGTGAAAGAGGGACATCTTTACACGGGTTTGAACATTTTTTTACCAACTCCACACAACGGGCATCTCCAAGTATCCGGCAATTCCTCAAAAGGAACATCCTTTGGTATTTTACTTTTTTTACAGCCCTTTTCTGAGTTAAAAATATATCCACAGTTTTGAGTTTGACATTGATACATTTTGCTTTCGCTCATTTTTTGGCTCACCTCCTAATTTATTTTACCATTAATTAGTATGGATTCCAATTAGCTAACAATAATAATTCAAAGACATGAAGGCCACTCGCCCCCCCTTCAGGGCTATTATCCAATTGCTCATATGAAACCTTTAACAGTGGAATATTCAAAAAAACCAGCGCGTCTAAATACGTTCTGGCAGAGCTACATTTACCTATTTGAGCGCCAGTACTCATTGGGAGCCGCTAGCCCGAATATTAATGAACTCTTATGTTTTTTACAAATACGTTCAATATAGAAACAATCCTAATACACAGAAAGCTGCTATGTCTGGTCGTAAATGAAAACTTATAAATGCACTATATCCCATTCCTGATAAAGCAATGCCAATCGCAATTCCGGCATTGCGTGAAAGAACATTTATGCTTGCTGCCATAGCAGCAAATTCGTTAGGCACACTTTGCATAATCATTTTATTATTGGCAGGGTTAAAAATGCCTACTCCCGAGCCTAGAATTAGATTCCCCATAATTAGAATCCAATTCAATTTAAGGTAGACTCCTATAAGGAGTGTCATCATGCCGAATAGCACTAACATTATACCCATTGATGTGATTTTTTGAGTTCCTAATTTATCCGCTAAAAATCCGCTATAATATGAAACAGCTACTATTGAAACGGCCATAGTAGCTAGAACCATACCTGAGTACGCGGAAGAGTAAGTAAAAACATCATGAAAATAAAAAGGTAAAACTACTGTAACTGCCATCATAATGGCGTAGATCAATCCAGACTGCATATTTGCCTGGAGAAAATTTTTTCGTCCCCAAATCTTTGGATTTAAGACAGGATTCAAACTTTCTCTTTGACTGTTTCTGAAAAAATAGAATAAAGAAATAGCCCCTACTAAAGCTAAAAGAGCGAACGACGGATACCTGCTCTTCACAAGATAAAAACAGCTAAAAAACGCAAATACACCAAGAATACTCAAAACTGACCCTTTTAAATCAAACGACGCTATTGGTTTTTGATCTTCTTTTTTTAATAGTTTCATAGCCAACACCCCGGCTAAAGCACCTATCGGGGTTATTAAGAAAAAAATTGCACGCCAACCCCACATTGTGGCAATAGCTCCTCCTACAACTGGACCTATAATACTTGCAACGGATGTGGCAGTAAATATAATTCCAAACGCTCTTCCCTTCACCTTGTTACTGAAGTGGGTATTTATCAAGGCCATACCGTTTGCCATGAACATAGCAGCACCAATCCCCTGAATTATCCGGAAAAGAATGAGAATAAAAATATTAGGAGAAAAGGCAGCTGCCAGGCTGCCCATCGAAAACAAAGTAACCCCTATACTAAAAACGTATTTTCTGCCAATCGATGCGAGAGATAGGCAAAAAACAACAATAAACTGCAGATAGCGAAAACATAAGAAGACGACACGAATTGGACCGTACCCAGATCAGTTTCAAATTCCTTGGCTAATAGTGGCAGACATATATTTAACACGTTATTGTCCAATGCTGCAGAAAAAGCGCCTAGAGCCATTGGTAGAATCGCAATGGATAATTTATCCTTCATTCATGCACGCCCTTGCCAAAATACCTATGGAGAACCTTCACGAATTCCGGTATTCCTTTTTGCAGACTTAATAACTTGGCTATTTTTTCATAGTCCTCCTCAACCTTAAGACAATGGACAGCATACTCAATCAGATTCTTTGCCTCAACCTTACGCCCTGTTTTAGAATGAAACAAAACAGCGAGTAGGTCCATGGCCTCACGACTTTCAATAATCGCAAAAGAGGTAAAAAGACAGAAGCCAAGGTTTTCTAAGGTCAGCATATTGGCATATAGATATTGTTTGTCCTCTAAATCCTCACACCCTGTAACTTTAAAGCTGAGCTTTATATTAAAGCTATGTTCCTCAGCGATGGAAGGTTGGGTAACCATGGGCAACAACTCGGTGTGGTCTTGATAAAGACGATATAATCCTTCCGTCCTGGAAGCTAAAATTCTTCCAAGATTGGTTAACTCTTTAACTTCGTTCAGAGCCGCTAATAATTCTATTTTACCTACCTTGATATCCTTGATTTTGTAATATAACGCGCAACAAAATAGAAACTCGACTGAATCAATCCCTTGTTCAAAGGCTATTCTATTAAACCTCGAGGCAAATTCAGCGTCTTCTATGCCAAAATCCTCAAGCGCTGCCGAAACCTCACTCTCAGCTGGGGATGAAAACAACGTTTCTTTGGCATGTACATGACGGTTTAGGCAGCCTACGACACACAACGGGGCACAAGTACGGTTGATTCTGCGACTACCCTCTTTAGACGGATTAACACTCTGGTCCTCTGATATTATCTTACTCTGTGGAGTCGCTTTGATCGAACTTAGATTTAACTCATTACTCTTCATCATTTTCATTAAGGTGATTGAACCATAAGCAGGTAAAGCTCCCCCACATACCGGATGATCGATAATTATTCTGGCCAGACTTTTAGAAGCTTTTTCCATTTCATCCACATTCACTACCCTGCTGGTAAAGTTAGATTTTGTCGTGACTGCCACTGCTTTTAAGCCTTTTGAGCCAAAAATATCTCCCATACCACCACGTGCACAGTTAAAGAGGGGATTTCCCTCTGGATAGGTAGTGAACACAGAAGCAATCGGTAATAAATGTTCACCGGCAGAGCCAATCCCGATTGCCGCTGTGTCCTTTCCCCTACCGATATTGTTCCTAATATAGCTAATCGTCTCTGATATTTCTCTTTCCTTAAGACAAGGGACTTTTAGGATCTGCGCTCCAGCTTCATCGAAACTTAAAACGGCTGGAACATCTACATCTTCTAGATTTTTACCCTTAATCACTATAGATACAATACCCAAACAAGCCATTTTCTGTGAAAATGGCCCCGCTAAGTTTAGGTATTGTATTCCAGAATCCTGTGCTTTCTTCGCGGCAATAATCAGTCTTCCAGTACTTGGTGCAAAAGTTCCTGTGAGGAGCCCAGGCACCAGAATAAGACTATTTTCCGCACTATGTCTCCCTACATGAGGAGGCAAGTTTTCCTTGACAAGGTAGGAAGCCAGTCCTCTGCCATAATATTGACTGAGGGCGTCACTATATTCCTTTTCTTCCACTGTTTCAGTCGTGAGATTTACGTACACTATCCTGCTCAAAGTCAGTTCTCCCTTCAATATTTAACATGCACTCCAAATATTGACGTGTATATTCCTCTTTGGGCGAGGTTAAAACCTCTTCTCTCGGCCCGGCTTCAACAATTTTTCCTTGATGAAGGACATATATGAATGTGCACAAATCAAACAAAGTATTTTTGTTATAAGTCACAATAATAAAGCTAATCCCAAGCAGTTTGTTTAATCTTCGAAAGATTGAACTCATTTCCTTCGCAGAACTTTCGTCGAGCATAGAAGTACTTTCATCAGCGATAATGATTTGGGGACGTGTAATCAAGGCACGGGCTATGGCGATTTTTTGCCTTTGCCCACCACTAAGGCTCTTTATTTTCCGGTTCATAAATTCTTCCACAGAAAGCCCTGCTAAAACAAGTGCTTCTTTAGGCTCCAAGTAATCTCTATGATTTCGTTTACATAGTCTTGCTGGTTCAGACAGGGTGCTTATAACCGTTGCTTCATCCGCCATGGAGGCGTAAGGATCCTGAAAAACATACTGAATAGAAGCACATGCTTCAAAACTGCGCTTTCTAAGTCGTCCTACCTCTTTTCCCATAAAAAACACACTGCCTAAATCTGTCGTTTCTAAACCAATTAAGATTCTGCAAAGCGTTGTTTTGCCCCCGCCGCTCTCACCGATCAGAGCAATAATACCGCCTTCATCTACCTTAAGATTTATTCCACTCAGGATTGCCTGGCGCCCAAAAGGGGTATCAAACGATTTAGTTAAGTTCGTCCCTCTTAAAATTTCAGACATTTCACCCTCCTGATAGAGTTCAGCTCTACCCAATTGAGCCTCATGCTATAGCTCAATCACCTTGTCAGCGATACTAGTTGCAAACCCCAAATGATGAGACACAACGATTAGGCCCGTCCCCTCATGTTTCCGCTCTTTAAGAAAATTCAAGGTCTTATCTAAGGTCATAAAATCCAAGGCGGAGGAAGGTTCATCCAAGATAAAAAGCTGAGGCTGCTTGATAAATCCCATTAGAATGACCACTCTTTGCTTCATTCCACCACTAATCTGAAAAGGGTATAAACGACTGATCTCTTTTGCTAAGCCTAGTCCTTGAAAAAATAAATCAAGTCTTGAGTCAGGTACCTTGCAGCTTCTTTTAACTAGCTCAATCTGTTCCCCTATTGTTAATGCTGGGTTTAAGCCGTTTTGGGCATATTGCGGCATATAACTGATCGCTTGATACCGCTCCCTCCCCCAGGCCCGAATATCCTTCCCCATTAGTTCAGCAAGGTCGTATTCCATAATGCCTGTAAAAGAATGACTAAAAAGGGCATTTAACAACGTTGTCTTACCACACCCGGTCTTTCCCATAATCGCCAGACACATACCCTTATCCAACTCAAGTCTTGGATAACTCCACCAGGGAGAATTACTACAATACCTTGCTTTAAACTTATTAACGTTCAAAATCATTACTTTTCACTTCTAACTTCATCAACGTTATAGGCAATCCTTGAAATAGCCACCACGAAGGTCAGAATACAAAGGATCGGTGGTAAAAGGTACCAAAGATAAATATCTCCACTGAAAATTCCTTCATAATCCAAAGCATTCCGCATAATACGCCCCCACGATTTGGCCAGAGGGTCTCCTATCCCAAAAAAGGCCAAGGTGGATTCATACACAGCTGCTTTACCACACTGGAAAACAAACATCGTGGCAACTGCAGGATACAATTCTCGCCACATTTTAAGAATAATATCTAAGATGTTGCCTTTTAAAAGCAGGGTGTATTGAACCTTTTCCAGCTCAATAACACTTAGAGCTTTAGCTCTAATAATCCTAGTGATTTTACTCCAGGAAAAAAATGCAATCGCCAAAATGCTATTATAGACCATTGGCTTTACAATAGCCGTAACAAAAAGCAAAACAACAATTTCCGGGACAAGAATAAACACTTCCGTAATCCTAACAATAATCCGATCGACCAAGCCTTTATAATAAGCAGCTATGGTCGCCAGGACTGTCCCGATCAAAGTTGCCAAAACTGCCGCAGTGAAGGCAATTCCAATAGATATCCTAAAGCCGACGAGGAGCATGGATAAAATATCATGGCCCATTTCATCGGTTCCCAAAAGATGATCTAGGGATGGGGGCATTAACGATTGAAAACTAAAATCACCCGCATCATAGGGAGAAATTAACGGATACGTTAATCCTATCAGAGCCATTACTAATATGATGATCCAGGATCCTTTATTTGAATGAAAGATATTCATGGCTACACCCTCGGGTTTAACTTTTTGATGATTAGTTCAAAGATTAAATTAATAACGATTCCGTACACACCCGTGACGAGCAGAATACCCTGCAAGAGCGGGTAGTCCCTGCTATAGGCGGCGGTCTTGAGCAGGGTTCCGATACCCGGATATGAAAATACTACTTCGACAAATAAGACTCCCGAGATAGCGTAGAGAAACTGAATATTTATCTTGCTCAGAATCTCGGGTAAGGTGTTCTTTAAGATGTACTTATAATTAATAACGTGCCCTTGAATATTAAAATACTGGGCCATTTCCACAAACGGTTGGTTCTTGGTTCTAGAACAGGTATTATAGGTCAAGATAAAAATTGGAGGCAGTTCAGCCAACACAAGTACCCATAAGGGTAAAATAGCATGCCCTATTACATCCAGTATCCAACCAGGGTCACTAACGCCGATTCCTGGAGTGTATGCTCCACTCGAAGGAAACAGGTCAAACTTATAACTTAACAACATTTGCATAACGATAGCTATTACAATAACTGGCACAGAGTTTAGTCCAGTAAAAACGTTCAGCCAAACTGCTCTTTTTCTAGCCTTTCTAACCGCATAAAATAAGCCTAAAGGTATTCCTATACTGGATGAAATTCCAATGGATACAAAGGACAAGAAAATTGTCCAACCCAAGCACCCCGTCAATAAATCAGCAACAGGCAGTTTATAATGGAAGGACCTCCCCAGATCAAAATTCAAGAGATCTTTGAGATACAACAAAAACTGCTCTGGTACAGGTTTGTCTGGGTGATAGTATTGGACAAAGGAGTTAAAGCTATCTTCCGGCATCGCGGTATTGAGCACATACATATCCGAATGGGAAAAAAAGAAAGGACTACCCGGGATTAACCTGGGCAGTAAAAAACTTATTGAAGCTACCAGAACTATATAAATGATCGTCTTCTTTAGAATCTTCATCATTGATCCCCGTACTATTTCCACTGTCCCTTAATATAGACCAGCTTGTTTTGTGTCGTGGGCACAGCGATAGCGACCCCGTCTTTCGTGAAAAACCAGCCGTCAAATTTATTCTGATTATAAGCAAACGTAATTTTCCTATAATACAGGGTTAACGTCGGGAGTTCCTCGGCAATGATTTCTTGAAGCTCGGCAACCTTTTGGTAGCGCTTAGAGTGATCATTTTCCCGTAACTGCTCAGTAAAGAGTTGATCAAATTGATCGTTAGACCAACCTTTTCCGCCCTGAGTTGTTATTTTGGGCGTAGACCCTTGAGTAACTTTTTCCGAAGCAAATCTGGCAAGCAGCACCGGATCTCCACCAAAGGAACCATGCCCATTGAGAGCTAACTGAAATTTCCCTTCCTTCATTAAGGAATCTAGGCTCTGCCCATCCATGGCTTTAACATTTATTTCAATCCCCGCAGCAGAACAATAATTTTTAATCATTTCCGCTTCATTGACCCGATCATCTGTGACGATGAATTCGTACTCCATGGATCTACCCTGGAAATCCCTCGTGCCATCTTGATTGACGTCCTTCATCCCCGCAGCATCCAAGAGTTGTTTCGCTTTTTCGGGACTAAATTCATACTGCTTTACATCTTTAGAATACCATTCGGAATCGGGATGAATATGCCCAGGATTGCCCGCTACGGTACTTTTTTTAGTCGCTTTTTCGACCAACTCTTGACGGTTGATGGCGTAATATAAAGCCTGTCTCAGCTCACGTTGGTTAAACTCTGGTACTCCAAAGTTAAAATATATCCTGCCAACCCACAGACCGGGTCCTTCGATTACTTTAAACTTTCCGTCCTTTTGAAGCTGGATGGCCTCGCCGTATTTCGTTTTCTGTGCAACATCAAGTTCGCCCTTTTCAAGAGCTTCTTTCGGATTTTGGCTAGGACTAAAAACGAGCTTATCGACAACCGGCTCACCATAGAAATAAGCTTTATTGGCCTTATAAATATAAGTACCTGCTGCTTTGTCGTAGCTCGTTAACGTGAAGGGTCCTGAACCGATTACCGCGTCTGTAGTATCGAATTTTTGAGGTTCTTTGATATCCTGCCAAATATGCTTAGGCATAATAGGTACGTTTCCGGCCACATCAGTGATGAAGGGCGCATAAACCTGATTAAGGCTGATTTGGACCGTGGATCCGTCAATCACCTTGGTTTGGTCAATCATGTTTAGATAGACCCAAGGGTGAGGATGTTGTTTGATATAATCGAACGAAAACTTGACATCTTCAGCAGTGAGTGGCTTGCCATCCGTAAATTTTGCATTTTTAACAAGGTTAAAGGTCCATGTCTTCTGATCAGGAGTCACCTCCCACTTTTCTGCTAGCAGAGGAATAACCCCTTTTTCATCTTTCCAAGTCAAGGTGTCAAAAATAAAGCTCATCATTAAATAGCCTCTACCACGTGAGGATACAGTGTATACAGAAGGATAACCCAGGTTTTCTTCATCCATACGTAATACTTTTTCTTCAGCTGCTTTAGGTTCAGATTTTTTTTGAACTGTGTTTGTTGAACAGGCCATGGTAAATAGAGATAATAATATAACAATAAATATAGCAGCAAGGTTTCGTGAAGTTTTTCCCAATTAGATTCACTCTCCCATTCTTACGATTATTCTCACTATAAGTTCTGCTTATAAAATAGCTACCTTAGATTATGTACAATTTTATCCAAGGCATTTGGCATTTTTCTCCTTTCTATTATCTACCATTTAATTATATTATATATTGTCATAAGTGTGAATGTATGTACTATAATAATAGATTGGTTATGCATCCACATGAAATCAAACCATCCAAATAGTAATAGAGCAACTTCAACGAAGGCTTTCTAGTCGACGCTTCATAAATCCTGGAGGTTTGCTCATGAAATCTGTTAACACTACAACGCAGTCCTAGAGTCTGTCACTTGGGTAATTAAGAGCCTGTACAGGACATGCTTACACAACGGGGGCTGTCATCATGACCATCACATAGGTCGCATTTGACAGCCACTTTGCGTATAGGGTCACGTTAGATTGATCAAAAAAATACAATGACCTTATCAAAACATTTTTTCCCTAATAGTGCCATGACCTCAAAAAGGCCAGCCCAAACGGTCCGCCAAAAAGCTCGATGCCGCCCTCTCTTTACGCGAGAGCAAAGCGCTTCCGGCTTTCCTCGTACCTAACTAATCCTTGCCTTGACGAACTATTAAGGTGCCTTGATACTTCAGACGGGGTCAGGCCTAAAACCTTCGCGATCTCTCCGGTTGTAAGGGGTCCTTCCCGCAAGAGTGAGATAATTTGGCTTATTGCCAATTTTTCTACAACTGTTTCATCAAACAGCCTGTTGAACTCGTCACTGGTAAAAAATTTATGATACTCTTCATCCGATTTAAAACGCACTCTCAGTCTCTCCATGTCTACCAGCTTAATGTAGGGGACTAAGCGTGTAACTGCTTCAAGTTTAGACTTTAAGGCATTTTCGTCTATTCCTTCGCCTTGACCAAGAGGTCCTAACTTCTCTATTTTCATGCTGAATTCATTCATAATATTGGCGAATCGGATTCCTTCACCGGCAGATACCCATTCAATTCTTAATCTTTCGGGGTTCACCCCTATGTGCTTTAGTATTTTTTTACATAGAAGCACCATCCTTATTGCATCGTAATTTCCTTCAGTATTATAATGGCAGTCACTAAGATGACAACCGCCGATAAACACCCCGTCTTCTCCATTTGAGAAGGCTCGAAGTATATGTGCCATTTCGACTCTGCCGGAGCACATCACCCTTATAAGCCTTATATAAGGGGGATATTGAAAACGTGAAACTCCAGCAAGGTCTGCCCCTCCATAGCAGCACCAATTGCATATCATACCTAAGATCCTTGGTTTAAACGCAAGTTCTGCACTCATTCTATCTCACCCCCTTAGTTGACTGCTTTCTCCATTAGTGGACTTTCAACAAGTCTGGGAACCGCCGCGTCAATTTGGCTCATGAGCTCGTCATTGGTATAGTGCTTTAGTGAAATTGCCCCTGTTGGACACTTTGCGTTACACAGACCATCTCCCTTACAGAGAACAGAATTAACCACAGCCTTTCTGCCTTGTGGTGTATCATGAAACTCTATGGCACCATACGTGCACGCTGCAATACATGCTCCACACGAAATACAGTTACTCTCATTCACCTCGCAAACAGAGCCGGAAGCTACGACAGTATCATGGGAGAGAAGCGTTAAGACCCTACCTGCAGCTCCATAAGCCTGGCTAATCGTTTCCGATATATGCTTGGGATAGTGAGCTATCCCACATAGGTAAATGCCGTCTGTGCTAAAGTCAACAGGTCTTAGTTTGACATGGGCTTCCTGAAAGAAACCATCTAGACTAGAATTCACCTTGAATAACTTGGTTGCTTCCTGACTTCCCGCTGACGGAATAATGGCGGCAGCTAAAGCGAGCACATCCGCATCTATTTCCAGCTTCTTACCTAAAACAAGATCGGTCACGCTAACCCTTAAGACACTCCGGCCATCCTCATCAACAGCTGCATCCACCTGAGGTTCATCCTGCGGCTCATAGCGGATGAACCTTACATCCTTACTGGCCGCTTCCCTGTAATAATCCTCTTTGAACCCATAGGTTCTTATATCCCTAAACAGAATGTAGATATCCATCTGGGGCTTTAGCTCTTTTAGTTTCAGAGCATTCTTTATTGACTCGCTACAACATATCCGACTACAGTAGTTTCTGTCTTCATTTCTACAGCCTACGCATTGGATCATCACCAAACTCTCGGAGTTATGCAGCCTTTCATCTCCTTTGGCGATTTTACCCTCCAACTCCAAGTGGGTCATTACCCTATCATCTTCACCATAAAGGTATTCGGTGGGTTGGTATACTTCAGCGCCTGTAGCCAGAATGGTTGCTCCGTGTTTTACCTCTGTGAGCCTTCCTTTAGACTTCACCTTGGTTACGAAATTTCCCACAAAGCCGCCAGTCTCTGCGATGGTAGCATCAGTATAGACATGGATTAAGCGGTGCTGATAAACCTTGCGTATGACCTCACGCAAATACTCTTGAACATCCAGCCCTTCCAGTGTGTAATGGATTCTTCGCGCCATTCCCCCCAAGTCTGTATCCTTTTCCACCAAGTAAACCTCATGTCCCTGGTTGGCCACGCTCAGAGCACTGGTCAGTCCGGCCAAGCCACCGCCGACCACTAAGGCCGCCTTGTTGACGGGCAGATCAAATTCCTGCAAGGGCTCCAAACGGCAAGCTCGGGCTACCGACATTCGGATAATATCTTGAGCCTTTTGGGTGGCCTTCTCCTTTTCTTTCGAGTGAACCCAGGAGCAATGTTCTCTAATATTAGCCATGTCGTAGAAATATTGGTTAATTTCTGCTTCCCGAAGCGTGTCCCTGAAGAGCGGCTCATGTGTCCTAGGGGTACAGGCGGCGACAACCACGCGATTGAGCCCTTTTTCCTGAATCGATTTTGACAGTTTCGCGGCAGCTTCAGTAGAACATATAAAGAGGCTGTCTTCAGCGTGTACAACATTGGGTAACGTCAGCGCATATTGAACTGTTGAAGGAACATCTACTATTCTTCCGATATTCGCTCCACAATGACATACGTAGACACCCACCCTAGGCTCCTCTTCTGAGGTATCTCTTTCCGGTGGATATATCCTTGCTTTGGCCAGATCCCCTCGCCGGTAGTCAAGGAGTTCACCACATTGAGAACCTGCCCCACTGGCGGTCACCACTGACTCGGGGATATCTACAGGACCTTGGAAGGCTCCGCTTATGAAAATTCCCGGGCGAGAGGTCTCCATAGGATTAACAGGATTGGTTTTACAGAATCCGTGAGAATTGAGCTCGATGCCGAACTTATTTGCCAAGCCCACCACATCCGCAGGAGGGTTCAATCCCACAGATAATACCACCATATCGAATTCTTCCTCTTTTACTCCATCCTCAAAAGTAGAATACCTTATCGTTACATTCTTGCTTTCCGGGATCTCTTTTCCTATTGATACGTAGCTTCTGACAAATCGAATCCCGGGAAGTTTCTCTGTTCTTTGGTAGAATCGCTCAAAATCCTTGCCATAGGAACGTATATCGTTATGGAATATCGTACACTCTGCCCCATCGTCATGGTCTTTTGTCAAAATCACCTGTTTCTGGGTATACGTGCAACATACGCCTGAACAATAGCTGTTGCCGCCCTGGATAACCGTTCTGGAACCGACGCAGTGAATCCAGGCTATTTTATGGGGATGCTTCTTATCGGAAGCACGCAGTATCTCCCCTTCGTGTGGTCCGGTGGCACATAATAGCCGTTCATAGTCAAGACTGGTTACCACGTTCTCGTACTTTCCGTAGCCATAGTCGTTCTTCAACTTAGGATCAAATGGCTCAAAGCCCGGAGACAGAAGTATCGCCCCTACTTTTACTTCTACCTTCTCCGCCGTTTGATTAAAATCTATGGCGTTAGACTTACAGACTGATTGGCAAATAGTACATTTCTTTTCTTTAAGGAAAAGGCAACTTTCATCTATATACGATACAAGGGGAATTGCTTGAGCGAAGTATATATGGATAGCTTTATTCTTCGAAATCTCTTGATTAAATTGATCAGGGGACTTGACCGGGCAGTATTCTACACAGACAGTACAACCCGTGCATTTACTTTCTATAACATATCTGGGCTTTTTAATCAGCGTTACCTTGAAGTCTCCCGCTTCCCCTTCTACACTGTCAACTTCAGTATAGGTCATGATCTCGATATTGGGATGCCTGTTACATTCAGAAAACTTAGGAGATTCAATGCACATGGAGCAATCATTCGTGGGAAAGGTCTTGTCCAGCTGGGACATCTTGCCGCCAATGGTCGGTGATTTATCAATTAGGTAGACCTTGAAACCTGCAGTGGCAAGATCAAGAGAAGCCTGAATACCGCTGATCCCTCCACCGACAACCATAACATCTCCAAAATTACTACCTACCAGACTTTTAACAAGTTGTCCTTCAATTCTTTCTAGTTCATTTTCCATTTCTCTCCACCCTCATCAGTAATTGGGGACATTCCTCCAACCTCAAAGACAGGCTTCAAATAGAGGTGTGTCCCCTTTCCTTTATTGCCCGAACTGTTCGGGTTCGATCGGATCAGCCGCACAAATTTGTTGAACAGCGTAAGAATTTTGCACACATATTTCTTTATATCCCTCCAGTTTCTTTAAATTTCATTTCGTATAACTTATCATAACGTATAACTTATATTCAAGCATAACTTATTTGTAATGCAATTAACATGCCATTATCATAATTCGAAACCTCATTTTTTAGCTCATCGGTTAAAAGCTATGTTTAACTGTCTAAAATTACTGCTCAACGGTAAAACTCTTATAATATTTAACTTTATTATAGAATTGGTCGTTCTTGAAACGATAAATACCACTGCAAGATTGCAGTGGTATTTATCGTTATAGACATTAAGGCTGCTTGAACAAAGTTTTACTAAGTCGGTATCGCATCGCCACGATGCAATTCCGACTTAGTGTTTCTATGCTAAATAAAATCAAACATCAATTTTCAGTTTCTTCATGTCTCACTTGCTAAGGATTGGATTTTTTCTTTAAGCGCCTCATCATCGAGCAATTTATCTGCTACCCAGGCCGCAACTTCCCCGGTAATTTTCACACAGTGCGCTTTTCTTTCAGGAGAGTCGAAGACTAAATCTTTAGTAATCACCCGGCAACAAGTACTCTTATATGATTTTTTAATATGGTCATGTAGTTCAGCCGCGACAGGAAACATTCTACTGTTCATTGCATTGCCGGGATCCCTGCCGTAGACCATCCCTAATGCCATTACTCCACCACTGATAGCTCCACAAACACACCCAGACCTACCGATTCCGACCGGGAAACCGGCGGCCAATCGGACAATTGAACGATCAAAGGGCCAGCCAAGAAATTCATTGAGGGTATGAATCACGGATTCGGAACAATAAAATTCACCTCTTTGGAAACACCCTCCCGCCTTTGTTCTTACGTCAGCAAGGATTTTTTCTCTTTCCATTATATTGTTACCTCCCAAATTTCATTGATAGTATACGAGTATGTTTATCTAACAAATAGCACTTGCTAACTTCAACAAGTGCTATTCTCAGTTATTATGCAAGTAATGCCGCACCTAAAGCAGCGGTTAATTCAGGCTCTGGTGGTATGACGATCTTCCCCTTTAATTCCTGTTCGAGGAAGCGGACAAGGAGGGTATAATGAGCGCCTCCTCCTGTGAAAATTAAAGATTCAGAATGTCCGACAGACTCGACAAAATTAGCGAGACGTTTAGCCGTACTTTTGAAGAGGCCTGCAATCACCTCAGGTTTTGGAATTCCTTTAGCAAGCATGGTGATGACTTCAGATTCTGCAAAAACCGTGCACATGGAATTGATGGGCATTGGCTTAGCCTCTGCGGCTAACTCCAGCTCCTCGGAAGTTAGATCTAATCCTTTGAGGATAACATCCAAAAAGCGCCCGGTTCCGGCAGCACACTTGTCATTCATGATAAACTGAACAATTTTTCCTTCTGCGCTTTTCTTAATAACCTTGGCGTCTTGTCCTCCTAAATCCAAGATGTAGGTATGATCCGGGAAATAAGCGTGACAACCTCTGCCTTGACAGGAGATTTCCGTAATAACCCTTCCTTCGGGAAAGTTTACCCGCCCATACCCTGTGACCACGAGTTTTTCGGGTTTTTCTCCGTGTTCTTCGACGTAGGACTTTAAAAGGGTGATACCCGCTTGCACAGAATCGAAACGGGAGGGTATGACTTTGCTGTATACCCGTTCCCCGTTTTCTAACACGACCAACTTTGTATTAACCGAGCCGAGATCTAACCCTGCTTGCTTCATGCACGAATCATCTCGATTAAAGCCTCAATCCGGGTCAAGAGTTGTCCCTGATCTTCTTCGGAAAAATCACTTTCCAGCCGCAAGAAGGGAATCTTTTTCTTCTCCATTTCTTTGCCCACAAAATAACTTTCTACACCATAGGGCTGACAGAACTGAAGAGTAAAATCAATCACGGCATCTGCTTTTAAGGTTTCAGCCATGAAAGTTATATCTTCCATACGTCCTTGATTCGGGGTAAAGCAAGCACAATTCACCTTTAAGGGGCGCTTAGCAATATTGGCGAGCATATCCGATACGTTATCTGCAGGCTCGGTGACATCCTTATAATAGCGTTCTCCCGTGCAGGTTTCCTCCCCGACAACGACAGCCCCAGCTTGTTCGATTAAGGCATGAAGTTTCCAAGCTGGAAGCGGTTGCGGCGTTCCCGTCACCAGAATCCTGGGTGCATCAGCAGGAGCAACTCCAATCCCCTCTTTGACCCGCACATCAAGTTCGTCACACAGCGCATTGACTTGAGCAGCGAAGCGAACTGGATCGTCAAAGAAGGAGAGTTGATTGATTAAGAGGACATCTAAGCCGTGAATAGGAGCTGGGTTATGTTTTCTTAAGTTGGCTAACCTTTGAAGCGCTTGGCGTTTATTGTTAATCGTCTGAATTCCCTGAGTAAGATTCTCGGTGGTTAAATCCACCTTGGTCTCGCGTTCGATGAAGGAAGCAAATTCACGTACTTCTTCTTCCCAAAGACGGGCGTCCTTGGAGTCTTTCTTTTGCGGGAGGTCCATCACATAGGTCGGAATATGTTCATTGAGAATCTCCCAGGCCTTCTTCTTCCCGTCACAGGTCGTCTCCCCGATGACCCAATCCGAAACTTGAAAATACGGGCAAATCCGGTCTAGTTTAAAGCCCATGGTCGATTTAATCAATGGACAGAGGTTGCGAGGCAAGACTTTTTCCCCCGAAGAAACTGTATACTGGGCCCCAGCACATAAGCCGATGCTGGCACTCCCTGTCGCAACAACAATTTCCTCCGGAACATAGACGCAAAAGGTCGAGAACACCTTAGCGCCAGCTTCTCTCTTAGCATAGAGTTCATGCACACGAATTCCATGCACATCTCCGACTACTGCATCAAAATACCCCATCGCGTTGGGGCGATTGGGTCGATCCAAAAACAAGCTCGTAAAAATCGCTGGTACAGGGGCCAAAAAATCATCGTGTTTCTCTAAATCCATACCTAGGGCTGTCCATAATTCTCTGTTATCCATTCTTTTATCCTCCTCGTTTCTCTACAAATTAGATATGTATCACTTTATCGCTTTCATGCATAACAGCGATAATCTCAGGCATAGTGGAAACCTCTCCAACTTCGATCTTATCCTTGATACCGTAATAATCTAGACAGGTCACACATGCCAACAGAGTAACACCCGACTCCTCTGCTAAAATCTTCAGGGCATCAACAGCAGAAAACTCTGGTAACAAAAGCTGCACCCCTTTTTCGAGAAAAAGAATATGGGACGGTTTCTCAGCCGCCACCAAGAGCTTCAAAAAGAAACTGTGCATCAGGCGTTTGCCCAATTCCAAGTCTTGATGGCCTATGGTATCTGAGCTGATAAAGTAGGTAAAGGACATTGAATTCTTCCCTCCAATTATAATAGTTTTCTTATTTTATATTATCACTAAATACATATGTGCGAAAGAGCTAACTTTAACATTATGACCCACTCTTTAGTTTTTTTCCACTATTTATTAAACTAGCAAAGACAATAAATTATTTATAGAAAATTAAGAAAACTTGGCTGGCGCCAAGCTTCAGCGCAGGCGGCCGCCTTAGTTGCACTTATGCTTACCAGAAATTTATACTTTCTGATAGTACAAAAAAAGTCCGGAATAATTCCGGACTACATTGTGGCATAGCTATCATTTCATTATTTAGTTCCTTTGTGTTTGCTCAAACTATAAACTTCATTCAATAGTTTGTCCAACTCACGGCTAGATGTAACTACTTCTTCAGAAGTCAGCTCTTTACATAAGGCAAGTTTATTTAGTTGATCGCGTTTCGTTTCAACGGCATTTAGTAAATCTAATAACTCCAGTAAATCGTCCCTCATTAAATCACCTTCCTCAACTTCCAGTAAGCTAAAACACAAAAGCTTAGTGAAATAAGGTTAATCCGCTTTAATGAAATAAGACACTTGGGAATAACATTATGATATTACGGAAAATGCCAATATAGATTGAAAGCACAACAACTATGTTTTAATCATCACCTCTAAGAATTCGCAAATAATTTATATTCTTTATTTAGTTATATTATAATTTTGTCTAATTAGCAAGAGATTATAATCCATAAATCCGTGGTATTTTGTAGATATATGGAAGATTTTCTTTCATTGCTAGGCAAAGTCAGGTATCAGGTTGAACAAGGGTGCGCAAGAAAATCTTAATCTCTTGCTTATTACTATCCGTACAAAAGGAGCCGGCAGAAGCTAAGAGACTCCTAGCCAGCATACCCTATACGAATGCATCTTAAATATCTTCACTAATTGGAAATTCGATTTCAGTCTTAGCTCCAGTCTTCATTTTTAAATCCAGAATAACCTCATACAAAGTGTTAAGCTCTATGATTTCAAGATTTTTATATCTTGAAGAATCTCTTAGAGAATTTTTTGCTATGTAGACACGTTTGAAACCCATTCTGTCTATTTCTCGGATGCGCGCCTCGATCGAAGGGACCTTTTTTAGTTCTCCAGTAAGCCCGACATCCGCCACAAACACGGTATCATTGGGAATCGCTTTGTCTTTCACAGATGAAACTATACACATGATAATGGCTAAGCTTACAGATTGTTCTTTGAGTTGAAGACCACCTGTTGTTTTGATAACCACATTTTTATCGTAGAGGTTAATCTTGCCTCTTTGCTCCAGAATAGAAATCAGGGTGTTTAATTGATCTCTTCTCAAACACTCCGCAATTCTTGACGGATAGGGAGTGAACGACTTCGATACAAGGCTTTCGACTTCTACAATAATAGGTCGTGTCCCCTCTTTGATCACGGTCAAGGCGCTTCCCGAAACCGTCTGTCCCGCTCCCCTTTGAGTCATAAAGAACTCAGACGGGTTATCAATGGATAACATCCCTTGTTCAGTCATCGAGAAAAACCCGATTTCTCCTGTACTTCCGAATCGATTCTTCGAACACCAAGCGCCCCTCAATTCTTCGCCATTTTCTCCATTGAGAATTAACACCGCGTCGACCAGATGCTCTAGCGCTCGAAGTCCTGCGATTTCATCGTCTTTCGTCATTTGCCCCACCATGATCACAGCTCTGGGGCGGCTGTTATTTTTGGCTATTTTTAAGAGTTCGTTGGCACACTCCATTGTTTGAATGGGCGAACCAGGCCGGGAATTATGTTCTTCAAGGGTGAACGTCTGAATACTGTCGATAATAATCAAATCTGGGTCAAGCTCCTCAATTGAGGCCAGAACATGGTTCATACTTGTATCAGAGTAGATCCAGATGTTACTCTTGCTTCCATTCAGAATTCGATCTGACCTACTTTTAATTTGACTATCACTCTCTTCGGCTGAAGCATATAGAACCTTGTAGCCCTTATTGGCAACATCATCGGCTACTTGTAAAAGCAAGGTTGATTTTCCTGCTCCAGGCCTTGCTGTCAAGATAATGATAGAATCCTTGACGATGCCTCCACCCAGTACTCGGTTAAATTCACTAATGCCTGTCACAATTCTATCGCTATTTCCAGCTAAGACCTCAGATAGCCTCTTCGGGGAAGTCTTTCTTTTACTCGGTGATGACGTCGTTTTAGGTTGACTCTCTGATTCTTCAAATGTGTTCCATTCCTCGCAGTTTTGACACTTTCCTAACCATTTTGGACTTTCGGACCCGCAATTAGAACATCTATATACTACCTTAGTCTTCATGCATACAACGCCCCATCCCCGAAGGGGCAATTCATGAATCGAACGATCATCAATTGCCCCTAAAAATTATAGTAATCCTCAATCCATTGCTATGGATTATTTTGAAATCCAATTTATTTTCCAGGATGCTCGGAATTACCGTAGGGGCAATTCGCAAATCCCTACAACTGTTTAAAGCTTAGAAAATTTCATTTTTCCATCTTCTGCTTCTACACGAATCCGATCTCCGCTTCTGAATTCTCGTTCGAGTATTTTTTCCGAAAGAGCATCTTCGATTAAGCGCTGAATGGCCCGACGGAGGGGTCGCGCTCCAAAAATAGGATCATTTCCCTCTTTGGCAATCAATGCAATAGCACTCTTCTCAACCTGAAGTTCCAGGCCATTTTCACTCAAACGTTTATTGACCTGATTAATCAATAGTTCAGAGATCTTCAATAAATGTTCTTCTTGGAGGGAATGGAAGACCACTAGCTCGTCAATCCGATTTAGGAACTCTGGACGGAAGGATCGTTTTAGCTCTTCCATTACATATCCACGCATATTTTTATAATCCGTTTTTTCATCTTTCTTGGCTGCAAAGCCCATAGCTTCTTTCTTGAGGAAGGAAGAACCAACATTGGAGGTCATGATTATGACAGTATTTCGAAAATCTACAGTCCGTCCCTTAGTGTCCGTTAAGCGCCCATCTTCTAGAACTTGGAGTAAAATATTGAAAGCCTCAGGATGCGCCTTTTCGATTTCATCTAACAAAATGACACTATAGGGTTTTCGTCTTACTGCTTCTGTGAGCTGACCTCCTTCATCATGTCCAACATATCCCGGAGGTGCTCCTACAAGTCGAGAAACTGCATGCTTCTCCATATATTCCGACATATCAATGCGAATCAGAGCCTTTTCATCCCCGAACATCCCCTCAGCTAAAGCACGACCAAGCTCGGTTTTCCCGACCCCTGTAGGTCCGAGGAAAATGAAGGAACCTATTGGACGCTTCGGATCCTTCAACCCTGCCCGCGCTCGGCGTACTGCCCGGGCCACCGCAGTGACTGCATCCTCCTGCCCAATGAGTCGTTGATGAAGGACATCCTCCAAATGCAAAAGGCGTTCACTTTCTTCTTCAGCTAGTTTTTTGACGGGTATTCCCGTCCAGCTCGCTACGATCTGAGCGATGTCATCCCCTGTAACCATGGCGTTTTCTTTATACCGCTTATCTTGCCACGCTCCTCGAAGGTCAGCAAGCTCGGCCCGCAGTTTTTGTTCCTGATCACGAAATTCAGCAGCTTTCTCAAATTCCTGGCTGGAAACAGCCGCTTCCTTTTCTTTCTTTAATCGTTCAGTTTCTTCCTCAAGCAGTTTCAAATCAGGTGGTGCCGTAAAACTAGCCAGTCTAACACGTGAAGCTGCTTCATCCATCAAATCAATAGCCTTATCTGGTAAGAAGCGATCCGAAATATAACGATCAGATAGTCGAGCCGCCGCTTCAATCGCCTCATCCGTAATCTTCACTCGGTGATGAGCTTCGTAACGATCCCTTAAACCAGTGAGAATCTTTATTGCTTCCTCGGCAGTTGGCTCACCGATCTTGATGGGTTGAAAACGTCGTTCTAATGCTGAATCCTTCTCAATGTATTTACGGTATTCATCTAAGGTTGTCGCCCCAATACATTGAAGCTCACCCCTCGCTAGGGCGGGTTTTAGAATATTCGCAGCATCGATTGCGCCTTCTGCAGCTCCTGCCCCGATCAAAGTATGCAATTCATCAATAAAGAGAATGATGTTTCCATCTACTCGGATTTCCTCCATGACTTTCTTTAAACGCTCTTCAAACTCGCCACGGTATTTACTTCCAGCCACCATGGCCGAAAGATCTAAAGTGATAACCCGTTTATTTAACAGTATTTCAGGTACTCTATTACTGATAATCCCCTGTGCCAATCCTTCAGCTATGGCTGTTTTACCGACGCCAGGCTCCCCTATTAGGGCAGGATTATTCTTAGTTCGGCGGCTTAGGACCTGAATAACCCGTTCGATCTCCTTTTCTCGTCCAATTACCGGATCTAACCGTCCTTCGCGAGCTTGCAGTGTTAAGTCACGACCATACTCGTTGAGCGCTGGTGTATTGACAGATCCACCACCTTTATTAGAAGACGAAACTGAATTAGCTGCAGGCAATGTCGCTTCTTCCAATTCTCCACCTAAAAGTTTCACCACTTGTTTCCAAACTCTTTCGGGACCCACGTTGAGATTTGCTAAGATTCGAGCAGCAATTCCCTCCCCTTCCATAATTAGACCCAAAAGCAGATGTTCTGTGCCAATATAATTAACTTCTTGACGGTGTGTCTCCTCATTAGCTAACTCCAGAACTTTTTTAACTCGCGGTGTGAGTCCCACCTCTCCGCTAAAAGGTTGACCCACTCCTGCAATTTGTTCAACCTGACTTTGAATTTTTACAAGATCCAAGCCCAATCCTGTTAAGGCCTGGGCGGCAATCCCTTCCCCTTCTTGAATCAGTCCCAGTAAAATGTGTTCGGTTCCTACTACCTGATGTCCCATCCGTTTAGCTTCACTATGGGCAATCGCTATAACTTTCTGAGCACGTTCTGTATAACGTCCTTTCATTATTCCTTCATCCTTCCTTTAATCGATGCTCGAGGTTCGAACTTGATTGAAAGCGAAGCTTTCATACGTGCTTCGCGCCGTGAGTATCGTGCCTCGTGCTTCGTACATCGCGTATCATGCCTCACTAACAGTAGTCCGCGCTCTTATCAGACGGGCCCGTTCCTCGTCCCGCTGGCTGGGGTCAAGTTCTCGGTCTAGGATATATTGCAAACATCCTGGCCGGGTATCAATCATTAACGTAGCAAAGCAATCCTTGATTTTGGGTAATAAGCCCATATCCGTCCCAAGTCGGTCATGCGACAAGAGATGCATTGCATCTTCAGACGAAAGTAGCCGAGCGTTTTGTAAGGTTCCTCGAGCCCTCCATACCTTATCCTCTAGGAACATAGGCATTTGCTTGCGGAGTAATTCTCGTGCCTGGAGTTCATGCTCTACGATTTGTCGAGTCACGGCGTCCAAATGAGATAAGATATCCTCTTCACTTTTTCCAAGCGTTATCTGATTAGACACTTGGAACATGTGTCCAAAAGCTTGAGAGCCTTCTCCGTAAAGTCCTCGCACAGCGAGCCCTAAGCGTGTCACTGCTCCAAGAACTTGTTGAACCTGCTTCGTTATCACTAAGCCCGGCAGATGAACCATGACCGATGCCCTCAGTCCCGTGCCCACATTCGTTGGACAAGCGGTGAGATAGCCATGGCTTTCGCGGTAGGCAAAATCCAGTTTTTCTTCCAGAAGATCATCTAAAGCCGTTGCTAAGCGGTGTGTCTCTTGTAATTGATTACCCGGCAAAAGAACTTGGATCCTAAGGTGATCCTCTTCATTAACCATAACCGCATATCGATGGTCAGGAGCCAACGCCACTCCGCGCGCTCCAGTTGATCCTCCTAAACTTGGACTGATTAGATGTTTTTCGATAAGCACTTGATGTTCTATGCTGCTTAACTCTGTTAAGGATATATACACCAATGGCTCAATATTCCCGGCGGAAAGTACCTCCGTGAAGGTTTTTTCAACCTGTGTAGCACCTTCTGAACTATTAACATGGGGGAAGGGAAACTCTTCGAGGTTGCGCGCTAATCTCACCCGGCTACTAATCACAACCGGAGAATTTGGCTCGCTCATCCAGGCACTGCTCTGTAAGAGTAACTCCTTACGAATCATTGGTTTCCCCTCCTTTCGCTTGTTCAATCTGACGAATCTGATCCCTTACTAAGGCTGCCTCCTCAAACGCTTCTTGTTGGATTAAGGTTTGTAGCGTCTCTTTCAGGGTTCTGAGTTCCATACGATTTTTGATAGCAACCCCACGTCTTGCCGGAATTTTCCCGACGTTCTGGCCGCCACCATGCACACGACGAAGTAACGGTTCGAGCTGATCTTCAAAGGTTTCATAACACTTACTGCATCCCAGCTTCCCTGCTTGAGTTATTTGGGTAAAGCTAAGACCACATTTGGCACAGGTCCTCTCCGAAGGCTGTTCAATTGACGTTGGATTAAACCCAAAAAGGGCCTGCAAAAACTCGGGTACAATCGCTGGATGGAAAACAAAACTTACTTCTTGGTTTTTCTTAGCACATGATTCACAAAGGTATACCTCACGAGTTTGTTCATTTTCGGTAATGGATAAACGCATAACCGCTTCTTGCTGTTGACAATGTTGACAAAGCATGTCAACCCCCCCTTTATACCAAATCATCCCTACTTAACGTTGTCAAAATGTTCTTCATTAGACGCGCTCGTAACATATCCCAATCTCTGAACTCTCCACTTAAATCATTACCAGATACAATACTCTTAATCATCGCCGCTTCCCGAGTCGTGACAAGTTCCTCATCTAAAAGACGATCTACCAAGGCGCTTGAACGCTCACGTGAAAGCTGCTCTCCAATTAATTGTCTCATTACTTGTTGGTACTCCCCTTCGAGGCCTAACCCTAAACGAATAATTCGAAGATACCCTCCACCCCCCCGGCGACTTTCAACCAAGTATCCCCGTTCGACTGTGAAACGAGTATCTAGTACATAGTTGATTTGAGATGGAACACAGGCGAACTCACCCGCAAGCTCGCTACGCTGCAAAACGATATACCCCTCTGAGGTTTTTTCTAATACTCGTTTCAGATATTCCTCAATGCGATCCGCAAGGTTTCCCATTGTAATGTACTCCTTATAACAATATATTTCTAAGATATCCCACACATACTGTTTATTGACCTTTCCTGACCTTCTATCTATATGATACCCATTTTTCGAGATTTTGCAAAGGATTTTTAGAAAAAAAATAGTTTGGAAAGGGTTAAGTCTAGCAGACTTAACCCTTTCCAAACTAATAGTGATCCATTTTAAACCTAATTCGAAAATAAGACAAAGTAAAACCAAGAGGATAATGTTAAGAGACCAACACTACCCAGTAACCAAATAACTGGTTTTCCTTCCAGCGGTTTTGAGTAGACTTCTTGCTCTATTGATTGATTGATCGCTATTTGATCGGTTTGTCTGGAGACTGATCTTTTTTCAGGAATAGCTTCCCCTAACTTACGTATCCCCGTTTTGGATGAGGTAACACGGGGTGCTACGTCGTTCCATTGTAATGAACCCCGCAGCATCTGTTGAAGTTCTTTAGGACTCAACCAAACATTATCTTCTTTCATGAAACGGTCTGCCTCCACGTCGCTAATAAACAACTTCTTACTGTGCTATTCGCGACCTAAGAAAAAATCCCTGCCACGAAGACAGGGACGTTTGTCCTAAAATATCTGCATAATTGCTATAAATTTGCTATAAATCCTACTTGCGCGTCGAGCATATTCGCTCTCGCGACTTATTACCCCTAAATTCAATCTGTAACGATTCTTCTTACTTAATAATTAGTACTGGACAGCTTGCCCGTTGCAACACCCGTTGACTTACACTGCCAAGGACCGAGCCAGTTATTGCGCCGTAGCCATGACTTCCCATAACTACTAAGTCAATGCTTTCCTGCTTGATCTGATCTAGGATAACGGTTACTGGATGACCTGCTTCTACTCGTTTGTTAATGACAATCTGCCCCTGATCAACCCCCGAAAGGGTTGCATCTAAAGCAAGTTCTCCGTTTTGATCAAGTTGTTCTTGCGTCACCGTGATTCCATAAGAAATGGTATACCCCCAATAAGCCTGAGGAGTATAGCTAACATGAAGAAGTAACACCTCAGCTTGATACGAACTGGCTAACTCTAGGGCCATTTTTAAGGCGCGGCGAGAATTTTCAGAGGCGTCAGTTGGGACAAGAATCTTTTTAAACATTCTATCACCCCTTTCCTTGAAGCTTGATCGATTGCCTATAATATATCCTATTCATGCAAACTGCACAACGTAATCTCTGGTTCGATCTTTGGCTATTATAAAACAACCAATTCTCGAGGGGTTATGGATAAATATCTGGCACCCATCTCTGACTCAACGACCACAGTATCTTCAATTCCTACGGCTCCAACTCCCGGGAAAATAAACTTGGGTTCGATCGCAACCACCATCCCTGGTTTGATCACTACCTTTGAACCCTTGCTAAGGGTCGGAAGTTCATCAAGTTCCAAACCTACCCCGTGCCCTATAAAACTAACTCGACTTGTCCCGTAGCCCATAAAATTCTCTTCATAGGGTGTATTTTCACGAACCCACGTCAAGATTTCCTCGTATATTTCACCGGCCAATCTCCCTGGTATTAAGGCACGGCGAATTTTTTCTTCAATTTTTAGGGTAAGCTCGTAAGCTCTTGTTAGCTCGTCTGATAAAGGTCCGAGGCTTAGGATTCGTGTTTGGTCGATCTGATAACCATGAACGGTTGTCACCATATCAAGGACAATCGGTTCACCCGCCTGGATCTGGGCCATTGATGCCCCATTCGGATGAGCAATACAAATGCCCTGCCCATTCACTGGCCCATCAAAACAACTTGGCACGGCAGCGCGGGCTCCCGAAGTTATTGCTCCAACATGGAATTCTAAGCCAAAACCGCGTATCCTCACATAACCACCGTGTCCCAAGGCCCGTGCCTTACCCGCTAATAGCCCTTCTAGTTCAACTTCGGTCATTCCTATATGTAGAATTTCCTTAGCAAAATCCAACACCGGGGTATGAATCTGGGCACTCTCTTCGAGACGGGATATTTCCCACCTGGATTTTACAGCACGCTGTAAGCGGATTTCTGGCGAAACATCCAGAAACATGACCTCCGGGAATAGTTTGCGATAACGCTCAAATTGATTTACCGGAAGGACATCAAGTTCTAGCCCTAGCACTCTCGGGTGAGGAAGCCCTGCCTCTTGAATATCTTCGGGAATTTTAGACAAGCCTCGCAGTAAGATCACTTTCCAAGGACTTTCTCTCTTAGCTCTGGCAAAATCTCTGTAGGCTAATACAAGCGGCATTCCTTCCTGGGGAACGTAGACATGGACATTTTGGGCTGTACCAGTATAGTAGAGGGTATCCGCGCGTTGGACCAAAAGTGCCCCATTAATTCCTTTTTTAATCAGATTGTCTTGGAAAATCTTCAGTCGGTCTTGTAATTCTGGCATAGGGACTTGCATTCTAACTCCTCCGCCTTGTTAAATATTCAGAATTATATCTCTTTTGCTTATTATGCTCAGATTGGATATACATTGCAAGTCTTTTTCGTATAATACATCAGTTTCCCCTAGATAGTTAATTTAGTAGTACATATGCTCCCAAAAAGTAATACTTTCTGAGATTCATAAGTGAAAGGGACTTGGACAGTATAAAAGCCGAGCAGGAAGGTCCCGCTCGGCTTTTATGTCAATATTTTCCGGGCAAATCTTCAAAATATCCCTGGGGATGCGAACAAGCCGGACATAATTCAGGTGCTTCCGTGCCATCATGGATATAGCCACAATTTGTACATTTCCATAAAGCGGCTGTTTCCTTTTTGAAGATCGTTCCCTTTTCGATGCCTAAGGCATAATAATCAAAACGATTCATATGATGCTTTTCCACTTCTGCAATGGTCCTAAAGGCCTTCGCGACATCAGGAAATCCTTCTTTTTCCGCAACCGTGCCGAAGTTCGAATAGATTTCTGTCCATTCTTCTCTTTCCCCTGCTGCAGCCGCCCTTAAGTTGGTTAGCGTGTCTTTATTAACTAACGGATAGTCTGCATCAACATGAATGACATCAGTTTGATCTTGAACGTGGGCGACTAAAAGTTTATAGAAGACTTTAGCATGTTCCTTTTCGTTAGCAGCTGTTTCTTCAAATACTGCTTGAATATGTTGATACCCTTCCTGCTTAGCCACTCCCGCAAAAATAGCATACCGAGTGCGTGCTTGAGACTCACCTGCAAACGCCTTACTCAAATTCTTAAATGTTTCTGTTTCCTGAAAGTTCATGACACACTCTCCTTTGCCATAGTTTCTCATCAATGCTAATTTTTATACCTTTTCCCCCTTTGAGAAAAGGTATAATTCCTTGGTTGAAGGTTTCTTAATACGAATGTCGAAGTAATAAAATGTCACACAAAACTAAAGGTGGTCTTCCCTTGCTATTTAAACGATTCGATATCCCCCATTCTGTCTGGGTCTTAATCTTGGGTGGTTTCATCCAGTCAACTGGTAATTCTCTCATGTGGCCTCTAAATAGCCTTTTTATGCATACCGTCTTAAACCGTTCATTAACTGAAGCTGGTACCCTTCTTGCAGCACAATCGGCAGCATCTCTATTTGGCCAATTTATGAGTGGTTTTTTGGCGGATCGTTTTGGTCCAAAGAAAGTAATGATTATTGGCTTAGTTGGAGCAATCCTCTCCGTTGGATCTATCGGTATTTACCCGGTCTGGAGGGTTTACGCACCAGCGTTTATCCTGTTCGGATTAGCTCAAGCGTTTATCTTCGTCCCACTTAACGCGCTGATTTATGCCCTTTGGCCTGAAGGCGGGCGGCGAGGTTTTAATTTCCTTTATATCTCTAATAACGCTGGAGTCGCTGTTGGCACTGCCATCGGAGGAATGCTGGCTCAAGTCTCTTTCCGTCTTACCTTCTCTTTGAATGCTGCAGGCTTCTTAATTTTTTTACTTATGTTGTTGATAGGTGTTTCAGAACGAAAGGCACCCATTCATTCAATTTCATCGAAGCAATCAACAGAAGGGTTGACGAAAGACAGTGGATTCAAAGTACTTCTAGCCTTATGTGGAGGCATATTTTTTGCCTGGGGAGCCTATATTCAGCTCGTTACGATTTTACCTGTGGTAATGAACCAACTCGGATTTTCTCTCTTTTCTTATAGTGTGCTTTGGACACTGAACGGCGTCTTCATCGTTACTTTGCAGCCCTTCATCAATTGGGTCATCAAGGCTTGGGCAAAGTCATTCGAACGACAATTTTACCTCGCCGCTGTTCTCTTAACCATCGGGTATGTCATTCTCCTGGGCAAGCTACCGTATATATCCTACATTATCGCCATGCTCATTCTAACCCTTGGTGAAATGCTGATTTTGCCTGCGGTTCCAGCAGCTGCCGCTCAGCTTGCCCCACAAGGAAAAACTGGAGCTTATCAAGGGATCATTGGAGGTGCTTCGTCTGGAGGGCGAATGGTGGGTCCCTTGCTAGGTGGAATGATGTATGATTATGGTGGAGGATCTAGAGTATGGACGTTTGCTATTCTATTAATGATTGCTTCCTTGTTTACATTCTTTATCTATGGAAAATTCATTCAACGCTTTAATAGTCTTCAAAGAAGCGAACCGTCAGAGCTAACTAATGAAGAATCTATAAAATGATAATCATAATTCCAATTTTTTATTATGAAAAACACTATGTCTACTCCGTGTTTAATTTACCCCCCTGCGGAAAGGAATCGAAAACGGAAAGCCTTCATTATTTCTGGCCAGTCTTCCTCATTAACCCGAAAAGTCACTTGCGTCGCCGGGATTTGTATCGACCCTAAAGTACAGGTCCACTCATCACTCAGATTTACTTCCCAGTCCGGGCCCAAATACAATCCCTGACCAACCTGCTTTCCCCCAATCGAAAGAAAATAGTCAACTAAGTCTTGGTGAGGCATTCCTCTCATTTCAAGGCAATACTCTTTTATGGTCATACACACGCTTCCTTCTTTAGGTTACACTGACAGCTGATAGCGGACCGCTGCCTAGTGTATTATTTACGCTCAGAATCATGATAACCTTTCTTAAAACCGTCAATTAAATGTCTGATGGCGATTATGGGATGGTTCAAAAGCATCCTAGGCCCGGCATAGCGCATGACCCCAATAATTCTTTGCCGCATTTCCGGTTTATAGCAGTGCACCGTACATTTACCACAGGTTGGTTTAAGCTCTCCGAATTTACAATACGTTAGACGCTTGGAAGCATAATTCAACAAGTCTCGACACTCTGCACAGAGTCCATCTACAGGGTGATGATGAGCCTTACAATATAGTTTAAGCATTAATTCCACAGTTGCTTTCTCCCGGTCTAACCTATTAGACACTTTTGGCTACACTCCATTCATTACTAATCCCCTTGTCCATTTACATGGAATAGTTTAATTTGGGTATGATAATCGAGAGTTAAAACTCCACCCGAAGTAAATTTTCAAATGAGGGGGTAAGTCTGATATGGCGAAGAAAACGAATGACAAGTCGCGCAAACCCGATAATACTGAGAAGATTCCGCTTCCCTTTGATGCTGATAAAATTGGTAGGAATGTATCAAAAGACCGGGTGTAAACCCGGTTTTCTTTTTCTTTACCCTTCTCTATCTATTATTTAGGGAAATAAATTTAAAAACGACTTAGGGATTTCTGATTCATACCGCACCACTTCGCCCGTCATCGGATGCTTAAAAGCTAGGACTTGAGCATGAAGCCCTATTCGTCCAATAGGATGCTTAGTGGCCCCATACTTCTTATCTCCAATCACACTATGACCTATATCTTTCATGTGCACACGAATTTGGTTCTTCCGCCCAGTTTCTAGCTTAACTTCTAAAAGTGAATAATGTTTATTTTTCTTAAGCAGCCGATAGTGAGTCACTGCTTTTTGGCCCTCATTGGGGGTGCGACTGGAGTACATAATAAAGGCTTTACTCTCGGTCAGCCAAGAGGTGATCGTTCCTTGCTCTTTAGATACTGCCCCTTCCACTACTACGATGTAAGTGCGCTCTAAAACCGCTTCCTTCCACGCTTCTTGCAACAATTGCTGTACCTTCTCGCTTTTAGCAAACATCATCACCCCAGAGGTTTCTCGATCAAGGCGATGCAAGACAAAGATCTTGTTCTTTGGGTCTCTTTTCTTGACATGATTACTTAATATACTATAAGCCGTTTGCTCTTTTTCTGTAGCCGTTGCGATTGAGAGCAATCCCGCCTGTTTTTCAATGATTATGAGATCCGGGTCCTCATACACGATATCTAACCCATCAGGTTGCTTTTCTATCAACACTTTAGCCCAATTTACGACGACCTGTTGACCGATCTCCAGGGGATGATTGTATTGAGTAATCACTTCATTATCTACCGAAATTTGACGATGGGCCAGCAGGGACTTGATATCGCTTCGGCTTTTACTGGGTATTGCACCAAGCAAAAACTTCATTAACTCGGCCTGTTCTGTAACCTCAAGATGACTTTGTTTATCCTTCCCAGTCTTGGTCCTCAACTTACTGCTTGGTGTATGCATCCGATTTACCCCTTATCCTAGTTATCTGTATTAATATCTCCGATTACACTGGCCTCAATTCCTTTTCCAGAATATCTTGAGGATTGCGACGTCATGCAACTAGCCACCATCTCGGAATCCCTTAATACTTAAATTTATCCCAATACTACCAGTTGGCTTGATTTAGGTCAATAAATTTGGTGAGGAACTCAAATTCGGATCCTAAAACCAGTATAAGCAATGGCATATGTAAAAACTTGGCTAAGAGAAGAGTCTGTTAAAGCATCGAGTACTCGCTGGGTCGATTCCGCTTCCTTCTCCCAAGTCTCCAAAAAAGCAGTCAATGTAAAAACCATATTAAAGTCCCCCTCGTACACTAATTTACCCAATATTACCAGTAATTCTAAAGCCGATCAATCATCTTCTGTCTTTCCTAATCGAAAGCTATCTCTCTCAGATTCTGTTTTCTTTTGAATCGTAACAAGTTATCCCTCTAATGTTAACAGTAAGGGTTTTTCCTTACTGTTAACATTAGAGGGATAATATCAGCTTGTTCTTGCTCGAAAGGGCTATTTAGCATCGAAACGATCGAAGGTTACCTTTTCTGGATGCTACGAGAAGCAGAGTAAGGGGTCCCACTCTCCCTTGCAGAAGTGGGAGTGGGAGTCTCACGATTGGATGAAAGGTGGCCTTTTAAAAAGGCCACCTTTCAGTGAAGCACAATTCTATTTATATTGGTTAGCCAATCTCTTTTTAAGATTTTCAGCTACCCAAGCTGGATCAAGCGGGTTTCTAGCAATTCCACTGTCGATAGCAGCTTTTGCTGTAGCGGCAGCAACCGCTGGGGCTACTTCCGGGTTCAAAGTGTAAGGCATGATAAAGTTAGCATTAAGTTCTTCAGCGGAGACACAATCGGCAATTGCTTTGGCTGCTGCAATCTTCATCGCATCATTGATGTCAGTCGCTCTAACGTCAATAGCACCCCTGAACATACCCGGGAAGGCTAATACGTTGTTCACTTGGTTAATAACATCTGAACGACCCGTAGAAATGACGGCAGCGCCAGCTTCAATAGCTCGTTCAATGGGCCAAATTTCCGGGATTGGGTTAGCTTGACAGAAGCAAATGGAATCTTTGGCCATAGATTTAATCATATCTTCGGTAAGAACGTTTGCTGCAGATACACCAATGAAGACATCTGCACCTACAAGTGCTCCAGCCAGATCTCCGCTGAATTTGTCAGGGTTAGTCGCTGCAGCGATTTGTTCTTTCCAGGGGTTCATACCCTCTGTACGTCCTTCATAAATAGCACCCTTAGTATCACACATGATCACGTTTTTAAGACCAACGCTCATCAAAAGCTTAATGATCGCGATTCCAGCTGCACCTGCACCATTGGCAACAACTTTAACGTCTTCAATTTTCTTTCCGACGACTTTAAGTGCATTATAAAGTCCAGCCAAGGTAACGACTGCAGTTCCATGCTGATCATCATGGAAAATCGGTCCTTTAAAGATCCCACGGGCCTTGAGTTGTTCCTCGATTTGAAAGCATTGAGGGGCCTTAATATCTTCTAAGTTAACTCCACCAAAGGTAGGAGCTGTTAATTCAACGATTTCCACAATTTTATCGACATCACTGGTATTTACAGCAAGTGGGAAGGCATCGACATCTCCGAAGGCTTTAAAGAGAAGAGCTTTCCCTTCCATAACAGGCATAGAAGCAGCAGGTCCAAGATTTCCAAGTCCAAGAATAGCAGACCCGTCGGTCACAATGCTAACAAAATTAGCATGGTTGGTGTAAATATCGAGATTGGCGAGGTCTTTTGAAATCTCCAAAACTGGTTCAGCAACTCCGGGAGAATATGCAAGCGTTAGATCATCTCTGTCTTGTGCAGGACATGTCACTCTAACTTCGAGTTTACCTGGTTTCACGGCATGAAATGCCAAGGCCTCTTCGCGAAGATTCTTAATGCGCGACATATGCATCTTCCTTTCACTATCTTTTTAAGTCTTATTGGGGTAAACGACAAATTTTAGGATTGATAAAGCAACTTGGCTGGCGGTAGCCTTAGTTGCGCTTATGCTTAGAAAGTATTTAACAATAAGTTATACTTTCTGATAGTGCAAGTAAGAAATTGTTTGGTCACCCCGTTGAAGAGGTAACCAAACAATCAAACAATCAAACGATCATCTTACTTAGCGTTTTTTGCATCGATCTCAGCTTGTGCAGCTATGATATCTAAAGCATTTAAGTATACAGGAGTATCTACCATTTTACCATTGTAAGAAACGGACGCTTTACCCTTGGCAATACCTTCTTCTTCGAAGACTTTCACAACACCGCCAGCCCATTCAACATCGGCCGGATCAGGAGAGTACATACGATTAGAAGGTTCGATTTGTCCTGGATGGATGATCATCCGGCCTTCATAACCCATTTGACGTCCTTCAGCTACGTTTCTCTCAAAAGCTTCTATGTTTTTGAAATCAACGAAAGGAGCATCGATGGCTACGATTCTGGCCGCACGGCAAGCTACAGCTACATGCGCACGTCCATATTGTTGTTCTACACCTTCATTGGTTAATTTCACGCGCATGTCACGGCAATAGTCTACTGCACCGAAAATAGCGTTAACGTTTCGTTTACTAGCTAAGCAGCACTCTGCGGCATTGATAATCCCTTTGGCAGTTTCCAGCAACATGGAGATTTTAACGGTCCCAACTTCAATACCACGACGGCGCTCGAGTTCTTCAAGTTTCCAGTCGAGACGCTGTACGTCAGCGGCGCATCCGGTTTTAGCCAAGGTTACTCCATTGAGGCCTTCATAGACAATAGCTTCCAGATCATCGTTGGTTAATTCAGTTTCCCAGTTATTAATACGAACATATACTTCTGCACCGCCAGTGCCTGCATACTTGAGGTTTTCACGAACGATTTGACGAGCAGCTTCTTTTTCTGCTGGTGGAACAGAATCCTCGAGGTCAAGAGTAATAATGTCAGCCGTGAACTCAGGAGCCTTTGCCACCATTTTAGGATTGTTGCCAGGAATATACATTACAGATCTCATGATTGTCATTAGTATTACCCCCTATAATTTTATTTTTAGCTTTATTTCTATAAATTTAACCCTAGGGATATCCTGATTCAGCACTTAGCCTTTGATTTTCTCTTTTAAGATAATTGGAATATCGGTTGGGGTCTCAGCTACAAATCCTCCAGCCCGAGTCACTGCTTCCATCTTACTTTTAGCGGATCCACGACCACGCTCGACAATATTCGAGGCATGGGAGAATCGCATACCAGCAGGTGCCCATGCTCCCGCTACATAGATTACGAAAGGCTTCGTAAATTGACCAGCTGCAATAACCTCAGCACACTCTTCTTCTTGAGTTCCGCCAATTTCTGCATAGACCGCTACACCTTTAGTTTCCGGGTCAGCTTCAAATAACGGTAATAGGTCCGCCATAGACGTTCCAAGGACTGGTTCTGTTCCGGTATGAATTACGGTACTTACCCCAAATCCCCCTTCTCTGAGTAACCAAGGAATGGTTCCCGACTGACCGCCACTGCGAGAGAATACCCCAACGCTACCCCTTTGGAAGAATTTATTGGCCCATTCTTTGTTCCCACCGAGCCAGCCTACAACAGCCTCACCTGGAGTAATAATTCCGATCGACCCTGGTCCAAGAAGTCTTGACCCCTTAGATTTAGCATAAGCAATCATTTCCATGATATCGTGGATCGGAGTACCTTCAACGCAAGGGATAATATTCTTAACCCCTGCATCGACTGCTTCGTATACCGCTGTTTTTAAAGCTCGGCCAGGTACGAAGATGACGCTAAAGTCAATTTCGCCTTGCTCACGGACAATCTCTTTTACGGTGTTGAAAACGGGAACTTCATGAACCTGTTCTCCAGCTTTTCCCGGGCTGGTTCCACCGATCACTTTGGTACCGTATTCTTTCATGTATTTTGTCCGTACGGATCCTTCACGGCCCGTTATCCCTTGGACGATGACCTTGGTATTCTTATTGATCAAAATGCCCATCTTTATCCCTCATTTAACATTTTGCTACGTTTTGTATCTACCTTACACTTGGACTATTGCTAATTCTACTTTGATGCTATTGACGCTTTTGAAGGTACTCATCCAAACCTTTAACAGGAATCTCAATGGTTATGGCGTTGTTACCTTTGGTCTTACAAGCGAGTTCACATGCTAAACACTCAGTTCCGAGACGCAAAACTTCTTCCGCATCGCGATGTGCAACTGAAGCTCTACCTTGGTCATCAATCCCAAGCAAACCTCTGGCGTACTTTTTGCACGCGTCGGCACATGCCTTTGTCTCGCATGTATCACACTTGCTGGTATCGATTTTGACTGTCAGAGTTTTTTCTGCGAATTCCAGCATAGGTTTCCCCTACTTTCCTTGAGATTCTTTCTCAGCTCTGTATTCTTTACTAAGAGCTAAGAGTCTTTGTCCAATGAACTTAGTATCAGTTACATACTCTTTGCCATAAATCTCGATTCTCTTACCTGGCCCGTCAGGAGTCATTAGATCCGCAAGACCTTTTCTGAGAATTTCCAAAGATTCATCTTCCCTGTTGCCACAAAGCAATAGGACACAAGGTAATCCAGACTTCTGAGTCGGGAGTACTTCCCTAAGTACCTTGACGATAGCATGGGCATGATGCCACTGCTCCTGATTTGCCATCATAAATCCGCCGAGTAGATAGCCGTCTATGTTTGGCTGAGAAAGAACACACTTTGCTACTCGATAAATTTTTGAACCGACGGGGTTACCACTTGTGTCAGCATAGTTAGCAGGCTTAAGACCCACTTGGTTTAGCGCGTCAAGACCCATCATCGCTGAACCGCCACCAATCGGATGATAACCAATGTAGCCTGGGCTTACTTCATCATAACCCATATTCATGAGGAACCCGGTACCACGAGCATCGGTTTCCTCGATACTCCAGCCGATGAGATCCAATTCTGTAGGAGCTCCTGGAAGGTCTCTAGCAATTGAGATTCCGAATTCCGGATGCCGACCCACGGAACTATTGTCAATTTCCATTTTACAATCCGCACAAACTAAATTGCCGCTGCCCGTCATGATGAAGGGATTAATCTCTAAGGTTTGACAATCATATTTTTTGTAAGCCAGTGAAAGCTTCGATAAGAAACTAGCAAACTTGCTAAGGTCTTGAGCAGGGATTCCAGCTCGAGCACACACATCAACTGCGTCGTAAATTTGTAGACCGTTAATAGGATCGATGTTAACTTTGAAGAGCAACTCTTCCGGGACACTTTCGATGTCCATTCCACCCTCAGTGCTAAACATTAGCATCGGAGAACGAGCTTCTCTGGCTCCGTTAACGACAAATGAACAATAATACTCTTTTTTAATGTCCAGTTTTTCCTCGATAAGAACCTGGTTTACGGGAACTCCCATGACGTTTTTAGCGAAAATTTCGGTTGCAGCAGCTGCTGCTTCGTCAGGAGTGTTAACCAGTTTAACAATTCCTGCCTTGCCACGCCCACCAGCTTGAACCTGACCTTTGACGGCTACGGCCTTGCCAATCTCCTCAGCAATCTTTTTGGCTTCTTCAGGGGTAGAAGCTACTCGGCCTTGTGGCACTGGTAGTCCCGCTTTTCTAAGCCATTCTTTTCCCTGGAACTCTAGAAATTTTGCCATTTCGTTATCACTTCCATAATGAAATTTTCTGCAACTATTCAGGTCGCTTTAGAGATCATCCCACATCATGTCTTGATGAGCGCTTAGAAGGTAGATCTTCCTACTTTTTTAATACTTAGTTAAATTTAGTCAATTTCACTGTGCAATGCATTCCTAATCACGTTTGTTTAAGGAGCTTTTTGAACAGTTACTAAATATCAAGTAAAAGAAAATTTCCCCTCCCTTCTACGCAGCTTTTCACACTGGGTATTGTGGGTTGTGAATACATCAGAAACTAGTTTCTAGGCCGTTGTTTCATCATGTGAAACTCAGTTTCATTTTGCTTTAACACTATTATCTATCTTATTAGCTCATTAGTCAACATAATAATGAGCTAATTTTTTAATTTTATAGTTTAACTGTCTGGACTGGTACTGGACCAGCAATTCCAATAAACACAAACCGATCCTTACCCGTATTGCGCATACCGTGAGTTTGACCCGCTTTGGCAAGCATGGCCATACCCTTTTTGATTTCTACTTCTTGTCCTTCTCCTGCAAAATATTGCCCTGACTCTCCCTCAAGGCAAATCCACACATCATCCGCATTGGAATGTTGATGGAGGAACACCTCTTGCCCTGGTTCCAAACACCACATGGCACCTAAGGTCTTATCCGTTTGGTAAACCATTACTTTTTGGGGTTCATTAACATCAAACTGAGCTAGTTTGTTGAGCTCAAAAACTCTTTCTTCCATTCTTTCTCCTCCTCATCAATATAAATATAGTTAAAACCTTGAAGAATTCCGCAATATTCTGAACTTTAAAGTCACCTTAACTGAACGAGTATACTCTTCAGCAGTGCAAACACGTAATTGCTATAAAAAGGTTAAGGTGTGTTGTCTCGTAAGCTTGACGAGACCCGAATTACGGGAAAACTCAGTATAGTTTATCCCACTTCCGATTAATAATTCTGTTATATGTAAAAATATACTTGGTGCAACAGTAGAGATTTGCGCAACTTGTCAAAAAACTGCTCTAGTGTATAAACACCAGAGCAGTGTCAATACGCCACTTGGAAATCTAAATCCTTATATCCTCTTAAATGTCCGTTATTTTACCAGGGTTAAAGCGACTGGTCGGGTCAAAACTACGCTTAATCTTTTTAAAGACTTCGATTGTTATAGGCTTAAACTCTAAACCTAGATATTGTTTCTTTAACAGACCGATTCCGTGTTCACCACTCATGGTTCCCCCTAAACCCAAGGCCAACTCACACATTGATTTCTCTGCCTTGTGAACCCGATCCACTTCATCTTCATTTCTTTGGTCAAAGATAACCAGTGGGTGGAAGTTTCCATCTCCGGCATGAGCCATGATCCCAATTTGCAAATTAAAATCTTTAGCGGTCTTCAAAATTCCGCTTACCGCTTGAGGGAAATTACTTCTAGGAACGGTAATATCCTGTAAGGAATAAGAAGGTCTTATACGAGAAACCGAACCAATAACAATTCGGCGAGCTAACCAGAGCTGATCAACCTCAGCCGCTGTCCGAGCTACCTTAAACTCCCTAACATTCGCCTTCTTACAATTCTCCTCAATGATTTTTACTTGCGCATCCATATCTTCCGGCTGCCCGTCGACCTCAATAATCAGAAGCGCTCCTGCATCTCGAGGCAAGCCAGCATGGCAGGCATCCTCTGCTGAATTGATCAAGAGGTTATCCAGCAGTTCTAACGTCGTCGGAACAATACCTGCCGCAACAATATCGGAGACGGACTGGGAAGCATCTTCTACTTTGTGGTAAATTGCTAACATAGTTTTCTTAGCTGGAGGCAATGGTAGGACTCTAACAATCATTTTGGTAACCAAGCCCAAGGTACCTTCAGATCCTACTATGATCCGTGTCAAATCATAACCAGGTTCGCTTTTAAAGTTCCGACCGCCCGTTTGGATGACTTTACCGTTCGGTAAAACCACTTCCAAACCTAACACATAATCGCGAGTCACCCCATACTTAAAGCAGCGAGGCCCTCCAGAACATTCACCTAAGTTTCCGGCCATCGTAGAAGCTTTAAAGGATGCAGGATCCGGGGGATAATAAAAACCCTTTTTATTAAGTTCTTGCTGCATATCGAAGTTAACGACACCGGGTTCAACCACTGCGACAAAATTTTCCGTATCAATCTCCAGGATTTTGTTCATCCGTTGAAAGTTAATGACAACTGTTTTGTCTGTAGGAATCGTACCTCCGCTGAGGTTTGTTCCTGCCCCCCGAGGGACCATGGCAATATCTTGTTCATTCATATATTTAACAAGTTCAACGACTTGTTCCGTCGTTGTAGGAAACACAATCCCGATGGTCTCTCCCGATAAGAGTGTGGCATCATAACCATAGGCATACAGGCCTGTTTTATCCGTTACGACATTCTTCTCTCCTAAAATTTCCTTTAAGCGATTGACAATCGTTTGGGTTAACATGTTCAGCCCTCCTTATTATCAAATAGATTTCTCGACATTCATCGAGTCAATTAGTATAGGAAAATTAAGCCTTCAAGCTTACCCCAGGATTCATAATACCTTTGGGGTCAAACTGACTGCGTAGTTCGTTTAACACCCCAGTCGTTTCAGACCACATTTCTGCATCGTTGTAACTTTCACTTCTAAGCCTTATCCCTAAAAGTCCGCAAACATTACCGCCAAGGGACATAGCCAGCTTATTAACTTTAACCGCCAAAGCCCCTTTATCCGTGCCCTCAGGTAAGACTAAATTTACATATCCCAGTAACCCTTCCACGACTACGCCTGGATAAGCTCCAAGGTCCCCTATAAGTCCTTCCAATTGTGATAAAGCTTGACCCATCTTGAGTGGACCCACCGCAAACTCCAGTAAGTTTTCTGGTTTTCCCTTTACTTTAGCACGAACCTTTAGCCATCCGTTGATCAGATTCTCATAATCCCCTGCTTCTTCAACGATCTTGACTTCGCTAGCTCCTCCCAGTGTCATAACCGCGGCAATTTCATTGGCCATGGTCTTGGAGGACTCAGTAAACCCTTCAAGATCTACCATTACAAGCTGTCCATCTCCAGGAAGGATTTCCTGTGCTAAAGAAGTGTTCATAAGATTAAGGCGAGTTGGATGAATATTTCTCTTTATTAAAGTGCTAAACGCAGCATTTGCTTTATGAATGGACGCGAAACGCGCTATAACTGCTTTTTTGGCTTCTGGTCTCGGCAAAAGCTTCAAAAACAATTTAGTGAAGATTCCGAAGGTCCCTTGGCTTCCAACCGCAAAGTGAATAAAATCATAGCCAGATACGTTCTTGATACATTTATTACCTATGTCCATAATCTCACCCGTTGGAAGTACCATTTCGAACCCAAGTAGAAAGGTACGAGTCGGACCATATTGGAACGATTTTGAATCAGAATCACCGATCGCAAAACAGCCTCCAATGGAACTAGTCTCCACTTCATAGGGTTCCGGTGGAAAATCCAGACCTGCTTCAATCACCTTTTCTAATAACTCTTTATGGAGCATTCCAGGCTCAACCACGAAGACTAGATTTTGATGGTCAATCTCCAAAACCTGGTTCATTCTTGCCATTATAAGTACAATGCCTTCATTTAGGCCTTTATTATCAGCGACCTGCCCGGCAACTGTTATTTTAATAGTTTGCTCATTTGCCCATTTTACCACGGCAGACACTTCTGCAGTATTCCCGGGAAGAACGACTGCAACTGGTTTTCCACTACCTTTGAGATGCTTTGCCATTTCAGATGGGGACTCAATAACATATTGTTCACCGACAATCCCTTTTAACTGGCTAATTATTGCTTTACTCATTACTACCCGCCCTTCCTCAAATATTTAATCTTCGTATGCTTTAGCTAATAAGTCAGCTACGTGTACAACCTTTTGCTTTTGACCATTCATATTAATTCCACCCTGGATCCTCAACATACACGCTGGGCAACTGGTAGCTACCACATCTGCACCAGAATCTTGCACGTTTTTGGCCTTTTGATGGGTAATGCTTGTCGCAGTTTCATGATAGAACGCTTGTACCAAACCGGAGGCTCCACAGCAACGATTTGCTTCAAACATATCCGTGAATTCTAAGCGAGGGATTTGGCGAAGGAGCTTGCGAGGCTGTTCGGTTATTTTATTATACCGAACATTATGGCAAGGATCATGATAAGTCACTTTGACCCCAGTTGAGGCTTTCAATTTGCTAACATCGATATCTAGCTTTCCGTCCACATACTCGGAGAACTCGTACACTTTATTACAGAATTCTTCAACCCGTGGCATATATGACGGATCATCTTTAAACAGATCATGATACTCTCTCTTTAACATAGAAGCACATGATGCACAGGCTGAAACAATAGCATCCGCTTTTAGGCTAAGAAATAGATCAATATTTTTACGAGCATTAATCTTTGCAGTTTCAAAATCTCCGTAAGCATATTGAGGGAGTCCGCAGCAAACTTGCCCTTTCGGTATAATCACTTCACAGTCATTTTTGGTGAGGACTTTAACGACGGAATGAGCCGTTCCGTCCAAGGAATGATTCAGGAAACAACCTACATAGAAAGCAACCCGTTGTTTTGGTTGAGCAACCTTTATCACTTCAGGAACTTGTTCTTGGAAAGGCTTCTTTGCCGCTGGCATACCTTTGATATCTACCCCACGGAAGTAATCTAGGCCGTCAATTCTTTTCAGAACTCCTTTTCCCATTCCTCTAAACATCTTGAACCCAAAATTCAACCGACTAGGGCTAGCTAAAGTCTTTAAGGCAAATGATTTAGCGAAAGGATGGATTCCCTTTCTGAGTTTTAAATCCCGCCGAGCTGCTAGAACAAGTTCGTGCGTTTTTACACCACCAGGACAAGCAATTGCGCATTCTCCGCATAAGAGACAACTGTTAATTGCGTCTTCATAATCCTGATCTGGTTGGATCTTTCCATCCGCGACTGCCTTAATAAGTTGGTTCCTTCCTCTTGCAACCATGGTTTCTGAACCATTTACTTTGTAGGTCTTACAAGCTGTAAGGCAGAAACCACACTTACTACACGTATTTAGCTGTTCATATACATCTGCTAAAACCCCCACTGATATTCCCCTCCATTTCAGCGTTTAGATTTTTGAGTGGACACTTCGCCTAATGTTTACCGGTCCTACAAGTAACACTGTTTTACTATATAAAACATAGTTTCAATATTTTCATAAGTCTATTATTACCTCATCTGAGTAATTCGTCAAGAGCAAACTTTCCAAAAAATCAAATTTCCCTCAATCGAAAGGTTGGCAGGTTGTGCTTTTATTTCTGAAAAAAGTCAAATCCTAGGTTCGCGGAAATCCGTTCTCCAGATTGTTTCATCTCCTCACCAATGCGCGCTATCCCTTTCTCCTTAATTCTACTAGCTGGTCCAGAGACACTGATCGCACCAATAGCCCTTCCAGAATAATCGAAGATAGGTGTTCCAAGACATATAACCCCAATTTCATTTTCTTCCGTCTCGACTGAAATTTTAGTGGCCCTGATTTCCCTAAGCTCTACTAACAAAGTATCCGGATCAGTAATTGTATTGGGAGTATAGCTTGTCATCCCTTTTAGGTCTAGAATGTGTCGAACTTCCTCTTCTGACATAGTTGAAAGGAGCGCTTTCCCCACTGCAGTACAATGCATTGGAGCCCTGCGGCCTACTTTGGAATGCATACTGACCACCTGAGAACTTTCCGCTCTATCGATATAGACAATCTCCCCCTCGTCAGGGAGCACGAGATGAACAACTTCATCTAGGACTTTAACTAGGTCACTCAGAATTGGCGCTGCCACTTTTCGAATTTCAAGGTCATTAAAAAATCGAATTCCTAATTCAACGATCTTAATACCTAATTGATAACGCTCAGTATCCTTTTTTCTATCGACATAGCCCCTGTGACATAAAGTTTGTAAAATACGGTGAACCGTGCTTTTATGCAAACTAATGCGACTTCCGATTTCAGTAACCCCTAAAGGTTCTTCTGCTTGAGCAAGGACTTCTAGAACATCAAGAGAGCGCTCAAGAGTTTGCACATATTTTTCTGACACTAATAATCCTCCCATCCTGACTGTGAACCTATAAAAAAGTTCAAAGCAAGGTTTTAATAGGTGAAACACCGTTTCTTAGAACAGTATACCTTTTTGAAAACAATAGTCAAGCTGATAATTTTCACAATTAATTATATTGGCAGGCAAATTAAAAAAGTTTGTTACTTAGCGGTAAGCGCTCAGAACTATTCAAATTATGCCATTTCTAACTGGACCTTACTTCCGACTCCACCAGCCTCGGCAGGAGTAACGATCAAACGACGAGCAAGGCGATTTTTCAGTTCAGGAACATGACTTATAATCCCGATGGTAAGATTTTGAAGATGAAGTTTTTCTAACGTGTTCATTACAGTTTCAAGAAGATTAGCATCAAGGGTTCCAAACCCTTCATCGAGAAAGAAGAACTCTAAAGGAGATTCCCCTCGCAGCTGAATTTGTGTGGATAGAGCTAAGGCCAGTGCAAGGGCTGTGAGGAATGTCTCGCCGCCTGACAAACTATTCACAGGACGCCGAACCCCTCCGTTCGCATCATCTCGCATAATGAAGCCACCCTCGGAATCGACCTCTAAGGCATAACGCTGGTTGGTTAACTCTTTCAAGCGCTCTGAAGCATCTAGAGCAACATTCGTTAATTGCTCTTGCGCAATAAACTCAATAAAGGCATTTCCTTTGAAAACGGTTTGCAAGGTTTTACATAAGCTCAGCCGACGGTTAAGCGCCTTTCTTTCCGTTTCCAGACGCATCCATTCTTCGTGTTTTTCATTTAACCTTGCCAATGTTTGTTGCGTCACACCCCGCCTCTCTATCCCTTCGTTATGAGCCTTTTCCTTTTCCTTTAATCGGACAGGCCAAGCAAGCCATTCCTCTGGACGAAGTCTTTGTCCCTGTAATCGCTCTTCAACGTCTTTACGTCTTTGCTTATAGATCATGACCTCTTGTTGAAAGGCCGAGATATCCTGGTCCATTTTTAGCCGCTCAGCAATATCACATAACGCACTATGAGCTGCAGCTACTGTCGGAAAGTGTTCTGCTTGGAGACCCAGTTCTAGTTTGCGCTGGGCACCTTCAAGCCCTTCTCTTGAAAGATCTAACGTTTTTCGGTTAACTGCTAGGGTTTGTTCAGCTTGAGTCCATAACCCTTTGGTTAACTCATAGCTATATTTAAGCTTTTCCTCTGTCTCTATGACAAGAGCCAACTCATTTTTAACCAGCTCAATCAGTTCTCGCGCTGGCTTCCCCTCAGTTAGATCATTCCATTTGTGCTTAATCTCTACAAGATCCCGAGCAGCTTCACTTCCGACTGTTTTGAGATTCTCTAGTTCCAGTTCGCATTGGCTTTTCTCTGCAATGAGCCGCTGATAAGCCTCATCCGATTCTTTCAATCCCACTTCGAGAAGCGACAATTCCTGGTTTAAACGTCTTGTAGCCTGATCCCAACTTGTGTATTGTTGCTGTAACGATAAGATTTCCGTCAGATCAATCTCTCCACGTACAGTATCTAAGCGTTCTTTTCTCAGGATTTGTTCTTTGAGCAATTGGTTGAGCTGATTACGAATCTCTCCTCCAACCCCCTCGAAAGAAGCGATTTGAGCATTTGTGCTATGCCGCTTTTTTTCCACTTCAGCCAGCTGGCGCTGGACTTCTCCCAGCTTGCGATTCCCTTTCTCTAGTTCAGCTTTCCATTGGTTCAAGGTTTGACGATCCTTCGTCAATTGCAATTCTTGCTCTACTAGTTGGGCCTTTAAATCCTGTACAGCCAGATGGCGATCCAGCAGGGAAAGCTCTTCACGATCCTTAAGAATCACTTGTTCTTTAGCTTTAAGGAGGTATATCTGGTTTTGTTCGAGCTCTCGTTTAGCTAAGAGCTGGGCCTTGGTTACTGCCACGGCCGTAATGCTCTCAGTAAGTTTGCCCTCCAAAATCTGGGTTTCTCGAGAGGCCTGATCTAGTTCTTTCCTCGCCTTGTATAAGATAGAGTCATCTACGCCCTGAGCAGGTTTTGGGTGGTGAAGTGAGCCACATACCGGGCAGGTTTCTCCCTCCACAAGATCCTCGCTGATTAGCCCCGCAAGATTCTTTTGTTCTAGCCCTTTGACTTCAAGCAATTTCTTCTCTATCTCTGATCTGGCTTCCTGGACGCTCGTCAAAATTCTAGACTGTTCATCCTCCCTGCTTTCAAGCTCAACTTGTACCTTTTGGCAATCCGCGGAGAAAATTTGCAGGCGTTCTTGTTCATGGGTCACATCCTGCTCGGCCCGCTCTATATTGGCAATTCTATGTCGATAACGCTCTAAGTCCTGAGCCCGCTCACTCAAGCTATCCTCTTGAACTGGCGGATCTTGATGCCTTCTGTCCAAGGACTCTGTCAATTGTTCTATTATTCCCTGGGCAGCATGTGCCTCGATCACAAAGGTCTGCAAGGTTAAATGCCACTCTTTTATTTCACACGAATTCTTCTCGAGATCTCTTTGCAACCCTTCCACTTGTTTAGAAATTATCTCTAGGGCTTCTAGAGCTTGGGCTGCTGAAATAACCTTTGCTCTTTGCTCCGGGTCTACAGAGAGTTTTGTTAGTTGGGTTTTCAGGGTAAGCTGTTGTTTTTGGGTTTCTACTCTTTTATTGACAAGAACCTGGAGCGTTTGTTCTAAATCCTTGCGCACTCGATCAAGATTTCCATAGTTTAGACGCGTCGCGCTTAACCGTTCTTGTCGCGCTTGGATATCGTTCTCTAAGCCTTTAGCTTGTTCAAGTTGTTCTAATCGGCGCAGACAACGAGGCTCAGCTTCTAATCGTCTTTTGTTTTCCTCAGACCACTTCTCCTCTGAAGTAACCTTTTCAATTCTAGCCGTTATCAGTCTCCTGTCCGCATTTTCAACTTGATCCTTAGCCACTGTGAATCGTTCCTCTTGAACGCTGATTTCTTCTAAAATTGAACGGATCGATTCCGCCCGTTCAGACATACTTAAACGCTCAGCCATTATATCCATCTTTGGTTGTTCGACTGCCAGTTGTATCTCTTTGCTCTCAATTTGTTGTAACTGTTCTTGAAGGCTCCATAGTTCCTGAGCATGATCATACTCTTTCCTTAGGTTTTCTAATTCCTTTGCAATCTTTCCTAAGCTTACAATTGCAGACTGATATTCTGCTTCCGCCTCTTTAAGCCGCTCCGCAGAAGCATCTCCTAAACCCTGTTGCCGTTGTTCCACCCCATTTAAGGCGAATTTGGCCTTCTCCAGTTGGTCAGCTAGTCGAGTGGAAAGTTCCCTGCCGTAGGCTTCGAGGGAGAACAGCCTTTCCAGCATCAAACGCCGATCTTTGGGTTTTATCGTCAAAAACTCAGCAAATTTCCCTTGGGGAAGTACAACCGCTCGGGTAAAATCCTCCACTGTAAGACCTAGCACATCCTCTATTTTCTTTGTCATCTCATCTGCTTTTGAGGACAGAACAGTTTCGACGCCATCGTCGATTTCCACCAAACGACAGGTTGAAGCTTTGACTGTACGTGCACCTGAGCGTCGATAAGCGCGTTCTGCTCGATAGGACTTTCGTTGATTTCCCGTAGACAAGGTAAACATATACTCCACCGTGAGCTGCTCTTCCGCATAGTTCAGAATTCCCTGCGTATTATTGGCCGCTCGTTCGACCGTCCCGTAAAGCGCAAGCGTAATGGCATCAAGAATTGTGGATTTCCCACTTCCTGTGGAACCAAAAATTCCAAACACGCCGGTTTCACATAACCTTGAAAAGTCGATCTCTTGAACTTCCCTGAAACTGTTCAAGCCAGCGATCTTGAGTCGAATGGGTTTCATGCCGTCTCACCTTCCTCAGCCCTGTCCATCAAACTCTGAAATTCTGACTCAGGATAGTCTTGTTCGGTAGGATCGATCGCTGCGCCTCCAGCACAACTCCCTCCGTCTTTACTAGGGTCAATTAAGGATAAGAACAAAGAGATTAATTCTTCCTCCGGTTCAGCTCCTCCCGTTCTATCTTGATAGAACTTACGGAAAAGTTCATGGATCGGCATCTTTGATCGGGCTTCCGCGACAATCTGTTCCGTCTCAGGAAAAATAGGGCGAATATTCACAAGACGTTCCCGCTGCTGACGGAGGGAGTGGATATCTCGCGGATGCAGTGCATTGGCTACATTAACTTCTAAATCAATCCAAGCATGGAGATCCTTACCCGCATCGATCCAACGTTGCACCTGAGCTAGCCCTTCCTTGGCCTGCCATTTCACCAACGGGTAACCCGAACTCAGGAAAATCTCCCGGGTTTCTACCGCTTGTCCAGGTTGAGCCTCCACGAGGACCACGGATTTGGCATAACCCGATTCGGAAAAGCTATAAGCAAGCGGCGAGCCGGAGTAACGGGTCGGCGCAACCGCTCCTTTGACAGCCTGAGCACGGTGTAAATGTCCAAGTGCAACATATTGAGCGCCGAATGGCATCGCCTCGGCCTCAACAGTCGGGGCACCTCCCAGTTCGATCGGACGCTCTGACTCAGATTTCATACCCCCTCTCACGAAGAGGTGGCTTACTCCAAGGTTGATTGCATTCGGGCGAAAGTACTGCCCAAACGAGTTAAATAACTGTTGTACGCGCTTTGAGTATTCCTGGCGCAGGATTTCCTCATCTAGGCTTTCACTTAATACCTCATTGAGCCGAGACTCAGAAGGATAGGGCAGCATAGCCACGATAGCTGGATCTGGGCAATTGGGAATATGTAATTCCGCCCACCCTAGACCTGCTGCAACCCTTACGACTCTTCCTTGATTTGGCTGCAACAGTAGACTCGGGGTGAGGATTTGTTTCGGCAGACCATATAAAGTGATCCCATGCCTGACCGCTAAAGGACTGGACGCACACAGCCGTTCCGGATTATCGTGATTCCCGGCAATTGCCACGATCCCTCTCCGACCGTCATTCGACAGACGATTTAGGGCATCATAAAAAAGCTCTTCGGCGATGGCAGGCGGATTGACCGTGTCAAAAATGTCCCCTGCTATTAAGACAAGATCGACAGCTTCCTCTACAACAATCTCACAAAGCTCATCAATAAACTTCACTTGTTCTTGAATTCGACTACGCCCTTCGAGCGTTCGTCCTAGGTGCCAATCCGATGTATGTAAGATTCGCATGGGTTACTTAACCCCTTTCACAATGTATCTTCTTAATGTTCTCATTATAGCGCATGTCCTAGACAAAAAGCTGTGGGGATTTTTGGATATTATGTTCTGGGAAGTATTAAATGTACTTAGTGGGAGCAAACCGTTCTGCTTTGCGTGCAGCGGCTTGCCAGCGCTAATAATCCGATCGATCGTCAATCATTACTAACCAACCCACAATAACCTTGTCCTCAAAAATCGGTGATACCTGCCAATCGATCCAATAAAGTTTCTCTTCTTCTAGATCGTTCTTGAGGGATTCCATCTGTCCGTTAAAAAGGGGTTAATACACCTAATTTACATTTGAATTGGCCATAGGATATATCAACTTGTTGGGCAAATCCTTCCTGTCCGGTTAGATAAGCTTTAACTAAGGATTCATCCCCTTTAATATAAATAGCATTAGTTTGATCATTTTTAAATTGAACCCAACTGCCTTCTGCTTCTAAAATGATGATTAAAGCACGCGTTTTAAATAGCGATATACACATTTCTTGTGAGTACTATGTTTCTTACTCACCCCATCTACCAATTTTCCTCTTTGACGTTCATCATAAATATCCGGTTCCATTTCCACTATATCGCAAATTATGTTCCACGCTTTGTCTCTGTTTCTCAGGCTCTTTTCAGAAATATCCTCTCTAGGTTTCACAAACTTGACATAAGGATCAGTACTAAGCTTTCTTGCTATTCATTATGTAATGCTTCTCCAACTTCCTTATAATCCTTATACTCAGGAAGTTGAGAATTATCGCTGATACTAATAACAACTATCTGAGAACGATCGGAAGCAATCCAAAGCACACGTTCAACCGTTGTGATTTTCATTTCTTCGTCCCGCAACTCAATAACTGAATTAACAAAAATATCATCCATATCTACTTCACCCCACACTACAATAGGTTTGTCGACCAAGTTCTAATTTTAAACGATGAGCCGCTTAAGGATCTCTTTATATCACCCAATTCATAACCTACTTAGCTCACTTTCGAAACTTGATATCCTTTCATTGAAGCTGCCGAATAATGCGTTGTTCCTTTTCTTGTTCGCGTTTGGCCAAATATTCCGTTCCTAGTTCTTTGTATGGCTCCTTGGTAAGTAATATCTTGTAGGCAATTCGAAGAATGAGATGCCCTAGTGCAAGCAATGCCTTTTCTTTCCCATGCGTTTTACCCATCGCCAATTCGTCGCAGACAGACGTGTACTTTTTGTGTTAGATGCCGCCCATCGTACAGTCCACCACAAAAAAAAACGGCTAACAGGACCCCGCCTTATTAAGATTATACAGTTTATTGGTGTCATGAAAAGATGCTACTTAATTTTCATGCCTCCCAGCGAACTGAAAGTTCATGAATGTTTATTGTGAGTATCCAAAACTTTACGACCATTCAAAGTGCGCTACTTAATAGCGCAATTGGATAGCCACTCTGTTGTAAGAAATGCCTTCATCGACAAATAATAGTGCCAAGTGTAATTAAAAGAGCCCTCGGCGTTGGCAGGGCTTTAATTGGTTATTCTCGCTTTTTCATTTCCATTATAATCGTATGATAAACCAAATCCCGGGTACAATATCCCTCAATGCCATCTTTATTCCTCCTCATAGCTCTCATCGGGAACGCGGTAGGGGCTTCTTTTGTACCCAAATGGTATTTGTATAAGATGTAATGATAACCTAACTAAGGATTATTAGAAATTTATATATAGAACATAATAAGCCAATAAGCTCCAAAATGTAAATTGAAATGATTCTCCCCTAAAGACTTCCAATGGAGGTGATTTCTTTTGTTTGAGCCTTTAAACATAATATTAAGAGTAGTTTTAGCACTGATATTACTTCTTGCAGCCACCAAATTTTTAACTAAAAGAAGTCTAGCTCACCTCACTTATTTTGATTATGTGGCAGGAGTAACACTGGGGACTATTGCAGGTAACTTAGCCTTTAATCTTAAGATAGGTATCTTAAATTTTATTCTTTCCATAACAGTTACAACACTAATTATCGTGTTAGTCGCATATTTCTCACTAAAATACGAGCCAATTCGAAGAATTCTAGCTGGCGAACCCACTATTTTAATTAAAAATGGAAAGATCCTAGAAAATAATATGGCTAGGTTAAACTATTCTTTTGATTATTTAGTTCAGCAACTCAGACAGGAAAAAGTTTTTGATATTGATCAAGTTGAATTTTCTATTCTTGAGCCAAGTGGAAAATTGAGCGTTCAGCTAAAATCACAATTTAGGCCATTAACTCCTCAAGACCTAAATTTGACAACCAGTTATGAAGGACTTGCAACTGAGGTAATCTTGGACGGTAAAATAATTGGAAAAAATCTCCTACAAAGTGGCTTAAACCATGAATGGCTCTATCAAGAACTAAATAAAAAGGGAATTCAAAGCACAAAGGATGTTGCTTTTGCTGTGCTTGCTACCAATGGTAACCTTTATGTTGATCTTTATCGGGATTAAGAGTAGACAACCATTTTGACATTTGCCGGTTTTCAAATATTTGTAGGACGGCTTGCTTTCCTTCCAACCATCTTCATATCGTTTCTTGGTAGCCTTAGCGGTATGTCCTTAAGTTACTTCATTGGTAAAAAATCGGTAGTAACCCAACTCACTTTCGAAAACCATATTTATTTTCCAGCTAAGTTTAGCACTTCTTCACTGGTTAAGTTTCTCGATTTATTTATGCGTGATCGTTCTAATAAATCTACAAACGCTTCCAGTCGCGTCTGTACCCCTGTACGTCCTGTATGTTCATCCATGATTAAGTTCATAATCGGAATTTGATAATCGTTCTGAACTCTAGGTAAAACCTCAGCTGCTACTATTTCAGGCATACAGGTAAGAGGAAATAGCTGAATAACCCCATCAAACCCTTCTTGGGCAAACTTTACGGCAGCCCCTACACTTTCTTGACCATGTCCTCCTACGAAATGGTCCAAATAGGGCTTGGCTAACTTATGGTAAGAATTCATGGGACGGTAACCATCAATTAACCCTCGGAATACGTTTTCTCCTACCCACCCGGATAAATAAATCGAGCGGTCAACGTGAACGCCCAATTGACCGAGCTGCTGTTCAACATCTGCAGAACTAAACGGATCGAGAACAGTATAAATTTCTCCTACTATGCCAATACGTAGAGGTTCTCCGATAGATTCATCCCTATCAGTATTCTGATGACTAAATTGCCGTTCACAAATACTTTCTTTAAGCCAACGGACCACTTCTTGTACTCCTGTATAACTCATCGTTTGGGCCATTCGCCTTTTTGCTTCGTCGTATAATTTCTCTGCTTCTTGAGCTAATCGTGGTCGCGCTGCATGGATCATATCTTCAATTTGATCCAACGCAATAATTTTTTGATAGGCGAATCGCATTGCCTGAAGAATTTTAGCCCAGGAAACTTTTTTGCCTACCAAATAGCGGATGCGTTGAGCTAATCCAAGAAAACTTCCATCTGGCGGTTCAAGAATCACCACATCATAAGGGTATCCTGCATCTTTGAGGATTTGACGTTCAACTTCTCCGTAATAGCCAAAACGACAAGGCCCAATTCCTCCGGTCATTGCTATCGTATCAGCGCCCTTTTCCGCCGCCTCAATAAAGTTACCCAGGTTAAGTTTAAGAGGGAGGCAAGCGGATTCGGGTGAAAATTTGGTACCAAGCGTAATGGTACGCTTGCTGTTTTCTGGAGGCACAACAACATCTATGTTGACCGATTCAAAGAGCGTTTGTGCCATAATCCAAAGGTTCCCCATGTGTGGAAAGGTTAATTTCAACAAAGTGACCTCCTTTTGTGTCAAGCGTTTTCCTTTTATTATTATTTACGGAGAAACCCCTCCTTAGCAAAAATTCTTAAACAGAAAATAGTATTTGTAAACAGACTTATTTTTAATATTGAAAATAAAAAAACCGGTAATTCTCACTACCATCGCTGGGCCGGACCAATTACCTGCTTAGGACTCCATATTTTTGTACTAACTCGTTTTTTAACGGAACATCCGCAACAAAATGGTAATCGATTCCCCTACGTCCCCAAATGTTATTGATAAAAAAATCGGTATGAACGTTAATGACAGGGGTCTTAATTTTCCCTTGAACTTTCAGACACGAAATCAAAAGAGATGGATAAGCTTGGGTACAAACTATTAGATCAGGCTGCTTTTCTGACAGCAGCCGTTGCATCTTTGTTAGGAACAAACTTTCATACACTTGCCTATATTTTGTACTACTTGACGGGTAAGCGAAGTAATCATAAGCCCAATTATAAGTTGCTGGAGAGTAACTAATCCAGTTTAAATAGAGGTTCGTAACGGCTCTTTCCAGTCGTGGGCTAAAATAGCTCAGGAAGTCAATACTCGAAAATTCTCCTTGAATCCGTTTTTTAAGAGAGGTAATTAAGGCATTGGCCACCGAGTGATGCCCTGTAGGTACGGTTAAGACGGCAAAAATAAAATCTTCTTCAAGCTTCATCTCCTCTTTCTTCACGGACTACTTTATAGGGTAAAAAGTATTTGAAAACTTTATTAGTATTCTTCACAGCAGTCCCTTTTAAGCTAACTATCTACAAGAAATTTAAAATCTTATTTGGAAAATAATTAAAGCAAAGGGTAGGATTTTTTCCTACCCTTGTTATTTTCCTAGTTCCCTACTCCTTCCATGAACATCCAATGGACGTGTTGAATAAAATATCTCAGATCATTTTTTCTGAAACATTAAAAAAAGGGGTAAAAATATATGATTGAAGATCATAAACATGATCCTTATAGAAATCATTTAATAGAATTTGAGTTGGCAGTCATAACAGTTTTATTGTTAGTTATAATCCATGAACTAAAAGAAGAAGAAGAAGAAGAGATATAACAGTTGATAATTTGGCCTAGGTGTATATGCCTAGGCCTTTTTTATTCATACAACAAACAGACTATATTACCATATTCGGGGTATAAAAAAGGCCCCTACTGTTTCTGATGATTCACACCCCCCTTAATTTACCAACTCAAAATAAGAATTAAAAAGAAAGTAATTGTAATAATAAGGTTGACTAAATGGAGGTTGATAATATGACGGTTGCTTCTCAGGTAAAACAAACTCTAGCAAGTTTAAAAGGAGCTCGTGGAACGTTAAGTATGTATACAGTGCAAACAAGGGATGACGAAACTCAATCAGTTTACACAAATTCTCTAGAAATAGCCGATAACATTATCAATGATTTGGAAGATCGACTAAAAGCTCTTGAATTTGAAGAGCCACAGTATAAAGGTAATTAAAAGGGTGTGAAACTATGCAGGAACCGATTTATGTCATTATAAGATCACTATCTTTATTTTTTTTAGTTTGGATATCAATAAGACTTATAGGAAAAAGGAATATAAGCAGAGTAAAACCTTTTAATTTTATGAGCTATATAGTTTTAGCCATCGTGGCTACTTTAATGTCCTTAAACCTAATAAATCTCAGTTCTGGGTTTATAGTTTTGCTAACATGGCTTGCCCTTCCCATAGCCCTTGATTATTTATCTATAAAGAGTGAAGTAATACATCAGTTGATCAATGGAAAAGAAACAGTCTTAATTAAGCATGGCAAGATCATGGAAGAAAACCTTATCCAAGTCAGAATGACCGGAGAAGACCTTATAGCAGAACTACGATCAAAGAACATTTTTAATCTTACAGACGTAGAGTTTGCAGTAATGGAGACAAACGGTGAGATTAATGCTTATTTAAAAACTGATAAAAAACCCGTTACTGCACACGATTTAGGCGAAAAAGTAGCACCTCAGGCTGAACCACAAACCGTAATAATGGATGGAAACATCCTCAATGAGCCTCTTTCCTCTTTAGGTCTTAACCAGGAATGGCTTAAGGTCGAACTTGAGAAAATGGGAGTTGCCCTCGAAAATGTATTTCTCGCTCAGGTAGACTCATCCGGAGACTTGTTCCTTGACCTCTTTGATGATGCCGTCGAAATTCCACAACCAAAGGTAAAGGAGTTACTGTATGCTAGCCTTCAAAAAGTTCAAGCAGATCTTTCATCGTTTTCTCTACAAACTGACAATAAAAATGCAAAGGGCATGTATATAAGAAACTCTCAAAAGCTCGAGACTCTTCTGGATAAATTACGTCCTTACTTGTTAAATTAATAAATTAAGAGGTGTTACATGTCCGAGAAAAAGAAAAAAAAGCTGACCCCTACTCAACTGGAATACCAGGAATTTGCCCAGGCAAGGGAACCGAAAAGACCGATTGTATTAAATTGTATTAAGGCTTTTTTTGTAGGAGGTCTCATTTGCGTAATCGGTCAGGGTATACAGATGTTCTTTGTTACATACTTTCATTTTTCCCAAGAAAATGCAGGGAACCCTACTGTAGCAGTTTTAATAATACTTACTGTTTTACTCACTGGTTTCGGTGTTTTTGACCATATTGCCCAATGGGCCGGAGCTGGTACTATCATTCCAGTGACTGGTTTTGCTAATACAATGGCATCCGCTGCTATCGACCACCGAAGTGAAGGTTTTGTTCTGGGAGTTGGCGGCAATATGTTTAAACTAGCAGGTCCAGTTATCGTTTATGGTGTTTTCTCTGCTTTTGTTGTCTCAATAGTCATCATAATTTTTAGAGCATTGGGTGTGATGTAAATGCTACAAGGTCATCAAACTTGGGTTTTTGATTCAAAGCCTACAATTATTGCATCTGCAGCGGTGGGAGGGCCCCACGAAGCACAAGGTCCTTTGGCTGACGATTTTGATCTCCTCCATGAAGATTTCTGGCTAGGACAAGATAGCTTTGAAAAAGCGGAAAAGAAACTTCAGGAACAAGCATGTGAGACAGCCATTAAAAAAGCAAATATGAAAAAAGAAGATGTTCAGTTCTTGTTAGCCGGTGACCTAATCAACCAGACAGTTCCCAGCAGTTTTGCCGCTCGTACACTAGGCGTTCCGTTCCTTGGTCTATATGGTGCATGTTCGACTTCAATGGAAGGTTTGGCTTTGGGTTCCCTACTTGTCGATAGTCGATTCGCAAAAAACGTTCTCGTTTGTTCATCCAGTCATAATGCTGCATCAGAAAAACAATACCGGTACCCAACGGAATACGGTGCCCAAAAACCCCCTACAGCCCAATGGACAGTGACAGGGTCAGGGGCCGCAATGGTAACAGATCACGGAGAGGGTCCGAAAGTAACAACAGCTACTATCGGTCGAGTCATCGATATGGGCCTTACCGACCCCTTCAATATGGGTGCAGCCATGGCTCCAGCAGCAGTTGATACAATTGAGGCTCATTTTAGGGACTTAAAGAGAGACCCTTCTTATTATGACGTTATTGCAACAGGTGACTTAGGCAGAGTAGGCCATAGGATTGCTGGTGACTTATTGAAGAAACATGGAATGGACATACCTGAAGAGATTTTTACTGACTGCGGAATTTTGATCTATAGTAAGGATCAACCTGTAGTTTTGGCTGGAGGGAGTGGATGTGCCTGTGCTGCGACGACAACGTTTGGGCATTTTCTAAATCGAATGCGAAAAGGGGAAATCAAAAAATTATTGGTCATCGCAACTGGTGCCCTATTATCACCTATGTCTTATCAGCAGAAAGAAAGTATTCCATCTGTTGCTCATGCGGTAAGTATTGAATTATAAGGAGCTGTCACAATGGAAAAATTTCTCTGGGCATTTTTGATTGGAGGAGCTATTTGTGTCATTGGACAATTGTTATTAGACGGGCTTAAACTCACGCCTGCTCACACAACATGTGCTTTAGTCGTAACAGGGGCAATCTTGGGTGGATTGGGTCTTTATGATCCACTTGTTAAATTTGCTGGTGCAGGAGCGACCGTACCTATTAGCAGTTTCGGGAATTCGTTGGTCAAGGGTGCTTTAAAGGAATTTGAATCCACTGGTCCTATCGGAGTCCTTACCGGTATCTTTCAGATTACCAGTGCAGGAATATCAGCGGCAATCATTTTCGCTTTCATGGGAGCACTCATTTTCAGACCGAAGGGTTAAACAAAGGATACTCTAAAAAGGAGGTGATCTAAAAGATGACTGTTGGAACACAGATGCAACAAGCTATAGCAACGGTTCAAAACGCGGCTGCAACCATGAAGACGTTTGCCCTGGAAACTCAGGATCAGAAGGCAAAAAAGAGCTTTGAACAACTTGCTAAAACATTTGATTCTGCTCTAAATGAGTTAAAAGGAAGAGAGCAATATATCGGACAGCAGGAACCCCAGTATAAGCAATAAACAGCCATGAAAATTCAAAATAGAAATAAAGCAGAAATTTCCTGCTTTATTTCTATTTTGTGTCATTGACTGGAATTATGGAATCGAGATATCTAGCCCGGCCGCCAATTGTACCAGCTCTTCTATTCGAGGGATCCTTGATCCAGCTTCAATGCTGATAAGTTGTTTTAGGGGGATTCCAACATTAGAGGCTAACTCTTCTTGGGTTAACTTGGGCTTTTGTCTGTAATAGACTATTCGTTCGCAGTCAGTTTTGTCAACTATGATCAAATGAATAACTCGCCTTCTTTCACGCACATCTGACAATTTATTTCCTAGCAACTGGCCTTCAACCATAAATTAGCGTAAAGTCGCCAATAATGGGGATTCCTCTAAAAATTTCTAGACTACACCTGGCAACCTCATTTTTTTGATGCCAAAGGAATTAAGTAATAACTGCTTATCTTTATCGATCGTCGTTAACGAATACCTTTTTTCTCCACTCGGAAGATGAATCTCTACTAAGCCAATTTTATGTAACTCCCTCAGAATTTTGCGGGCCGATTTTTGGACCTTCTTCTGTTGGGCGATGTAGTCAAGCGCCATAACCACAAAATACGACAGAACACAGATATAGATATGTCCTTTGACTCTCTCTTCCTTCCAATGATACATTGGCCGAATATCAAGGTCGTTTTTGATGATGCGAAAGGCGGTTTCTACCTTATTTAAGTTCTTGTAGATTTTGACGAGTTTGTCACCTTCATATCCTTCTTCATTCGTTTGAATGACAAAGGTACCATCCAAACGTTGATCGGAGTCTAGCTTCTCTTGGTTTACGCTGTACTCTAAAACAAATCCTGAGTGCCCTCTATTGTCATCTTTGCCTTGAACGATAAAATATTTGCCTGCTTTATTAAGCTTTAATAGAGCACCGACTTTTTTCATAATGTCATCACGTGACTTAATCTGGCTTTTCTTACCCTCAGTCAAAGTCTTGTTCAAAGCTTCGAGCCCTTCTTTAATGGTCTCTATGCAGTGGTTTCGATACTCTGTATCATCCGTTCTTTTCTGGGTATTTAGGCATAACAAGAACCTTTGACCCTCAACTGACGGCAAGAACCGTACAAAAAGACTGTCTTGAATCTCCTTCATTTGAGCTTCGTCAATAGCGATATTTTGAAGGTATTTCTTACTCCAGGCCCGAGGGATCGCCATCACGTATTTCTGGTTTAACCCTATAATTGCTTTAATATTTTTTTCGCTTAACATACCTCGGTCTCCAACAAAAATAAACTCCTTAACTTTGTAGGCATTTTTAATTTCTTCCACGATCGTTGATACCGTTGTTTTGTCGGAGGTATTACCTGAGTAGATTTTACATTTAATCGGGAATCCATCGGGGGTAGTAACCAGTCCGATGACCAGTTGCTCACGATCACCTCACTTATGGTTGAAGTCCAGTTGCAACTAATTTACTGGTTTGGGATTGAGCTGACAACCAATAAAAAAGGCCCCCACCGTTTCGATGAGAGCCAAATGAGTAGGACGAGAGTTTAATGAGGAATATTATGCCCGGGATTCGGTTTGTTATGTGCTTGAATACCAAAGTTTAACGAATTAGAGTCATACAATTCTCTCGATTAATTCTCTTATGCTATTTCCTTGAATAGAATGTTATTAAATATATCGATTGAACGGAGGTTGACTATGATTGACCTTAATGTTCTTGATAAACAGTGCCCAAAGTGTTGCGGCCATGGCAGGATAGAGAACCCCACATGGTTACAGTTCTGGACCAAACAAGACGGGCTTAAGGATTCATTTCGAACTTTGGAGACTAAAGATCAAGTAACCAATTTTGAAAAGATGGCTCCGGGTCAACCAACTGAACCCATGTTCTTTATTTGCAGGGAGTGTCATGGCAGAGGAAGAATACTTACTGCTGAAGGCAAACGGCTTATAGAGTTTGTAAGGTTTTGGATGAATCCGAACTACTAAACGTGTAACAGAATTACCTGAAGGAAAAAGCGCATGAACAGACTCACCAATATTGAAACCAAGGTTAATCTTGACGTAATTCTACTTAAATTTAACCTGACGAACAGATTCCTATAGAGTCCGTACTGATTTTAAAAACTGTTCGTTTTCTGCATCATCCATACTCAGCGGCAAGCGCCTGAGAATGCCATCTTTACCAAGAACACTCGGTACGCTAAGGGCAACTCCCAGCTCTTTATATTGATCATCAAGCAAAAAAGGCATACCCCAAACATGATGAAGTATGCCTTGCTGCTCTGGGGCCCAGATTAACCGAAATTCAGGCTGGTTCCTTGTGGGATTAATAATGGAGTGTTCTAAGAGAAGTGAAAAAAAGATAAAATCCTTTTCATCTCTAGTAGCAAATTCCTCTACGAATAAAATACCAAAGCTCCGAGGCCGACTGAGGCAACAATAACGTTGTTCTTTTAGTGGCTGACTTTATTATACAGTGGCACACTTTATTATTCAGTGACAAACTTTATTATCGAGTGGCAGATTTTGAACATCGCCCTTACCCACACTTAGAGTAGCCACAGTGCGTACACACAACACAACCGCTTTCATGGTTGATTGGCATACCACACTCTGGGCAAGCATTTTCTGTTGCAACGCCTGTACGGACTATTTTTCCAGTTACCTTTTCTCTAGATGGCCTCTCTCGTTCGACAACGCTTGATTTTATAGCCGCTGGAGCAGTTTCCTGCGTTCCCTTTTGCACACTGGCAAAATTTATCCCGACTTCATTATATTTCTTAATCACGCGGGCTATGGCATCTGGGCAAGATGTGACATTAACCCCTTCACGACGCATACACGCTGGGCAGCGAATCCCTTTGATCTGCTCAGTAATTGCATCGACGGACAAGCCTGAACGCAGGGTTATGGAGATCAAACGAGCTGTTGCCTCAGATTGGGATGAACATCCTCCTGCACGACCAGTATTCGTAAAGACTTCGCAAATTCCTTTTTCATCTGCATTGACACTGACATAGAGATTTCCGCACCCGATTTTAATTTTCTCCGTAACCCCTATAGTCGTAGTCGGTCTTGGTCGGGGAACGACTGTGTTTACCTCGGGAATAAACGGTATTTTGGGAGCAGACAACTGTTCCGAGGCCTGTTGGTCTTTGGCCTCAGCCGTCTTGTCATCCTGGGATTGTGCTGCTGTGGTACCAGTGGAAAGCACCTGTTCTTCTCGACTACCATCGCGATAGACCGTTAATCCTTTGCAGTTTAGTTCATCCGCCAACCGATACGCTTCAGCAATGTCTTCGCGTGTCGCGGCGTTGGCAAAGTTGATAGTTTTAGAGACCGCGTTATCCGTATATTTCTGGAAAGCCGCCTGAATCCGGATATGCCATTCAGGCGCGATCTCTTGAGCCGTGGTAAAGACTTCCTGTACCCAGTTTGGGACTTCCTGCAAACCTAAGACAGTTCCCATTTCTGCAATCTTCTGCATTAATTCCGGGGAATAGAAACCATATTCTTGGGCAAATGCTTCAAAGAGTGGATTAACCTCGACTAAAGCCGTCCCATCCATCACTGTTTTAGTATAGGCAACCGCAAAAAGAGGTTCTACCCCGCTGGAAGCACCGCAAATCATGGATATAGTACCAGTCGGAGCAATTGTCGTCAAGGTGGCATTGCGCAGTTTCATGACCCCGTCATAAATGGATCCTTTATAATTTGGGAAGGTTCCCCGTTCTTCAGCCAGGCGTTGTGATTCAATACGGGCTTCCGTCTGAATAAATTTCATAACTTTTTCCGCATAATCAACCGCTTCTTCCGTGGCATACGATGTTTGAAGCAAAATGAGCATATCGGCAAAGCCCATCACGCCAAGACCAATTTTGCGGTTCCCTTTAACAACCTCATCAATGATTGGCAGTGGATACTGATTCACATCAATCACGTCGTCAAGAAAACGAACGGACAAGCGGATCACATGACTCAAACGCTCCCAGTTGATAACCATTTTCCCGTTTTTCTCGATCACCATCAACTTGAGATTGATGGAGCCTAAGTTGCACGCCTCATTTGGTAGCAAGGGTTGCTCACCACAGTTATGCACATAGATCCCGTTAGCATCAAAGGCATTGACCCCTGGAACCTGGACATCATAAACCTCCTCTACTCCTGCCGGGAGGCATTCTGTCACACTGGCCAGGAAGCGCTCTCTATTTAAATTACGATGATAGCCCTCAAGCCGATCTTTAAGGGTTCGCGTTTTCTTATTGTTGCTAAAGCCAATAACCTCTGCATAAATTAGCAAATTATCTTGGGATATCGAAAGTTCGTGCCCTGGCTGAACTTCATAGTCCTGATGACCACCCTTGCCATCCGGCAAAGACTTATAGCCAGAAGATTTGCGATCCCTATAAATCGTAGAAGCCATACCTAAACGATGCAACATTCGTTGGACTATTTGAAGCCCCGAGAGATCCTTTTGCCATAACCTGACAGATACGCCCTTCTCTTGAGAACCCACTACGGTTCCATCTGTATCAAACAGACCCCTTATCAGTCCTCTGTGAAAGTCCGAGCTTGTTTTTTCCAGTTCCTCAGTGAGCCTTTTCTCCTTTGAAAAGATACCATACTCACCCGCCAAATCGCGTAAGGCCGCTAACTTCATCCGATGTTCATTTCTCTCACTGATTACCTTCTGAAAGCCTTTAAAATCACTGCGATGCCGCAGGAAAGAGGCCGCCTTTTCTGCAGCTGAAATCATGGACTGGGCTTCTTCATCATCCCCCCAAATAGAGATGATTCCTCCATTCTCTTTTAACGTCCCATCCCCTAAAAGTAGGCCTAAAAGAAAACCCTCTTCAAAACTCCCCTTACCGGACCAATTCAACCCCCGATTATTAGAAAGAATAAGTTGGTCCCCCGGGTTCAGCTCACCAGCAGGTTTCCACGCCTCAATAATCTGCTCTCTAGTCACCTTCTCCGCAACGCGGACAAGGTGATCTTTTGTCACTTTAAGCTCATAACCCCGCTCTGTTTTGATGGTTATTACTGACTTAATCCCGGTCGAAAAGAACCCTTCCGGACTCGTCCGATGATACTCTCCATTTAAAACCAGGTCCAACCCTTGACCTAAAACCGTTTTAACTTGTACAGGGCCATGGTCTGTTAGGATCCAAGTATCTCCAGTTACACAAGGATTAGTGGCTTCAATCTCTCCTTGCAGAGGAGTAGGATTCCCTTCATTTAAACGGTCAAGAAACACTATTCCAGGTTCCCCATTCTGCCAGGCATGTTCAACGATCTTATTAAAAATCTCCGGCGCGGATAATTCCCCTGCAGAGACACCCGTATGAGGGTCTATGAGATCATAGGGACGTCCTTCACGAACAGCCAGCATGAAATCTTCCGTAATCCCGACGGAAATATTAAAGTTCGTAATCTCTTTGTTATCTTCTTTGCACTGAATGAAATCTACAATATCCGGATGATCGACACGAAGAATTCCCATATTAGCTCCCCGTCGGGTACCGCCTTGCTTAACTGCTTCCGTGGCAGAATTAAAAACTTTCATAAAAGAAATAGGACCAGATGCCACTCCACCGGTTGAACGGACCATGCTGTTTTTGGGGCGTAAACGTGAAAAGCTGAAACCAGTCCCTCCACCGGATTTATGAATAATTGCTGCATTTTTAATCGCATCAAAAATTTCTTCCATGCTGTCTTCAATCGGCAAAACAAAACAGGCACTTAATTGACCAAGATCTCGACCGGCATTCATCAGCGTAGGCGAGTTTGGCATGAACTCAAGGTTCGCCATCATGGTGTAAAATTCTTTAGCTAAGGCTTGAGTTTCTTTCTTCCCCTTGCCATATTGAGCCTCTTCAATCTCTGCAACCACACTAGCTACTCTGTAAATCATGTCTTCTGCAGATTCTGCAACTTTTCCATCAATTTGTTTAAGATACCGTTTTCCCAATACAACACGTGCATTAGACGTCAAATTAGCCTTTATCCAGGTTTTTGGTGCTTGTCCCTCGAAACTCAACTCGAATCCCCAACTTTCCTTATTAACTCTTTAACTAGCTTTTCTACTCGGAAGTTTTGCGCTTTTCAATAAGATCTTTTAGCTCTTCCATAAAACGTTGTATATCTCGAAACTGACGATAGACGGAGGCAAAACGTATGTAGGCTACTTCGTCCAAACTAAAGAGGTGTTCCAAGACAGCTTCTCCCACCTCGGCACTCGACACCTCACGCTCATGGCTATTGCGGAGGGTCTTTTCAATCCCGTAAGCCACATCCTCAATTTGGTCTCTAGAAATTGGTCGTTTTTCACAAGCCCTAAGCATACCAGCCAACATTTTAGAACGTGAAAATTCCTCTCGTCGACCTTCTTTTTTTACAACAACAAGAGGAGAATCCTCAAATTTTTCAAATGTGGTGAACCGACGCAAACAGTGATCACATTCTCTGCGCCTACGGACAGTGGTTCCTTCATCAACTTGCCGGGAGTCAGAAACTTTCGTTTCTACGTTTCCGCAAAAAGGACAGTGCACACTTTCACCCCACAACATATAGTATGCTTTAAATTAAACCATACTATATGTTGTGTGTCAACTCTCCATTTAGACATAAATTAGGTTCGCACCTCTCTCCAACGCTGCTTTCTGTTCATTATCTCTCAATATAATTCTAAGACCTACTTCTATAGGTGTAAGCTCCACTTTTCTGCCTATTTTCGTGAATGCATCGAAAATCTTATTAACTTCAGTGACTCTATCACTCATCTGTCATTCATCAATTGAACTCGAAAAGGACAGACTAACAACTGTAAGCCAAATAGTATTATCTCAAGAAGGAAGTGATATAATCGTGATTAAAAAATTCCCCACAGAAAAAAACGCTAATCCTAATACAAAACCAATCCCATCTCGTCCAGAAGATCAACCAAGTATGGATTCTAGAGACGGCCATGGGCTCTCAAAAGAAGAAGCCTTACGGTCAAAGAAATAGCAAGACCATAAAAGGAGACATTACTTCATTGTAATTGAAGTAATGTCTCCTTTTGTATCAGGGCAAGCAAATTGGATGCTACTAAGAAATTTTTCAGTTTATGCGGTCACAGTCTCCTCCGTGGCTACAGCCACCTGCGCTTCAGCAGCAGATTTTGCTTGAAGTAAGGCTTTTTCTCTCTCTTCTTCTACTAAGAATCGGCGTAATACTTTGCCAATAGCAGTCTTGGGCAAGGCCTCACGAAATTCAACTTTCTTAGGAATCTTAAATGTCGCAAGCTTATCCTTACAATAGGTCATGACCTCTTCTTCTGTAGTGCTTATTCCTTCTTTTAAAACGATATATGCTTTCACCATTTCCCCCCAATATGGATCAGAAATTCCAGCACACACTGCTTCTCTCACTGCGGGGTGCGCATAAAGTACCTCTTCCACATCACGTGGATAGACATTATATCCCCCCGTAATGATCATATCTTTCTTCCGATCAACAATATAGAAGAACCCGTCCTCATCCCTGTGAGCAATATCGCCGGTATAGAGCCAGCCGTCTTTCAGAGTATCCGCCGTCTCCTCAGGTTTTTGCCAATAGCCTAGCATAACCTGATCTCCTTTAATAACCAATTCACCAATTTCTCCCGGTTGTAGTTCTTTTTCTCCCGTCTCCAAATCCATAATTTTAGCATCTGTGTTGGGAGCTGGAACTCCGATTGAGCCCACCCGGGCATGGAATACTGGATTTAAGTGGGTCGCTGGTGATGCTTCCGATAAGCCATATGCCTCAACCAACCTTCCACCCGTTAATTCTCCGAAGCGAAGCGCTACTTCCTTGGGTAGTGGAGCTGATCCACTTAGACAACATCGAATAGAAGAAACTTTGTATTCCTTAATTCGCGGGTGATTAATAACCGCAACATACATGGTCGGAGCTCCTGGAAAGAAAGTGGGTTGATAATCATTGATATGTTGAAGCACCGCATCGAGATCAAACCTTGGCAAAATAATCATTGCCCCTCCGGAAATAATCGCTAAGTTCATACAAGCTGTCAATGCGTATATGTGAAATAGAGGTAATACTGTTAAAACTCTTTCCTCACCCTCGGTACCCAATATCCATTTCCAAGCCTGCATAGCATTAGCAACAAGATTACGATGAGTTAACATGACCCCTTTAGGTGCTCCAGTCGTACCCCCTGTGTACTGCAAAACAGCAACTTCATCCGATTTGCTTTCCATCGGTGGAGACTCTACATTATCTAAGTCTGTATTGGCTATAACCTTCTCAATGTCCATAAATACAGGATTATCTTCTAGCCCTAACCCTTTGAGCCCAGAAAATGCACTTACCCAGTCTAACGCAATAATATTTAGCCCTACTTCTGCTTGGATTGGCGTGATACGAGGTAAAAGTTGTGGAATTGAAACAATTCCGATGGCCCCAGCATCTTGTAAAAGTGCTTTTAATTCGTTTTCCACGTATAGGGGGTTCGTCTGCACCACGATAGCCCCAATCCTTTGGATAGCAAAGAACGCGACTACCCAGTTAGCACTATTGGGCATATATATTGAGATGCGATCCCCTTTTTTTACCCCTCTCTGAACTAACTCTTTGGCCAAGCGCTCAACTTGAATATTCATCTCGCTGTACGAGGTTGTCTTACCTGCAAAAATTAACGCTGGGTTATTAGGATATTTCTGTTCGGTCTCCTTAAACATTCTCAGCAGAGTTTGCTCTGGGATCTCAAATTGTTTTGGAATATTCTGCTCATAGAATCGATACCAAGATCTCTCACCTAAACCTTCTGCCATGCTTGTATCCTCCTCTAAATTTGAATGTTTATTCATTCGCTTTTGCATATATTAGCATATCTATCTCATAATTAAAACATTATTTATTGAATTTTCTTTATTTAATTATTATTCAGTATAGTCTAACTTTCTATCAATGTTTAGACAAAGGAGCGGTTCACTTGTCTAAATCTACTCTTTTAATCGCTAAATTAAAATTAAAAGAAAACTGCCTAGTGCCGAGTCCTCGGGCGCTGGCAGTCCCTTCTCGCTATCCTTGGCAAGTGGCCGCCTTTGTTACACTGATGCTTATCTTACTGAGATAGCCTTTTGTTTGTTACCTGGCGATGACCTACTTTCCCAGGGGCTATGCCCAAAGAGCACACCATTTTCGGCTTGAGCAATCAAGCCAGGGGTCGTGTGTTCGGCACCTGTGAAGGCACCCTTGACATAACCAATAATTGTGCAAGTAACAGCTGTGGATTAGCTGCATAGTCTGCACAATTAAAGACAACGAAGGGAGCCCCCGAGTTCAAGTGTCCAGACTGTACCGCATAGTGGTACATGATTTCTGCTAAGTAGCTTTTTCCCGTTCCAGATCATTTTTTAACTTGTCTTTAGGATTTTTAATTAACCTTAAGTGGCTGCTGAAATTCTTACGTCCTTAGCATTTCAATCCTTACTTTTGTGTTTTTAAACTTTTCAGCATACCCATACTCGACAACCTGGAATTAACCTTCACCTCAACTTCAGCTTGAGGAAATTCCTCTTCCCACCGTTCCTTTACCTTATTCCACTCCTCGGGAAATTCTCGCATAGTTGCCTCACCCAGGCCCAAAATATCTAATTTGTATTCTTCCTGGGCTTTCCGTATTAAAGCAATGATTTCTTTTTCAACAGCTTGGCGTTCTTCATCTTCCAAAACAGCAATCATTTCCGGGTTCAAATCTTCAATACACATTTGCTCTCCAAGATTGCAATTAATATCCACTTCTATGGTATATTTCAGCATACCCATTTCCAACCTGGGTTTTACCTTGCTTTTAGACTTTATAATTTCCAGAGATATCAATTTATCCGGATGTTCCGGACACGGAATAGTAATAATCCCGCTTTTTACTTTATCCTTTATCCATAAATACCCCCTAGTTTCTAAAGGGTTAAGCCAGCCGATCAGCCTATCCTTCCGAAAAACCCCAGCTCCTTTCAGAAGTAGTTCTTCTTCATCCTGCCCGGATTTATTTTTGCTGATTCTGCCGATAACCGGATGGCTCGACTGGGAAGTTATCATATTAGTAACTTCCATAAGATTAACCGCCACGCTTTTCGATAAAGCACCAGAGTCTTTAATCATCCGCTCTAAATGACTGGCCGGGATTTTTTCCAATCCTGCATTACCAGAGATCATTTCTGAAGCCTCTCCTGGGGTTACTAAAACCCTGGTTTGAAGACGCATTTCATGATCCCGGAGAAACCAATCAATGACTGGTAGAATGCCATCCTTAGCCATTTTTTCTCCAATGACTATAACCATGGTATGTGGCCAAAAAAGCTTACGCCCCGATTTTTCTATAAAATTCCTAACCGCATCAAAAACAGTATTACCGCTGCTCTTTATGATCCATACCCCTTTTTCTTTTCCTGATCCGCCTTCTGAAGAGGGGCTTTTGAGTGCTCCTGGTTTAATAACCTGAACGGTAAGCTTTATTTTTTGATCTTCTCCTTTATCAATCCCAACTGCCGCAACAATTGCTAACCGGTCTAGTTCTTTACGATTCCAACACCCCGTTGTTAAAAGGGTGACGGATAAGATTAATAGGAGGAACACAACTCCTCTCTTTCCCCTCATGATTCCTCATTCCTTTGATTTTTACTCGGAGACGGTTTACTGGAACTCCCCCTAACTTGGTTTTTGCTTAAAAGCCTGGGACGGAAAATTTGAGTCCAGAGGGGGGCCCGGATGAACACATCTTTTAATTCTTCAAAATTCATTGGAGCCACGGGGTATAGGTAAGGAATGCCAAAAGAACGTAATTTCATCAGGTGAATCTCGATGACCAAAATTCCCATCAACAGGCCAAAGAAACCGAGGCTGCTAGCACAAATCATAAAAAATAACCGCATGAGCGCCATTGCATCCGCTAGGGCAGTAACTACAAAACCAGAAATAGCAGTAATTGCCACGACAATGACCATCGGATTGCTGATAAACCCAGCGCGTACCGCCGCTTCTCCCAATACCAAAGAACCTACAATGCTTACAGATTGGCCGATCGGCCTGGGCATCCGAACACCTGCTTCCCGCATGATTTCAAAAACCACTCCCATCACAAAGACTTCGATATAGGCAGGGAAAGGAACCCCCTCCCTAGCACCGGCCATACTGATGAGCAAAGACGTTGGGATCATCTCCGGATGAAAACTCTGCAAAGCAACATATATAGCCGGAAATAGAGTTGAAATAAAAAAGGCGGTATAGCGAATGATTCGAATAACCGTTGAATAATAAGGCCTTGAATAATAATCTTCAGCGCTTTGAAACCCTTCAATCAGCAAATAGGGAACGGTTAATACAAAAGGTGTCCCGTCAACAAAGATCCCTACTCTGCCCTCGAGCAGTTTAGCTGCCAGAATATCCGGTTTTTCCGTGTTGCCAATGGTTGGGAAAATCGAAGTTGGGGCATCCTCAATCAGTTGTTCGATATAACCGCTTTCCAAAATAGCATCAATATCAATCCTTTGAAGGCGTTTTTTTACTTCCGTAAGCATTTTTTCATTGACGATTCCTTCTATATAGGCAATATAAACTGGGGTTTTGGTTTGCCGACCTAAGTTCAAGCTGTCAAAACGCAACTTCTCATTTTTAATTTTGCGGCGCAATAGTGCTGTATTAACCCCTATAGTTTCTGTAAAACCCTCACGAGGGCCCCGAACGACTGCTTCAGTATCCGGTTCCTCTACCCCCCTCGCTTCAAAACCCCTGGTCCCGATGATCAACAAGGCAGTGTGAAAACCATCCAGTAGTAAAGCCGTTTCCCCGGACAAAATCCCGTTGATCACTTCTTGTAAAGCCGTGGCCTCCCGAACACCACTATTCGGTAAGGCACAACTTTTAATTTTCTCAAAAAAATTTCCCTGCTCCATGTTTTTCAGCTCTTCATTTTGAACAAGCTCAGACATCAAAGGCTTTAAAATTGTGGTATTGGTAATTTCCGAGTTGACCAAACCGTCAATATAAATGAGGCCTGCCTTCTTGTTAAGATCAAAGCCGAGTGAAAATTCCCGATACGCCACATCGACACTGCCTTTAAACCGTTCTTTGATTTGCGACAGGTTCACCTCCAGCCGGGAGTCCAGACCAACCGATTCTGCTGCTAGAGTGCTTTTCGAATTTTTATTTTTATTTTTTTGGGGTTGATGATTTTTTTTTGCCGAATTCCAAAGCTGAGTTAATATTTTCAGCATCTTTATCCCCTCTTCTTTATCCAAATCGGTTTCTTTCGGTGTCTCAAGAGGCTGACAAAGAAAAGCAGAGTTGTTAAACCTCCTTCTACCGATAAAGCAAGATAAGTAAAAATACTACTTTCAAAAAGAGCATCCGTATCGGTAATATTACGAAACAATGTCATCGTTAAGATGAAAACCGCGACCCCAATTAACGGGGTAAGAGGTTTATAATCTGGCAGCTTTAACAGTTGTGCAAAGCCAAGCGTACTAGCATAATAAAGCATGGATATACTTATAAAACCGGCTGCAATCCAAAAAATCATCACCAAAAGTTCTAATCGTTCAAAAAAATCCCCTATTTCAATCATTTGGGCAAGGCTGTACAAAGGAAAACGCAATTCGGCACACATATTGGCTCCGAAGACCATGATCACAACTAATAAATTTAAAATGATCAGAAGGGTTCCCGTAACCACCCCTCCTAATTTTGCTTTCAAGGTATCTTTGGGGTTGTTATGATAAGCCATAAAGACACCCATAATGATACAGACCCCAAATAAGCTCCCGGGCAAAAGGCTGTTCTGTAAATCTTCCCGCATGCTCAGTTGAAATACCGGTTTTAGGTTTTCTAGTTTAATATGGTTAATATTAAGAGCAAGGGATAATAGTAATGAAAATACGACCAGCGGGCCAACCAGTTCGCTTAACCTCCCTATGGGCTCCAAACCTGCGTTTACCGCATAAGCAGCCACTATGAGCATAATAAGATAGAAAACAGTCTGAGGCGTTTCAGGCATAACTGCTGTGGTCAGTAAACTGATCGTGATTTGCAAATCGACAGCAGTAGTCAACAAAAAAAATAGCGCAAAAATTAACCCAACTCCCTTGCCCAAAAACCTCCCTAAGATCTCTTCACTGTACTCAAACATGGTTTGATTAGGATACCTGAGTCCGAGGACGTAGAGAACGACGGCGACCACCGCGTCAATCCCCAGGGCAATGAGCATGACAATCCAAACATCCTGTTTCGTACGAGAAATAATAATAGAAGGAAGGTTAAAAAGAGAAGCACTTAAAATTAAAACAAGAATTAAAAAAAAGAATTGCTGACTAGATATCCTTCCCTTTTCCAACATTTCTTCATCCACCAATTTCTACAATGATTAACAATAATTAGTCTGCCCCTAATCCACTTTTATATGTCATTAATTCATTCTTCACTCTCCCAAGTCTTTGCGTATTCCTTACCTCTGCAAGCCACTCTGCCCATTTCCTCCTCCCATCCGATAGGCCTTTCCCTATTTTTATTGCTGCTAATACTTGTAAAAATAGTTAAAACCAGTCCTTGGTATAATTAAGAGGAGAAAGATTATAATAATAAGAAATTGGATTGGATTGGATTGATATATATATCAGAACGTTGGAGACTATCAAGTAAACAAATATTTTTTCTGATTTTTTGTGTAACATCAAGTAGTATGCTTTTATCAGGTACAACCGTCATCAAGCAGTCTGAACAGGATGCTTGGTTGTCACTCCTTGTTGCCATAGGGGTTAATGCTATCATTGCAGTTATTCTTTACATACTTGGACTGAGGTATCCCAATCAGACAATATATCAATACAGTGAGGCAATTTTGGGAAAACTTCTTGGTAAGTTAATTGGATTCATTTTCCTTCTGTTTTTTTTATTTATGGGATCTCTTTTCTTACGGACAACAACTGATTTCCTTTCTACGGCTTTAATGCCTGAAACTCCGGCTATTGTTTTTAGCATTGTTATCCTTCTGGTAAGTATTTATGCTGTTAATTCCGGATTAGAGGTCTTAGCTAGGCTAAGCGAACTGGTAAGCCCTTTGGTGATGCTTTTCTTATTTATCCTTCTTCTTTTTAACGCAAAAGGGGTTAAATTAGAAAACCTTCAGCCTGCTTTCCAACATGTTAAGGAAATCATAAAGATTAGTGTATTGCCCAGCGCCTTAATCGGGTCTTCTATTGTAATGGGGGTATTTATGGCTTATCACAATATCCCTGAAAAAACGCTTAAAGCTCAGTTATTTGGATTGGTTACCGGTGGGGTATTCTTAATTCTCATTTTGATGCAATCTATTACTGTCTTGGGAGTTAATCTTTCTGCTGAACAAACCCATTTCATTTATCGCCTCGCTCAAATGATTAATGTAGGGGATTTTTTTGAAAGGTTTGAACCCCTAGAGGTGATCGTATGGATTGCAGTGACTTTTATTACTATTACCACTTTTTATCTTCTTAGTTTAATTGGCTTGGCGCAATTGCTAAAATTAAAGAAATATCAAACGATAAGTCCTTTAATAGGAATAACTATGTTATTTTTGTCTGAATTCTTGTTTCATAGTGTTGTAGACAGGTTTCACCTGACTAAAGGAACTATTTTCCCTTATACTGCTATAACAATAGAAGCTTTACTTCCAACCTTACTGTTAATAGTTAGCCTTATAAAACATTCGAAAAAAAACTCTAATAGGAGCAATTCGAGGATTTAACGAGAACCTTTCTCCTCTTTCAGCAAAGTGATATTGTCCCATCCCACGATATTGCCCGGCAGATTTAGAATTAACTTTCGCCACACGGCGACTCATAACGCATACTCCTGCCGTGTGGAC